>JBGTEC010000099.1:0-5135 GCA_041747995.1 Wenzhouxiangella sp.
GTTGACTGCCGCGTCGCTGATCGGGAACATGGCCGAAAAGTCGAGTCCCTTGGCGAATTCCGCCGAAATTTCGGTCAGTTGGTCGCGGGTCTCGAGACCAATGCTGGTCAGGGTTTCGACATGCGAGCCCAGTTGTTCGGCATATTCCTTGAATACGGCGGACTGGCGCGAGATGAAGTCGTTCGGGTTGCTCACTTCATCGGCCTTGGAAACGCTCTTGCGATTGATTTCCATCAGCTTTTCGAAAGTTTCCAGGTTGGTCTGGGCCGACCTGTGGATGGTGTCGGTCAGGACGTCCTGGGCTTTCTTGAGTTCTTCAAACACGGTGTTCTTGCTCATGATTACTGCCTCGATTCTGTAGGGGATTAGAAAACTCGGCACACCGTTTTGTGCACCGCACTAGAACTGTATCACAGGATTTTGTGCAGCGCAACATAACGTCGCGAAAAAGGCTGTCAATACATGTGCTGGCCGCCATTGATCGACAGCGTCGAGCCGGTCACGAAGCCGGCTTCACGCGCGACCAGAAAGGCGACCCCACGGGCGATCTCACTCGGCTGACCAAGCCTGCCCACCGGGATGCCGGCGATGATCTTCTCCAACACCCGGTCCGGCACGGCGGCGACCATGCTGGTTTCGATGTAGCCTGGCGCAATCGCGTTGACCGTGATGCCGAAGGCTGCTCCTTCCTGGGCCAGCGCCTTGGTGAATCCGTGGATGCCCGACTTGGCGGCGGCGTAGTTGACCTGACCATACTGGCCCGCCTGACCGTTGATCGTGCCGATACTGACGATGCGTCCATACCGGCGTTCGCGCATGCTCTCGATCACCGCACGGCACATGTTGAAGCAGGAACTCAGGTTGGTCTGGATCACCTCCTGCCAGCGCTCGGGCGTCATTTTGTGCAGGGTGCCGTCACGGGTGATGCCGGCGTTGTTGACCAGCACGTCAACCGGACCAAGATCGGATTCAATCGCCCGCACCCCGGACCGACAGGCGTCAAAGTCGCCCACGTCCCATTGATAAGTTTTCGCCCCGGTCGCGGCCGCGAATTGATTGGCCGATTCGGTATCGCCGCTATAGGTGGCGGCGACGGTGAAGCCCTGGCGCAGCAGTTCTTCTGAGATGGCCGCGCCAATGCCGCGTGTACCCCCGGTAACGATTGCAACTTGTGTCATGGTCTACTTCCGAACGCTGGTTAATGAACCCGTTCCGCATTTCTGCAGAACAAAAACCAACTTTGCAGCACCTGAGCCAAAATTGCAAAGGAAAACCCGCTCCGATCCAGGTGAGCGCAGTGCGCCCACCGTAAAGGCGGATGCTGGTCCTTACAGGCCTTCGCAGGCGCCTTGTTCGGGAAGGGTCACGCGGCTGACGGTCATTTCACCCGCACCGAACATCGGCGTCTGGTACGAGAACTGCCCGGTGGAACAGTCATCGAAGCGGACGGTCAGGGTGCCTTCGGTGACGAAATTCTCTGCCGGCGGAGGATTGAGGAAGTCGACATCGGACTGGCCATCCCAGGTGATCAGGTCCAGGGTGACCTCGGTGTCGCCGTAATTGTAGGGCGCCACGCCGAGCAGCCAGAGCTGTTCGCCCTGGACGAAATCGTACCAGTAGACCACCAGCCGGGCGCCATCGTCGCTGAAGGTGTCGCGCGCGATTTCGACATTGAACCCGACGCCGGAATTGCTGGCATCAAACCACGAGCCCATGTGCTGCGGCATGATCGGGAAGCCAGCGCCATTGATCTGCACGGCCCGGTTGATGGTCGGCAGAAGGGTCGGAAGATCGTCGAATCGTCGATCGGTGGTGGCGCTGTTTTCGAGGAACGTGAACGTGGTCGTTGTTCTGGAACTGTTGATTTGTTGTACAGCCTCCATGCCCAGGATTACTTGGCCAAATACGGTGAAATCCGGATCCAGAAAGTCATTGGCTACGATGTTGATAAAAAATTGTGTTCCAGCCGAGTTCGGGTTGGGTGGATTGCCCGACAAGGCCATGGCGATGGTTCCGGGTACATTCAATAATCCATTATTGGGCTCGCCCTGTATCGTCGGATAGGTTGGCTGGCGAAATTCGAGGTTCCGATTGAATCCGCCGGCCTGAATCACGAAATCTCTGATGGATCGGTGAAAGATCAGCCCGTCGTAAATCCCGTCATTGACGTAGTCGAGAAAATTGCCGGTCGCAATCGGCGCATTGACCTGATCGAGTTCAAGTATGATCGGTCCAAAGTCGGTATCGAGCCAGACGCGCGGGTTCTGGGCCAGGGCGGTGCCCAGCAAGCCGAAAGCAAGCAGGAAAAAGGAGATTGATCTAGTCATGGTTTCTTCCGTTATTGGTTTTCTGAGGGATCTTCGAGCGGACCAAATTAACCGATTTCTTGCTTTCAGAGTGAGCCCTGATCTTCAGGGCATCAATTTCAGCCAGCCCTGACGGCCGAGCCGGCGAAGCGTCTCGATATTGCGCTGGTAGATTTGCTCCGGCGCGACCACGCTGGCCACGGCCCGTTCGATGCTGGCCTCGCGCAGCAGGTGCAGGGTCGGCCAGGGCGAGCGGTTGGTCAGATTGGCTGGGTCATCTTCCGCTGTGTCAGCAAAGCGATAGTCAGGATGGAAACTGGCGATCTGGAGGATGCCTTCAAGTCCAAGCGTTTCCAGAATGCCGTCGGCAACATCCAGGAATTCGTTGTAATCATCGAAATCGGCGAGCGTGCCGGGGTGGACCAGCAGGGTGGTTTCGCATTCAGCCGGGTCGGCCTGGTCGAGAAGCAGCAGTTCATCGGCCAGGTCGCTGGCCAACTCCTCGACAGAGGCGGCCTGACTGATCCGGATGCGAACCTGGTGGGCCTGGTAGGGATACTTTGCGAACGGACAGAGGTTCAGGCCGATGACGACCGTTTCCAGCCAGTGTCGGGTGGCCAGAGCGACAGCCGACTCATCTTTGTTGGTGGTCATGTTCGGTCACGGGTGGAAAAAAAGAGGGCTGGCGACTGACCTGGCTGCCGCCAGGAAAATCGCCAGCCCTGGTAGGCGGAGGATCGGTTAATCAGTCCTCGCCGTTGTCGTCATCGTCATCGTCGTCTTCTGCAACCGGGCGAACGTAGAACATGCCCTCATCACCAAACAGGTAGGCATCATCCTGCCACTGGGCCATGGTGCCGGCCTCACAGTCGACGTCGGCACTCAAGACCAGTGCCAGGATGGCCTCGTCCTCGTTTTCGTCGTAGGCGGCTGGCAGGTCGGTGGCGATATCGAACGCATCCTGCAGGTGCAGATCGCCTTCCTCATTGACGGCGCCTGCGCCCAGGCAGATCACGCCAGCCGATGGCAGCGGCTGCGGCTGATAGGTCAGCGTATACTCCTCACCGATCGGCAGGTTGCGGGCATTGAAGACAAAATCAAATACCGGTGCGTACCAGCGGTACATCAGCCGCCCGGCGGCCGCATCTTCATCGGCCGGTTCAAGTGAAGAAAAGTCCAGGTGCGCGATACTGGACAGGCCAGCCTGCCCAGGCGGGCCGCCGCCAGCAGGTCTGCCGCAGAATGGCGCCGAGCCCCCATTATTGGGGCCGTGGCCATTGCCGCCTCGCGCTTCGGAAGCCTCCCTGCGAGGCGGTGAGAAATTCGGGTCGCGGCCGGGCGGGGTAAAGTCCGGGTCAAGTCCAGGCGGTGTGTTTTGGCCGCCACCCGGATTGAAGAGGAAAACAGGCTCACCGGGCGCGGCTTGCGCGTTGAACGAAACAGCAAGAAAAAGAAGTGCGCTGGTGAGCAGCGTCGTGGAAGAAACAGTTTTGAAGTTCATTTCGAAACCCTCGATCAAAAAACCAAACGACCGGCGGCTGGAGGCCTGCCGGAGAGAGCCCCCCAGGATTCAGGCTTGCCCCGAACCTTTTGATAGCATAACAGAACAAATTTCCCTCTACCGTGACAGATATCACCCCGCTGCCGATCTGGCATCTCGTGGATTATCGATGGCGTCGGTAAGCTAAGATCACAGCCTGCCTCCAGCCGGAAAGCGACAGCCATGTCAGTGAGTGGACAACTCCACCAATTGCAGAACCTGACCACGCGTTTCATCAAGGCGATGGTCGAAACGCCCATGCATCATCTGTTTGGCCGCCATCGCCCCGACCAGCATACTTCCGGAGCAGCGCCCGGCACCTTGTTCATCTCGCCCGACGCGGGCGCAACCGAGGTTCGCCTGCGGCGCATCGATGACGAACAACTGGAGGTCATTGACCATCCCGATGCCGAAGCCATTCGCGCCGCGCAAGCGCGAGGCGGGCGACTGTGGCTGGATGTGGCCGGCTTTGCCGATGACGAGCGATTGCGCCGCATTGGTGAGCTGTTCGAACTGCATCCGTTGACTCTGGCCGATCTGGTCAATGTCGAACGTCAGACCAAGGTGGATTCGCTGGATGATCGCAGCCTGATCATCGTCCAGACCCTGAACCTGGACGCGGCCAGTGATCAACCCGGCCTGGCCCAACTGGGCATCCTGATGAAAGGGGAGGTGTTGTTGACCTTCCGGGAAAGGTCGGGGCCATTGTTCGATCCGGTGCTGGCCCGACTGGACCGTGAAACCAGCCGGCTGCGCAGCGAGCCGCTGGACTACCTGGCATGCGCGTTGCTGGATGTGGCGGTGGATGCGAGCTTTCCGGTGGTCGAAACCCTGGCCGACCAGATTGACCAGGTCGAAGAGCGGGTCATGGCCGGCAGCGGCCATGGCGTGATGGCCGACATTCACCGCCAGCGGCGCGCGTTGATCTCCCTGGGTCGCCTGTTCTGGCGCCAGCGCGACTTGCTGGCCCGCCTGATGCGCGACGAGCAGATATTCCGGCACGAAACCCAGATCTACCTGCGCGATGTCTACGACCGTACCGTTCAGTTACTCGACATGGTCGAAACCACCCGCGACCTGGTGGCCAGCCTGGTTGAAATTCACCTGTCGATCAGCGCCACCCGGTCCAACCAAATCATGAAAACGCTAACCATCATGGCCAGCATCTTTATCCCTTTGACCTTCATCGCGGGCGTCTACGGCATGAACTTCGCAATCATGCCGGAGCTGGAATGGGCCTGGGGTTACCCGGCCGTGCTGCTTTTGATGCTGACGGTGAGTATCGGCTT
>JBGTEC010000100.1:0-9621 GCA_041747995.1 Wenzhouxiangella sp.
CTTGGCCGTCAGCGGCCGCTGAATGCCACCATCGGCAGAAAACAGCCACAAGCGCGTTTCACTGCTGTCATCCTCGCTGTCGTATCGGGTGACCGGCGCAACAACTTGTCCGCCCTGCGGCGAAATCACCGGCGAGCCAATTCGCTCGATCTGCCACAACACCTCAACCGACAACGGCTTGAGCTCAGCACCCAACGCCAGCGCGGGCAGCACCAGCAAAACCAAAATCCATCGTTTCATCAAAATCCTCGATTCATTCATGATTAATTCTCGTCCCCTTCTTGTCCCGTTCCCGTCTCCCCCTTTCACCTTTAACCTTTCACCTTTCCCCCGCCTTCAATACAACTCTAGCTTGCTGACATCCATGGTGTATGCCGAAGCCGCCGTGTCATTCTCAATGCCCTCGACATTCAACCGCCCCTCCATCCAGAACGCATCCCAGATATTGACCATCGGTATCGGCTTGTCCAGGCGGCCATAGATGATCTGGTTCGCTGGCGGCGGTGGCACATGGATGCAGGCGCCGAAATAGGGCACCAGGAAGAACTCCTTGAGGTTGCCTTCGCCATCGGTCTCGATCGGCACCACGAACCCGGGAATGCGGACGGACTTGCCGTCAAGCTCGCTGACCGTACGAAATGACTGAAACGGCTCAGGTGCCGAAAAGCCGGAATGATCGACCTGGCCCGCATCCGACAGCCAGGCGGCGGCCTCTTCCTCGGGCATCAGTTCCAGCCATTCCAGTTCGCGCAGCTCGGCGGCAGCGGACAGGGTCAGGGTCATCAGGGTCATCAGGGTCATAGCGCTGACAACAGCGCGCACAGATCGGATCATCGGGTTCAATCGCTTTTCCATGAATTCGGATTGTACAGACAGGCAATTCGCAACGCAGGTTCAGCTTTTTATCTGCATGCCGTCGGCCAGTGTACGCCGATACGCCAGCAGTGCCGGCACCAGCGCGACCAGCAGCCCGGCCAGAAAAATCCCGCCCAGCACGAGCCACAGGCCCGGCGCCGGCAGCGACAAGCCGACATGCAGGCTGTAGTGTTGCAGCAACCAGGGCGCAGCCGCGGCCTGAACCAGCAGGGCCAGGCCGATGCCGGTCAGAATGCCGGCCGCGGCAATTAACCCGGCCTCGAACACCAGCAGTGAGGCAATCTGGACTGGCCGGGCGCCGTTGGCGCGCAATATCGCCATCTCGCGGCGTCGTTCATTGAGCGTGGTCAACAGCACGGTCAACATCCCGAGCAGGCCGGCCAGTACCACCAGGCCGGCAACCACCCGCAATACCTGCTCGGCCACCCCGGTGATTCGCCACAACTCCTGCAGGGTGATGCCAGGCATGATCGCCGTCAGCGCTTCGGGTCGGTAATCATTCACCCGCCGCTGCAAACCGAACACTGCCGCGCGCGTATGCAGGCCCAGCAATATGGCGGTCAAACTTTCCGGGCGCAACTCGTCGGCCATGGCACGGGCGCCTTCAGGATCAAGGCCGCCGCCGGGCCGCTGCACGCCGCTTTCCCAGCCGATATGAATCGCGCGATGGGCCGCCAGGCTGATATAGAGTTGCTGGTCCACCGGCGTGCCGGTCGGGCCGAGAATGCCGGTGGTGGTAAACGGATGGTCGTCATGCTGCTGCAGGCTGACCCGACCGGTACCGTGGGCCAGGACCAGTTCATCGCCCAGCGCATAACCAAGTTGCCGCGCGACCTGGTGCCCGATGACCACTTCAAACAAATCCTCGAACGCACGCCCCTTGGCCAACTCCAGCGGCTGACGATTGCCGTAGCGGAAATGGTCGAAAAACGCATCACTGGTTCCCATGACCCGATAGCCACGATGGCCATCGCCAAGCGCCATCGGTATCGCCCATGCCACTTCCGGCAACTCACGCAGTTCGCTGTAGGTGTTCCACGAAATATTGTTGGTCGCATCGCCGATGCCGAAAACCGAGTACAGCAGCAATTGCACCGGCGCGGTGCGTGCGCCGACAATCAGATCGGTTCCGGCCACCGAGCGGTAGAAGCCCTGGCGGACTTCCGAGCGCAGTTGCTCGACCAGCACCAGCAGTCCGATCGACAGGGCGATGGTGCAGATCGTCAGCACCACGGCAAAACGCCGGTTGAGCAGCGAGAGCCAGGCCAGTCGCAGCAGATTCATGGGCTCACCGTGGCGCGGTTGAAGGCGGTCAGGTCGAGCTGGCGGTCGAAGTGTTGCCCCAGGCCTCGGTCATGACTGACAAACAACAGCGCACTGCCGGCCGCCTCGACCTGGGCGAACAGGAGATCGAGAAATGACTGTCGCCGATCGGTATCGAGCGCCGAGGTCGGTTCATCAGCCAGGATCAGGGCCGGACTGCCGATCAGGGCGCGGGCGGCGGCGACCCGTTGCTGCTGGCCCACGCTCAAGCGATCGGCGCGCTGGCTCCACAGGGCCGGCTCCAGATCCATGGCCTCGAGCAGACGTTCGACGCTGGCCGCGACATCACCGGCACGGCGTGCCCGCGCCCTTGAAAATTGGCAGGGTAAGGTGACATTGGCGCGCACATCCAGCCACGGCAGCAGGTTGAACTGTTGGAAAATGACGCCGATATGCTCGGCCCGCACGCGGTCGCGGCGCGGGCCTGAAAGCTGGTCCAGATCCTGACCCGCGAAATGAATCCGACCCCGATCCGGCGGCACCAGACCGCCAATCAGGCCCAGCAGGGTCGACTTGCCTGCCCCGCTGGGGCCAAACAGGAACAACTTTTCGCCGCGGTCGATGCGGAAATCATCGAAATTCAAGACCGGCTCGGCCTGGCCCGGCCAGGTCAGGCGAATGTCGGTCAACACAAGCAGGGGTTCGGTCATCGGAGATTCTAATGGTTTGCGATTCTAAGGGTTTACCAGGCTGATCCGCTCGCGGCCCGGCGCCAGACGGGCGCGGGTCGCCAGAGACTCGGTCAGCACATCCATGGTGATCCGCTCATTACCCGGGAAATCCTCAAACAGACCGAGATCCAGCCAGCGCAGGCGCTCCGGGCGGGTGCAGCTCAAGGTCGCCACGACATGAAACTCGGCGTGGTCGTGTACCTGGTCATGGTCGTGGCCATGATTGTCGTGTTGGTGGCTGTGACCGTCGCTGTGGTCATGGCGATTGCGATGACGACTTCGATGGTGATCGTGCCTGTCATGATGGTCATGGCCATGACTTTGCTCGTGCTCGTGCTCGTGCTCGTGCTCGTGCTTGTGGTCGTGGTCCTGGTCGTGAGCATGGTGATGTCGATCGGAACGCCGACCTTCCTCATCATGGCGGTGCGATTCACTCGTTTGTGCCTGGCCGGTGTTGAAACCACGACCCTGGGCATTGATGCGCTCAATCCGGCACTCTCCGCGCGGGTCGGTCTGCAACCAGGCGCCATCGTTGAGCCGGGCCAGGGTCGCGGCCAGCCGCTGCGCTTGCTCGTCGGTGCGCGGTGGGTGCTCGAAACCGACCAGGTTCACGCCGGGAATCTCCAGCTCCAGTTGGAGTTGCGAGCCATCCAGCGCCATAGTCCCACTGGCTTCACCGTGTACATGCGCGCCATGCTGTCGTTCCAGTTCGGCCATCAACGAAGCCGAAGCTGAGCCAAGCAGCAGCACACCCAGTACCAATATCCGTCTCATCATGTTCGCTTCCATATGGATTCGTGACCAGGCGGGAAAGCCTGAAGTGTTATAATATAACATTCTTTGTGGGAGGCGTTGCCATGTCCAAACCCCTGTGGCCCGATCTGGCCGGCATGGTCGCCGCCATCGGCTGCGCCATCCACTGTGCCACTTTGACCATCGTTTTCCTCTTATATCCAACCCTCTGGATGAAACGCAAGTACTGGGAGATGGGATTGTGGCACAAGCTGATGTGGCTGGAATGGAGCCTCCTGGCCACTTCGTGGTTACTCATTCTCCTGGCCATGGCGCTGGGCTGGCGGCGTCATCGTCGCTTTGGCCCGGGCCTGCTGGCGTTCGTCGCGGTCAGCCTGATGACCGTGATCATCCTCACGCCGCTGCACGATACCGGCTACTGGACCAGTGCCGCCGCAGTCGCCACAGGCCTGGCCATTGCCGGGGCGCATTGGTGGAACATCAGACTCGGCCGAAGCGCTAAAGTTTGAACCTGTTTCGACATTAGCGCACAATGTCGCGCTGAAAGCTCAATAACCAACAGGGACGACGATGCAAACCTCCTCCATCCACGGCATGTGGTCATCACGCCTGGCCTTTGTTCTGGCTGCCACCGGCTCGGCTGTTGGCCTGGGCAATATCTGGCGCTTTCCTTACATCACCTCGGAAAACGGCGGCGGGGCCTTCGTCGTGGTCTACCTATTGTGCATCGTCGCAGTAGGCCTGCCGATCATGTTCTCCGAAATCGTCATCGGCCGGCGGGGTCGGATGAGTCCGATCAACTCTTTGCGCGAACTTTCCGTCGATGCCGGCGCCACCCGCGCCTGGATGGGCCTGGGTATTCTGGGCGTGGTGGCGGGGTTCCTGGTGCTTTCGTTCTACTCGGTCGTCGCCGGCTGGACCTTGCACTACGGCTTTCTCTACCTGAAGGAACTGTTTGGTGGTGCCGCCATCACCGACCCGGACGCCACCTTTTCAAGCCTGCTGGCCAGCGCCGGTGAATTGACCTTCTGGCACGGTCTGTTCATGGTGATGACCGTCAGCGTCGTCGCCTTTGGCGTCGAACGGGGTCTCGAGCGCGCCGTTAGCATCCTGATGCCCATTCTGTTCGCCTTGCTGCTAATCCTGCTCGGTTACGGCATGAGCACCGGTAGTTTCCAGGAGGCGGTCTCGTTCCTGTTCCGTCCGGACTGGTCGCAATTGTCGGGGGCGATGATCGTCACCGCTCTGGGTCAGGCCTTTTTTACCTTGAGCCTGGGCATGTGCGCGATGATGGCCTACAGCGCCTACCTGCCTTCGGATGTCAATATCCCCAAAGTTGGCGTGACCATCGCACTGGCCGATACCGCCGTGGCGTTGATCGCCGGCCTGGCGATCTTTCCGATCATCATCTCGTTTGGCCTCGACCCGGCCGGTGGTGGCGCCGGGCTGATCTTCACCTCGCTGCCGCTGGCATTTGCCGAAATGCCGTTCGGCATCATTTATGGCATGGCGTTCTTCCTGCTGCTGTCGGTGGCGGCCTGGACCAGTTCGATCTCGCTGGTGGAACCGGCGACGGCCTACCTGGTCGAGTCGACCAATCTGTCGCGCAAAGGTGCCGCCTTGTGCGTGGCTGCCCTGGCCTGGCTGCTGGGTCTGGCCACGGTGTTTTCCTTCAATATCTGGTCGGAGGTCTCGATCGGCGGCAAGAGCGTCATGGGCGCGATCGAGTATGTGGCCGCCGACGTCATGCTGCCGATCGGTGGCCTGCTGACGGCCTTGTTTGCTGGCTGGGTGCTGTCGAAGAAAATCACCCGTGTCGAGCTGGACGAAAAAATGCCGAACTGGGCATTCACCGGCTGGTTGTGGTTGACCCGGGTGGTCACGCCGGCCCTGATCCTGATCGTATTGGCCAGCCTGCTCGGCATCATTTGACATGACCATGCTCACGGCGCTGCACCAGCAGCGCCTTGAAGCCGTTGTCCGTGAACTGAAATCATCGGGTTGCTCCCGGGTCATGGACCTGGGCTGCGGTTCCGGCGCGCTGCTCAGCCTGCTGCTGGGCGAGGGCCAGTTTGACCGAATCCTGGCCATGGACGCCTCCGCCACGGCTCTTCAGGTCGTCCGCAGCGAGATCCTGCCGGCCCGTGCCGACAGCACCCGACGGGTCGAATTGATTCACGGCTCCTGGACCGAACCGCACAGCGCCTGTACCGGCTATCAGGCCGCGGCCCTGGTTGAAACCATCGAGCACCTGGACCCGCGCGCCCTGTCGCGGATGGAGAACACGGTGTTTTCCGCTTACGGACTGGACACCGTCATCGTTACCACGCCCAACGGCGAATACAACACGCTCCTTGGGATGGCGCCCGGAGAATTTCGCGATCCGGACCATCGCTTCGAGTGGCCGCGGGCGCGCTTTAGAAAGTGGTGCCGGGGGATAGCCGGCCGCCACGGCTACACGGTCAGGTTTCAGGGAATCGGCGACGAAGACCCGGATCACGGGGCGCCGACCCAGATGGCGGTGTTTGAGAAGATGGGGAAAGGGTAACGGGAAAAGGGGAAAGTGAGAGATGGTTATTTACGGGCCAGGAGGGTGGCTCGGAAGGGACCCGGGTGCCCTTCCCGGGTGCGGGTGGGGTCGTCTGGGTCCAGGGCTTCGGCCAGGGAGTGGAAGGGCATCCAGTCAGTGGTTCGTTGTTCGGCTGATGTTGTCGGGGTCACGTCGATACAGCGGACTTCTGAGTAACCGGTCGCGGCCAGCCATTGTTTCAAAACCGGCACCGTGGGCAGGGCGTGGACGTTGCGCATGCCTGCGTAGCGATCATCGGGAACCAGCACCGAGTCGTCATCGCCCGGAATGACCAACGTTTCCAGCACCAGCTCTCCTCCGCCTTCAAGTCGCGCGGCCAGGTCAGCCAGGTGGGCCAGAGGGTCACGCCGATGATAGAGCACGCCCAGGGAAAACACGCAGTCGAAATCCTTCACACCCTCAGGCAAGGCCTCCAGCCGCAACGCCAGCAACGGGTGGGCCGCGCGCCCGGCGAAATGGCTGATCACCTCGTGCTGGATCACGAACAACTGGGTCGGATCGCAGCCCACGACCAACGCCGCTCCGGCGGCCAGCATGCGCCAGCCGAAGTAGCCGTTGCCCGCGCCGACATCGAGAATGCGCTTGCCATTCAGGTCCATGTGCGGACCGATCCGGTCCCACTTCATGTCCGAACGCCATTCGGTCTCGATATCCACCCCGCCGAGCCGCAACGGTCCCTTGCGCCAGGGGATGAAAGCTTTGAGCGCTTCAGTCAGTGACGCTGAATCGGCGGCGGAATCTCCGCCAACCAGATGTCCTTTTTCCACTCGCCATCCGGTCGGCACCGTTGGCAGCCTGGCCTGGGCAGCGCGCCAGCGCGGCAGGTCACCGTGGCGCCCGAGTTGTTCGGAATGGCTCGCGACAGCTACAGCGGCAGTCTCGGCGCCAAAGTGCTCGGCCAGAATCGATTGCAATGCGTCGCTGTTTTCCATGCCGTGGATGATACCCGTAACCTGGCTGGACACTGGCTTTGTTCATTCGCGGCGACGGGACTTCGAGTAAACTTCGCAGGAACAAAAACAAGCACAAATACACAATAATAAGAGGGAGCGCTTCATGGATGCCTGGAAGTTGTGGATCATCTTCGGCCTGGTGCTGGCGATCGCCGAGTTGCTGTTCCTGCCGGCCCAGTTTCTGCTGGTGGCCCTCGGGATCTGCGCGCTGCTGGTCGGCGTACTGGCCTGGGGAACCGACATCGGAACGCAGGCTCAGATGGCCTGGTTTGCGACTCTGGCGGTGGTTCTGGTTCCCTTGTTTGTCGTGGTCTGGCGGCGCAAGTCAACCGTTCGCTACGCCGGAACCGCCGGTGAGACGCCGCACGCACCGCAGACGGCCACCGTCGTCGCGCTCGATCCCCTCGCCGTCAAGCTCAATGGCGATCGCTTTCCGGCCGAAACCGACCAGGAAGCGCCCTTCGTCCTTGGTCAGCGTGTTCAGGTTCACCGTTTTGCCGGCATCACTGCCTTCGTTCGCCACCCGGTCGAATAGTACTTACACCTTCGACTTCCTGCAAATCATCCCTTTCTGGAGCAAGTCCTGATGGAAATCGTCATTGGTCTGGTCGTCCTGGTCCTGGTCTTTCTGGCCACCGGCGTGCGCGTGGTGCAAACTTCGCAGGCCGTCGTGGTCGAACGCCTGGGCTCCTACAACCGCACGCTGGGGGCGGGTATCAACCTCATTATCCCGTTCGTCGACAAGCCGCGGCCGATCAGCCGTCAGTATTTCGCCGCCGACCACTCGGGCGATGTGGTTCGTCTCAATCGCACCGAGTCCAAGATCGATCTGCGTGAAACCGTCATGGACGTACCACCCCGGGCCATGATCACCCAGGACAACGTCACCGTCAGCGTCAACACCGCCGTCTACTACCAGATCATCGACCCCCAGAGTTCGGTGTACCAGGTCGAAAACCTGGTCATGGCCATTGAGGTATTGACCAACACCACGCTGCGCGCCCTGGTCGGCCGGATGGAGCTGGACAAGCTGTTCGAATCGCGCGAGGACATCAACACCGAGCTGCAGCAGACCCTGGACGAGGCCAGCAACAAATGGGGGGTCAAGATCACCCGGGTGGAAGTCCAGGACATCGCCATCCCGCGCGAAGTCGAGGACGCCATGCGCAAGCAAATGGTCGCCGAGCGGACTCGCCGGGCTATGATTGCCGAAGCCAATGGCCGGCGCGAATCGGAAATCCTCGAGGCCCAGGGCGAACGCCAGGCCGCGATCGAGCGCGCCCAGGGCGAAAAGCAGGCCACGATCCTGCGCGCCGAAGGTGAGCAGAACGCGATCAACACCATCATGAGCGCAGGCCAGGGCAACCTGTCGGCCAAGGAAGTCATCGGCTACCTGCTCGGCCTGAACTACTTGAAGACCCTGCCCGACATCGCCAAGGAAGGCGACCGCGTCTTCCTGCCCATGGAAGCCTCCGCCCAGATGGCCGGATTGGGCGCGTTGTCGGATTTGGCCCAGCAGTTGAAGGTTAAGGGCGGATAAGAGCAGGTTGAAAGGTGAAAGGTGGAAGGTGGAAAGAGAAGAGATCCTTTTACCTTTCACCTTTTCCCCTATTTCACCGCCGCGACAGCGGCGAAGTTCAAACACTGAAACCAGTCGATCACTTGTGAAAAGCCGGCGTCTTTCAGGCGCTGGTGGTGTGCTTGGCGGCTTTCGGGGACCAGGACGTTTTCCAGGGCCTGGCGTTTGCGGGCGATTTCCAGATCCGAGTAGCCCTGGGCGCGCTTGAAGTCGTGGTGGTGGGTGTCGAGCCATTGCTGGTTGGTCGCGGGCGCGAAGGCCAATTTTTCGGCCAGCAACAGTACACCGCCCGGTTTCAAACCGGCGACCATTTTTTTCAGCAAAGCATCGCGCCTGGCCGGTTCGATGAATTGCAGGGTGAAGTACATCATCACCAGCGAGGCATTCTCGATCGGGTGCGAGCAGGCGTCGTCAACGATGACACTGACGGGAACACGTGAGTTGTCGGCGGCCAGGATCTCCCGGCAACGCATGACCATCTCCGGTGCGGTGTCCACGGCAATGATTTCAACCCCTTCGACCTGCACCGCACGGCGGGCGGCCAACGTGGCCGCCCCGAGCGAACAACCGAGGTCATAGATGCGGGAATCCGGCTGGACCGCGCGTCGGACGATCAGCGGTGTCAATTCCAGCAACAGGCGATAGCCCGGCACCGAGCGCTCGATCATGTCGGGAAACACCCGCACCACGGCCTCTGAAAACTCGAACGGGGCCGCCGGCCCGTCGCCGACGGCGAAAATATCGTCGCGCTGGGTCATGAGCCGTCGGTTTGCAGATGGGTTTTATCGATGGTCTTCTTGCCCGATTTAGCCAGCCGCCCGATGGCCGGGGCCAGTAGCGAACTCATGCCGATTTCCGATTCAGGCGCGTTGACTG
>JBGTEC010000101.1:0-11424 GCA_041747995.1 Wenzhouxiangella sp.
GGCGCTGCGGCGTTCGTATTCGACGAAGCCGTCACCATCGCTGTCACCGTAGTGGTCGATCCAGGTCAGAGCGGCTTCGATGTGAGGCCACAGGCGTTGCACAAATTCACGATCACCGGTGCGGCGAAAGTACGCACCGGCCAGCATCAGAAACAGCGGTGTGCCGTCGGCGGCCCCGTAGTAGGTGCTGTAGGGAATTTCCTGCAATGTGGCCATTTCGCCTTCGCGCAGTTCGTGGAATATCTTTCCCGGTTCGGCGTCGCGTGCCGGATCATCCTCCTTGGCCTGGTGGCGAGCCAGAAAGGCCAGCACGGCCTTTGCTGTGCCGGGGTCCCGCCACAGGTTCTGCAGCGCGGTGATGATGCCGTCGCGACCAAACGGCGTGCTGAACCACGGCACCCCGGCGTAGGGATAGCCGCCATGCGGTTTGGCGGTGTTGAGCATGAGGAGATCGGCCGCGGCGCGCTGGGTCAGGTCGTTGATTTGCTCACTGGTGGACACGGCATCGGCCACTAGCCGCACGTTGCGTCGCCACATCCGGACAGCCCGCTTGCGCGCCTGGTCATAGTCAAGCAATTCCGCCTGCTCATCGTCCAGTTCGCAGGCAATCGCCATGAAGCATTCCGCGCTGGCGCGCGGCGCCAGGTCAAAAGTCAACTGGATTCTGGATTCTGTCGGAACCGGGTTCGGGTTGACACCAGCGATACGGACCCGGGTACGACGGACTCGCCCATCCAGGCCACGGTAGGTCATGAGGTAGTCGCCGTTGTCCACCCGATGGTCCAGCAAATCTCCGCGCTGAGGCCGCCTGAGGCCGCGAACCTCGAAAATATCGGCCGCATCCATGCCGAATTCGAACGTGGCCGGGAATTGCAAGTGCGAACCGCCATAGTTGGAAACCCGAAGGCGCTCATATTGAACCCCTTTCCATAGCAGCTTGGCGCGAAACAGGTGCACCGTGCCCTTGGCCACTGCCTGACCCTGGTTGTCGATCAGGTCCGCCGTGGTCAAATCCACTTTCATCTGGATGTTGTCGCGCTCGACGGTGGAGTTGAGCAGCAGGGGGCTGCTGTCGCCAACGGCCAAGCGCAGGTGGGAGAGAAAACGGGTGCCCTTGTGATAAAGGCCTTGCTCCCCGACGCCCGTCTGCTCCACATCGCCGTATTGATCAAAGATGCCGAAAGTGTCGCCGTGTTTCAGCACGGACGTGCCACCGCCGCGAGGCGTTGCCGTGCCTGCCTGGTAGAACTTTTGCTCGGTCTGCACTGTTTCCATTGGATGTCCCGCTCAAAAGTTGACAGGCGAACGCGCCACACTCGCGGATCGGTCTTTCAGTATCTGCCTGTAGACCTCCAGGTAGTCGGTTGCCATGCGCCTGGCGGTGAAGCGGCTTTCAAACAACTGCCGACAGCGATGGTGGTCAACTTGATCGAGCTTGTGGACTGCCGCGACGGCTGATTCGACCGAATCCACCAAAAAGCCGCTCACCCCTTCCTCGAGAACCTCGGGTACCGCGCCGCGCCGAAAGGCGATCACTGGCGTGCCACGGGCCATGGCTTCGACCATGACCAGGCCGAACGGCTCGGGCCAGTCGATCGGGAAGAGCAGAGCGGAGGCGCCGCCGAGAAAGTCGTCTTTGTCGCTTTCGCCAATTTCGCCAAGAAACGTCACGTTGGATGCGCGCCTGAGCGGCTCCACACTTTCCCTGAAATAGGATGCCCATTCCCGATCAACCTTCGCCGCAATGCGCAGCGGCAGACCCGCTTTTCGGGCAATATGGATCGCATCGATCACACCCTTTTCCGGGGCGATGCGTCCCATGAACGCCAGGTATCCTCGTCTTTGAGTTGGCAGGGTACCGGTCCGCGCCGGTATGCCGTTATAGACTGTCGCGCGCCAGTTGACGCTGCTCAGCGGTTTGCGCTGCGAGTCGGAAATCGAGACCAGCGGCATCTCTGGAAAGCGGCGGTAAAGCAGTTGATGGTCGGCCCGGTCAAGGCGCCCGTGAAGGGTTGTGACATGCGGCCAGGCCAGTGCCCGAGCCAGTGGCAGGTGCAGGTAGTCCAGGTGAAAGTGGATGATGTCGAACTCATCGGCCATTTGGGCGACGGTCTCCAGCATCGCAACATGGCGTGCCACCGGGTCGATTGCGTCCGAGTCCCGCAGCCCCGTTTCGGCACAGGGCACGAGCCGGCTTGCCCGTGCGCTGGAATCGGCCGTGGCGAACAGCGTCACCTCATGGCCCATGTCCGCGAGTTCGTCGGTCAGATACGCGACCACCCGCTCGATCCCGCCATAGGACCGCGGTGGCGTGCTTTCGATCAAGGGTGAAACCTGTGCAATTTTCATCTGCCAAATGAAAAGAAATGCCAACATCCCTAATGTGCCTGTCAGTCCAGGTCTTTGCAACCCGATCCAGGACAAATCTGCGGTTTCTTGCCTGCTGTCACGTTACGAGAAGTATACTTTGTGCCTCGTGATTCGACGGAGCTGGCTATGAGCGATATCGATGATTACATTCCGCCAAAAGTCTGGCGGCAGCAATCCGAAAACGGCGGCAAGTTTGGCGGCATCAACCGGCCGGTCGCCGGCCCTACCCATGACAAGGCCCTGCCGGTTGGCGTCCATCCCCATCAGCTTTATTCACTGGCCACGCCCAACGGCGTCAAGGTAACGATCCTGCTGGAGGAGTTGCTGGCGTGTGGATACCAGGCGGCTGAATACGACGCCTGGCTGATTGACATTCTCGAAGCTGATCAATTCAGCAGCGGCTTTGTCGAAATCAACCCGAACTCCAAGATCCCGGCGATGGTCGACCACAGCGTCGAGCCGCCGCGCCGGGTGTTCGAGTCCGGTTCGATTCTGCTTTACCTGGCGGAAAAGTTTGGCGCTTTTCTGCCATCCGAGCCCGGCCCGCGCACCGAATGCCTGAACTGGCTGTTCTGGCAAATGGGCTCAGCGCCCTACC
This sequence comes from Wenzhouxiangella sp., assembly GCA_041747995.1. Taxonomy (GTDB): domain Bacteria; phylum Pseudomonadota; class Gammaproteobacteria; order Xanthomonadales; family Wenzhouxiangellaceae; genus Wenzhouxiangella. The sequence goes on from JBGTEC010000101.1 coordinate 2,969, forward strand.
TTGGCGGCGGTTTCGGTCACTTCTACGCCTACGCGCCAGTCAAGCTCAGGTATCCCATTGACCGATTTGCCATGGAGGTCAAGCGCCAACTCGACGTCCTCGACCGTCATCTCGGCGATCATGACTACCTGGCCGGTCACGATTACAGCATCGCCGACATGGCCACCTGGCCCTGGTACGGTCAACTGGCGCTTGGCCGACTGTATGATGCCGCCGAGTTTCTGGATGTCGCGTCCTACCGCAATCTGCAGCGTTGGTCGAAGGACATCGACCAGCGCCCAGCCGTTCTGCGCGGGCGAATGGTCAACCGGGTTTTTGGCGAACCGGAGATGCAATTGCGTGAACGCCACGATGCCAGCGACTTTGAAACCCGCACCCAGGACAAGCTCGGCGGTGATTGAGGGCGCAGCAAAGCAGGCTCGCATCCAGCCGTTGGAGCGGTCTACTATCGTCGCCGGGCCGACGACAATCCCTTCATGGGCCATTTTTGCGCCCGGAAATGTTCGTTCGGATAGTCTTTTAAGTGGCGGATGGGGTTAGGATAAGTGGGGCAGTCTGGCGAGGTGTGACCGATGACGAAGGATCAATCCGAGGCAGAGAAGCGTGCCGAACTTCACCGCATGGTGATGAAAGATCACGTTTGTCCTTACGGCCTGAAGTCCAAGGCATTGCTTGAGCACAAGGGCTTCGAGGTGGATGACCACTGGCTTGAAACACGCGAGCAGACCGACGCTTTCAAGCGGGAACACGATGTGAGGACGACGCCGCAGACCTTTATCGACGGCAATCGGATTGGTGGCTACGACGACCTGCGGGAATTTTTCGGCAAGCCGGTCAAGTCCGGCGACGAGCCCAGTTATCAGCCGGTCGTCGCCATTTTTCTGGTGGCACTGCTGATGGCGCTGGCGGTCAGCTACGCGGCCTTCGGCACTATCCTGACGGTCAGGACGGCCGAGTGGTTCATTGCAATCGCCATGTGTTTTCTTGGTGTCCAGAAGTTGATGGATATCGAGCAGTTCAGCACCATGTTTCTTAATTACGATCTGCTCGCCAGGCGCTGGGTGCCTTATTCCTATATCTATCCCTTTGGCGAAACACTGGCCGGCATTTTGATGGTTGCCGGCGCGCTGATCTGGATTGCAGCGCCGGTGGCTCTGTTGATCGGGACGGTTGGGGCGGTCTCGGTGTTCAAGGCCGTCTACCTCGACAAGCGCGAACTCAAGTGTGCCTGCGTGGGCGGAACCAGCCGGGTGCCGTTGGGATTCGTTTCGCTGACCGAAAACCTGATGATGATGGCCATGGCAATCTGGATGTCGGTGCGGATGCTGTAGTCCGGTTATCATCGGGCTTTGTGAAGGTGAGGCTGGAGCCTGATGCCCGAATTGATTCTCGTCGCCGCAATGGCCCGCAATGGCGTGATTGGAAACCAGGGGACCATGCCCTGGCATCTGCCGGCCGACCTGAAGCACTTCAAGGAGGTAACGGTCGGTCACCCCGTGCTAATGGGGCGCAAGACCTTCGAGGCCATCGGCCGGCCGTTGCCTGGCAGGCTGAACATTGTGATCAGCCGTTCGCGTCCTCACGTGCCAGACGGTGTCATCCTGGCCGAAAGCCTGGAGGTGGGGCTTGAGGCGTGTGCGAGTGCCGATCAGATCATGGTCATCGGCGGCGGGGAGATCTACCGTCAGGCGCTGGATTTAGCGACCCGACTCGAGTTGACCCTGATCGATGCAGAGCTCGAAGGCGATACGCACTTTCCACGGTTTCCGTTGAAGACGTGGCAATTGGAAGAAATGTCGGTGCGCCCGCCGGACAGCCTGAACGCTTTCCGGTTGGCGTTTTGCCGCTTTCGTCGCCGGTGAATGAGCAGGCTGGCGCCGTGTGATGATTCCCCGCCGACCGACTGGCCCGCCAAGCGGCGAGTCACATTGGTTGGCGCCATCGCCAACCTGCTTCTCGCTATCGGCAAAGTCATCGCTGGCGTGCTGGGCCACTCCCAGGCGCTGGTTGCCGATGGCGTCCATTCCTTGTCTGACCTGGTCAGCGATGTGCTGGTGCTGGCCGCGGCTCACTGGGGTTCACACGGCGCCGATGAAAATCACCCCTACGGACATGCACGAATCGAAACAGTTGGTACTGCCATTGTCGGTATCCTGCTGCTGGCGGTGGCAGCGGGTTTTCTGATCGATTCGATCGGCCGCCTGATGTCTCCCGAGCGTCTGTTGCAACCCGGCTGGCTCGCCTTGTCGGCAGCGATTGTTTCTGTTGCGACCAAGGAAGTGCTTTATCACTACACCCTGCAGGTTGCCCACTCGACCCGCTCGACGCTGATTGCGGCCAACGCCTGGCATCATCGTACCGACGCGCTTTCATCGGTGGTCGTCATCCTGGGTATCATCGGAGCGATGATGGGCTTGTTCTGGCTCGATGCTGTAGCGGCGATTGTTGTCGCCATGATGGTCGGCTGGGTGGGCTGGAAGTTCATGGGCGCTTCGGTGGCCGAACTGGTCGATACGGGGCTGTCTCCAGGTCGCCTGAACAAGATCGACCGGTTGATCCTTTCAGTCGACGGAGTGTACGGCTATCGCCAGCTTCGAACGCGCCGCATGGGCGGGCAGGCTTACATGGATGTTCAGATTCTGCTTGATCCTGATTTGACGCTTGCCGAGGCCGACGTGATCGCAATGGAGGTGCAACAACTGCTGATCAGCGAAGTCCGGGACATGGCCGACGTCGTCGTCGGTATTCGTCCCTATCGTGCGCGCACGGGAGCATAGAAGCCGCTGTTTCTCTTGTGTCTCTTGTGTCCTCATGGAATGAACAAATCAGTTTCACCACAGAGTGTCCGAGTCCGCTTCGGGACCCGCTGTCGCGAAAGGAACAAGAAAACCTCACCAAAGAGGCAAAGAATGTACAGAGCAAGTGATTTAATAAGTTATTGATTTATATGCACAGAAAGCTTCAATCTCTTCTTTTCTCTGTGATCTCTGTGCCTCTGTGGTGAGCTTGTTTTTCTTACGCAATAGTGGAGTTTGGTGCGGGCTCGGACACTCCGCTCCGCGATCCATATACAATATCCGTCATGAAACGTCAGTTATTCATTGGTGACGTTCAGGGGTGCGTGGTGGCGCTGAAGCAGCTGTTGGACAAGCTTGAGTTTGACCCGGCGCGGGACAAGCTCAGGTTCGCCGGCGACCTGGTCAACCGTGGTGGCCACTCCCTGGATACGTTGCGTCTGGTTCACTCGCTGCGCTCGTCGGCGATGACCGTGCTGGGCAATCATGATCTTCACCTGCTGGCCTACCGCAAGCATTACCCGAAGGTCAAAAAGATCAACCCGGAGTTCGACGAAATCCTGGCCGCCCCTGACTGCGAGACGCTGCTGGACTGGCTGCAAACCCAGCCTTTGATCTGGAAAAGCAGGAAACGACGGCTGGCGCTGGTCCACGCCGGTGTCGATCCACGCTGGGACCCGGATACGGCAGCCGGTCGAGCGCGCGAGATCGAATTGGCACTGGTGCATAATCCTGACCCTTACTTCGATCACATGTACGGTGACCGGCCGCGCCGTTGGAAACCGAATCAGCCTCATTACAGCCGCCTGCGAGCCATCACCAATGTCTTCACTCGCATGCGTTTTTGCGATGCCAGGGGTCGCTTGGAGTTGCAGGCGACAGGCAGCCCTAAGCATGCGCCGCAGGGATTTCGGCCCTGGTTCGAGCATCTGCATCCCGATTGGGCCGGATGGACCCTGGTCTTCGGCCATTGGTCGATGCTTGGTCTTTATCAGAGTGACCGGGTGATTGGATTGGATTCGGGATGTGTCTGGGGTGGAAGCCTGACCGCCCTCGTCGTTGACGATGAGCAGCGAAAACTGGTTTCGGTCGACTGCTCGGCGCGCGTGGCGCCGTAGTAGCCCGTCAGGCAATTCGATCTTGTTGTTGCCGGGATCTGGTACGGGTCGTGCTGAGGCTGGTGATATGCCCGTAGTTATCCAATTCGAAGTGCATGATCTGGCTGCGGTGAATTTGCCGCAATGATTCCGCATCGACCCGGAATCGGGCCTGGATCATGGTGTCGCTGACTCTCGGCATGGGCTCGCGGCGATCATGACCCTGAAAGCGGAGTTGGTTATATCGGGACCAGGCGAATATCACCAGGCCTGCTACCACGATCACGATGACATAGAACATCAGCGTGATCAGATAGGTGCGTTCATCTGGGTCGAGCATGTAGCTGGCAAAAAGCTCGGCCCCGGCCCACCAGGCGATGGCGCTGACCAAGGGCAGAAAAAGATAGAACCAGATTACCCAGGCGACCAGGGTAATCCCTGAAAACATGGCCCGCTTGCGAAGCGACAGCAAGTCGGGGCGGTTGATGATCGATGGATGCTCCGGTGTTCGCGGCGTCATGGCTTCAGCCCTCGATCGGGACTGACCCATACGGCGCGCTTGCCTCGACGCTGGAGCAGCGCTTTTGGCAGCGCGACCACGGTGGTCAGCATGCTGATCAGCCAGAAGGCCAGTGGGTACCAGATGACCCAGAAGTAAACCCGCCAGAGACCCTTCTCATAACGACTGTCAATCATCAGAGACAGCGCAAATTGCATCAGGCAAGTGACGCCGAGGATGACGCCGTTCCAGCGCGGCATGATGGTATCCACCGTCAGCGTAGTGGGCAGGGTGACCGCCAGGCCAAGGAAATAGAGTATGAAGATCGCCGCCATCACGTAAGCCCACAGCACGCTGGTGGCGTATTCAAGCACGACACCCCACATGCGCCGCTGCCGCCAGACCATGACCCCGAGGCCATAGCGACGCAGCACTTCGACTCCACCCTGGGCCCAGCGCAGACGTTGCTTCCACAGGCCGCGCAACGTCTCCGGCATGAGAATCCAGCACAGGGCATTGGGTTCGTAGCGCACGTCCCAATGGTCAGCCTGGAGCAGCCAGGTGACATCAATGTCCTCGGTCACCATGTCGGTGTTCCAGTACCGATTGCGGTGCAGGGCGGCCTTGCGGAAACCTGAAACCACGCCGGAAACGGTAAAGATGCGCCCATAGATTCGCTGGGCGCGCTTGATCAGGCCAATGATCGAGGAAAACTCTCCAACCTGAAGGCGTCCCAGCAGGGTAGAGCGGTTCCGAATGCGCGGATTGCCCGTGACCGCGCCCACCCGCGGGCCGGATGTCAGATGCCACATCAGCCACTGGGTTGCGGCTGGATGAAGGATCGCATCGCCATCGATACAGACCAGGTACTCGTTCTCCGACGCCATTGCGCCCATGCGCAAACCCATGGCCTTGCCCTGGTTGGTGGCAAAGTGGATGACCCTCAACCGGTCGTTCCCGGTGGCGAGTTCGTCGAGGATCTGGCCGGTGTGATCACTGCTGCCATCGTTGATGGCGATGATCTCGTAGTTTGGATAGGTCTGGCGCAGCAGCCAGTCGATGGTTTCGCGGACGTTCTCGCCTTCGTTGAAGCAGGGGAGCAGGATCGAGCAGCCGGGATACTCGTCAAGCTCAGGCGGCGATTCCGGATCGCTGCCGGACAATTTGCGCTCCCAGTGCAGGAAATACCACAGCCCACCCAGCATCCAGACCCAGGCCATGAACAGCGGATACAGAAAGGCAAAGTTGAACATTGCGGCCAGGATGCCGCTGGAGTCACCCCAGGTCAGCATTCAAAACACCCCTTCGAGCAGGAATCGACCGTCCAGCCGCCGTTCACGATCACCATCGTAAACACGACTGGAAACACCAACGCCATAGCGCAACCGCCAACCGGTATTGAAGCGCCAGACATGCTCGTATCGAGCCAGGCCGATGGCATTGGCGCCAAAGCCGTCCTGCCAGTAACTGCCGCCGGCAAGAACAAAAACCTGCGAAAAAGATTGCTGGTAGCGGCGCCAGGTCAGCCAATCATGTTCGATGGCATAAGTCAGGGAGACATCCCGCTCCGGGTTGAAATACGGGCCGCCGCTCTGGCTGGCGCGCGAGCCGTAGACATCAAGGCTCCCTTCGGTTACATGGTGTGCGGATCCGCGCAGACGATGCGGGACAGCCACCAGCGCGGACCAGCGGATGTTGCCGTCGGAAATCGCCAGACGCGACAGGTTCATCCGCACGCCCAGCGATTCATGGGCCTGCCAGCGTGCCCCGACCTCTGCCTTGCGGCCGTCCAGGTCCTGTCCCCTGGCCCGAAGAGGAACATCCGTCGAAAAACTCTCGTAGCGGGTCGCGAAGCTCCAGTGATCACCGTGGTGCCATTGATATCCGGCCACTACGCCGACATCGGCCTGGCCCGTGCGATTGCGGTGCAGTTCCAGGAAGGCATGTCGCCGTTGCTGCCGCCAACTCAATCCGGCGCCAAGGCGGTCATAGTCGGCCTCGCCCTCGGGAAAGGTGGCATCGCTGAAGTTGAAAATAAAATAGGGCTGGAGGTGATCGCCCAGCCAGGGTGCATTGAGGCGCATGCCCCAAGCCCGGTCGCGGGAACCGAACTGGGCAATTGCTGAGCCAGTGCTCTCGCCGTACTCGCCATGGATATTCACCGCCCAGCGCCGACGCTGTTGCCAGGCTTCATGGTCACGCTGAACATGGAGGTTGTCCGGGTTCTCGACAGCCAGCGACTCGAGTTCGGTACCCGCTTCGGAAAAATGGCCGAGATCGGCAAGGATGTTGGCTCGCAACAAACGAACGGCAACATCATCCGGGGCCTCCTGTCGGGCAGCGTCAACGCTCGACAGCGCCTGAATTGGCCAGCCGCGCCAGCGCTGAACGGTCGCCAGGTCACGAAGCAGGCGGGCGTTGCCTGGCGCTTCAAGCAGCGCTGCTTCCAGTCTTTGCTCGGCCTCGGAGAGTTGGTTGCCGTAAGCGCGTGCCATGGCAGCGGTCGTGCGCGCCTCGATCCAGTGCCAGGAACCAGGCTGGTCGGCCGTGTCCTGCACCAGATCGTCAATGATCCTGGCGGCATCAGCATGGTTTTCCTGTTCAAGCAGGGCATAAAACAGGGCGATCCGGCTGTTGTGGACGGATGGATCATCGGCCAGAACCTGGCGATAAAGTTCGGCGGCTCGCTCTGGCTGACCCTGGTGCAGCCAGGCGTCGCCGGCCGCTTCGGTGACGTAAGTCGGCGGGGTATAACCATCGCTGAGCAGGTGCTCGTAAGCCTGCACGAGGTCTGCCATCCGCTCGCGCGCGCGAAGTGCCAGGATATAATCAAAGCGACTTCGCTGAATGGTGGTTTCACTGGCGCCGGGGTCGGCAATCAGGCTGTCCAGGCGCTCCATGGCCTGCTCGGCCAGCGCATGGCGCTGTTCAGTCAGGTCTGTTTGAAAGGCTGCCCGGATCTCTTCTGCGGCCTGATCGCCAATGTGTTGATGACGCTCATGAGAGTGTTTCGCGGGCGGCTGATCAGCCAGGCTGTCACCTGCAAAAAGAAGCCCAATCCCACCAACAGCCAGGAAGACAACGACCGTCAGACGCCATTGGGCGTGCAACGGGTCGGCAGCTGCGTTCACGTTTTCCCCTTTTATTCAATTCGTTGCCGATACTATAGCAATTTATCCGAAGCTTTATCTCAATACGTGAGGCCAGCCAGCCCTTCACGTGCTGCAAGCCTGTGGCAGACTATTGAAAGTTGTCACTGGAATGGAAGATCGGGATGAGTGAAATTGGCAAGGTTACTGTTGCCGTCGACGGTTCGGACGGTTCTAACAAGGCGGCTCGGCTGGCCGCCCGCCTGGCCGCCGATCTCGGCGTCGGGCTGGTGTTGCTGCACGTGTTTCCGTTGATGAGCAATGATATCGCCGGGGCGCTGGGGATGAGCCAGAACCAGATCGAACAGCTCCGTGATCGATCCGCAACCGACACCTTCAAGGCGGTGCGATCGCAGATCTGTCAGAACGAAGTCACCATCGACGAGGTCGCACTGGTCGGCGATATCGCCGACGAGATTCTGGCTTATCTCGATAACGCAAAAGACATTCTGATGGTCATGGGCCGCCGCGGCCAGTCACCGATCCGTTCCCTGCTGCTGGGCAGCGTCTCCGACAAGGTCCTGCGCCACACGCAGTCTCCGGTCACGGTGGTTAGTTGATAAGGGCGGGGTAAAAGGTGAAAGGTGAAAGGACGGAAGACGGAAGACGGAAGACGGAAGACGGGAGACGGGAGACGGGAGACGGGAGACGGAAGACGGAAGACGGAAACCCAGCCAACCAGCCAACCGCCCTTAACCAGCCAACCAATCAACCAGCCAACCCTTCAATCACCGGGGTGATGTCCGGGCGCTGGCTGGTCCATAGTTCGAACGCCAGGGCGGCTTGTCCGACCAGCATGCCGAGGCCGTCGTGGCAGCGCAGCGCGTGCTGTGCGCACCATGAGGCGAGTGGCTGGTGGGCCGGGCCGTAGTTGAGGTCGTAGATCACGGCGTCCGGCGTCAGCCAGTTGCGATCA
>JBGTEC010000102.1:0-58077 GCA_041747995.1 Wenzhouxiangella sp.
CCGCGAAGATCGGGCACTGACCATTCGCCGTGGCTGGTGGACTTTCGGGCTGGGTCTGGTCGGCACCGTGGCCCTGTATGGGGCTTTCGCCTGGGTTGTTCTGGCGACCGTGGCCGGCCAGTTGTCGCTGGGCGAGATGACAATGTATATCCTGGTGTTCAAACAGGGTCAATCGGCCGTCAGCTCCAGCCTCAATTCAATCAATGGCATGTATGATGATCACCTGTACCTGACCAGCCTGTATGACTTTCTCGAACAGCCGGCACGCAGCAGGCCCGGTGGTATCAAACAGGGGGCCTCACCCGGTACCGGTCTGGATATCACCAACCTGTCGTTTCGCTACCCCGGCAGTGATCAACTGGCCCTGGATTCGATCAACCTGAAACTCGCTCCCGGCACCAGCCTGGCGCTGGTCGGTGAAAACGGCTCGGGCAAGACGACCCTGACCAAGCTGATCTCCGGCCTGTATGAATTGGCCGACGGCGACATCAAGCTCGACGGCACCTCGCTGAGGCAATGGGACCAACGCGCCCTGCAGGACCGAATCGGCGTCATCTTTCAGGATTTTGCGCGCTACCAGTGGCTGGTCGGACACAACATTGGCGCCGGTGACGTCAACGCCTTTGACGATGAGAAAAGGTGGCGGGCCGCGGCGGAAAAAGGCCTGGCCGACGGATTCATCCAGGATCTGCCCAAAGGCTACAAGACCCAGCTTGGCCGCTGGTTCAAGGATGGCCGCGAGCTGTCCGGTGGACAATGGCAGAAAATCGCCCTGGCCAGGGCCTTCATGCGCCAGAGGGCCGACATCCTGATCCTGGATGAACCCACTGCCGCCATGGATGCCAAGGCCGAGTCCGAGGTTTTCCAGCATTTCCAGGCCAGCGCGCGAGACCAGATTTTGATTCTTATCTCCCATCGCTTCTCCACCGTCCGCCAGGCCGACCTGATCGCTGTCATGGACCAGGGCAGAATCACCGAGATGGGGTCACATGAACAGTTGATGGTCCTCGAAGGCCAGTACGCCACCCTGTTCGAACTCCAGGCTGCCGCTTATCGATAGACCTAATCCAGCGCGGCCACCACCAACTCATCGACCTCACACCCGGCCGATGCCGCCCCGTCGCAGTAGGCGGCGGCCAAGGCATCGCAAAAGTGCCGCTTGCCCGGGTCCGAATGACCCTGAATCAACATCTCTGGCCTTACGTCACTTCTCTTATTGGCCCGGTGGCGGTTGCCACAGTTCGAGCTTGTTACCCTCTGGATCGATTACCCAGCCGAACTTGCCGTACTCGGATTCCTCGACCTTGTCGTCGACTTGGCAACCTTCATTGCGCAGCACGGCCAATAGCTTGTGCAAATCCTCGACACGATAGTTGATCATGAACGCCGCGCTGCCTGGTGAAAAATAGTCAGTTTCGTCGCTGAACGGACTCCAGACCGTCGTACCGGTGCATGAGGGGTTTTCCGGACCCGCCCACTTGAAGGCCACTCCGCCCCAGTCCTCAAGATCCAGTCCCAGATGCTTCTTGTACCATTCACCCAGCGCCTTCGGATCCCTCGCCTTGAAGAATATCCCGCCAATCCCGGTCACTCGCTTCATGTTTCATTCCTTGGTGATTCGAACTCTGGATCCGTATTTTTCTGCAACTTCAGCTTCATCCCCTCGTGCGAAGCAACAAAGCCCAGGCTTTCATAGAATCGTAGTGCATCGGGTCGGGATTTGTCGGATGTTAGCTGAACCATGCGGCAGCCCCGATCACGCGCCCGGTTGATCGCCCATTCGAACATCGACCGTCCAATTCCCAGCGACCTGGCCCTGGCCGAAACCCGCACCCCTTCGATCAGTGCCCGCCAGGCGCCCTGGTGAGACAGACCCGGAATAAACGTCACCTGGAGCACGCCAATGACCCCGCCTTCGCCAACCGCAACTACCAGCTCATTGTTAGGATCAGTCGCAATGGCGTTGAACGCGTTCTGATAAGACGGAGGCAATGGAACAGCATAGTGTTCTCGCTGAGCACCCAGTGGATCATCGGCAAGCATCTGCACGATCGCATCCAGATCAGACTCGACCGCGATTCGGAATATGATTTCATCACTCATGCAACTTCACCGTTCTAAAACCCGGACTGGCGTCAATGCTTTGAACCAGAATTCCAGCACGTCCCCATAATCGTCCCCATAATGGTCTGTCATATTGGCCTCTCAATCGCAATGGTCGAATCAATAATCGTCTTGGCGACGATTCCAGCCATAGGGCTCGCCCTGTGGCCAGCCCGGTGGTGAGTCCTCCCAGTTCTCCTGGCTGCTCGTATCCTCATGGCCACAACAGCGCGAAGATCACACCGGTGAGGATGCCGAAGACCAGGCCATCGAGAAAATCCATCAATTTGGCGCGTGCCGGGCGGGTAAACCAGATTTCGCGGCAAACGCCGCCTGCGGTGTGGGCAAGTATGGCGGTGGTGCCGACGATCTGGAATACCGCACCGAAGCTGGCGCCAGCCGGGAGCGCGTTGGCGCCAACGTAACCAACCAGAACGGTCACAACCAGGAAGAACAGCACGGTTTTGACCATATTCAGTCCCATCTCGGGCTGCTTCGCCCAGACATTGACCACGCCCCAGGGGCCTTCGGCATAGCGCTTCCGGGCCCACGGTTCTTTCATATCCTTTTCGTCAATGAGCGGAAACAGATACTCGCCCGCTTCAGCGCCGCTGTCGCGCACGAACTTGAGCAGTTCGTCCTCATCGGGCCAGCGCCGAACATCGGGTTTGTGGTGAGGCAACACCACCCAGGCCAGGAAGCTGGCGAAGAACAGGACCACGGTCGCTACCAGGATCGGCAGCCAGAGTTGCATCAGCATCATCATCTGAAATCTCCCTCGGTATGTGGACTACAATTCTGGACCGGTCGGCGTGTTTGTGCAATCGATCCTCCAAGGCAACGTGGTCAGGGCGACCGACCGTGATGATATCGTCGTGATCCAGGTCAACCCGATCGAGCGCAAGGGCACGCCGATGGAGATCCAGAACCGCATCAACGAGATCAGCTTCAACAGCAGCCTGCTCAAGGAGCTGCGAGCGATCGAATTCGTCGACCGCCTGATCGACGAGGGCAGCCTTTCAAACGAAGACTACCACCCGGTATGGGTTCATCTCATCGAGAACCAGGCCGAAATCAGCCCACTGGGCGCGTCTTCGAAAATGAAAGTGGAATGGGCTTTTCTCAGCCGACTGCTCGACATCGGCCGCGACACGGCCAAGCATTAGCTTAAAGAGAACGATGCTGCCATTGGCAAACACTCGACCGTGGGGATTGGCGCCGAGCACCCGGCGTAACGACATCGAGGTTACCCTCACCCTCAAGCCGACGAGCCCACCTCTGTCTCGGTTCGATCACGCCCGCTTCGTTTGGCACGGTAGAGGGCCTGGTCTGCCCGCTCAAGCATCGCCGTGATGTCATCACCTTCGCGACACGTCGCCGTGCCCATGCTCATGGTCACGGTACCGGCCTTGGGATGCTTGATCTCCTTGAGCACGCCATGCAGGCGTTCAGCGACACTCAGCGCACCTTCCCCGTCGGCATACGGCAAGAGGACCAGGAACTCTTCGCCACCCCAACGAATGGCCTTATCGGTTTCACGCAAGACGCGGCGCATCGCGCTTCCAATCGCCTTCAATACTTCATCGCCAACCGCGTGACCGTGCTGGTCGTTGCAAGCCTTGAAGTGATCGATATCGGCCAGGATCACGCTCCAGGGCTGATTGTGACGCCGGGCCAGTTTCGCAATCAGCTCGAGCAGCTCCATACCGTGGTTGCGATTGACCACGCCAGTCAGTGCGTCCATGTTGGCTTTCTGCAGTAGGGTGGCATGGGCACGAACCAACTCGGTGACGTCGTGCTGGACCGAAATGAAATAGCAAATCTCACCGCGCTGATTGCGAACCGGCGAGATGTTCCATTCAACATTGTAAGGCTGGCCTCCTTTGCGATAGTTGACTGTGCGCCCTTCGAAGGCCAGGCCCCGGGCGAGCCGACGTCGCAATTCCTCCAGGAGCATCGGGTCGGTATCCGGGCCCTGAAGAATGCGCGGAGTCTGACCAATCAACTCATCGACTGCGTAGCCGGTCTGGCGCGCAAACGCCGAATTGGCGTAGACGATCCGCGGTCCGGGGGAATCCAGCTGAGCTTCGGTCACGATCACCGCGTTGTAGAGCTGATCGAGGACTGCCTGCAAGACCTCCGGACCAAGCCGTCCGACGTTGACTTTCGGACCAGCATTGCCAGTTTCCTGATCTGTATTCATTGCGTTTCTCCACTCAAGGCCACTCAATACCATCCGTTTCACGGTCTGTCTGTCTGTTAGCGCACGGTGAGAGGCAATAGATAGGCCTACACTCAGTGCGCTTGCCCACACATTACACACATCCAAAGGACAAAGACTAATGATTCGCTCACCACTGATCGTAAAGACCATTCGAGGGCCGCCACTGGTCATCGCCCTGCTTGCGGTAGGACTGCTGGCATTGGCTGGCTGCGCAACCCCGCTGAAGCCCCCGACACAAGAGCTGCAGGCTGCCGAATCGGCAATTGCCAGCGCCGAACAGGCCCGCGTTGCCGATTACGCCTCAGCTGACCTGACCATTGCACGACAAAAGCTGGTTCAGGCCAACACCGCCGTCAGAAACGAACAAATGGAGCAAGGCCAGTACCTGGCAATCGAATCTCGCGCCCACGCCGAGGTCGCACTGGCCAGGGCCGAAGAACTGAAGGCCAAGGCCGTCAATGCAGAAATGCAAAAAAGCATTGATACCCTCAAGCAGGAAATGGAACGCGCAGGAGCACGGCGATGAAAACCCGGACAAATACAATGACCCGCACCGCAATCCTGGTTACCGGCTTTCTGCTGTTGACCGCTTGCGCAACCTCACCGAGAGCCCCGGAAGGCCCGATTGATGCGCGCGTGGCACTAACCGCACTCCAGTCCAATCCCCAGTTGGCGACCCGCGCCCCGGTGGAATTGAAGGAAGCTGAAGCAGCGGTAAAAGCAGCCGAGATGACCGACCGGAACAGCGAACAATACAGGCATCGGCTATTGATGGCCGGCCAGAAAGTCGAGATCGCACGGGCCCGGGCGCAGAGCCGCCAGTATGAAGATGAACGTGCAGCGCTCAGCCAGCAAAGCGAAAACGCCCGCCTGGAAGCCCGCACCCTCGAGGCCGACCGTGCCCGCAGGGACGCCCAATACGCCCGCGAAGACGCAAGCACAGCGAGAGCTGCGGCCGATTCGGCACGAGCGGCTGCCGCCACTGCGCGCGATGACGTTACGGCCTCGCAGGCAGAAGCTGCAGCATCCAGGGCCGAAGCTGCCAGAACGCGCGATGAAGCTGCGGCCTCGCAAGCGCAAGTAGCTGCATCAAGAGCCGAAGCCGCCAGAGCGCGCGACGAAGCGGCAGCCTCGCAGGCAGAAGTTGCAGCAGCGCGGGCGCAAAGCCTGGAACTGCAGCGTCAGATCGCAGAACTCAATGCCCGCGAGACCGATCGTGGTCTGGTGGTCACGCTCGGCGATGTGCTGTTTGCAACAGGACAATCCAACCTGACCGGGGCCGCCGGACCCAACCTGAACAAGCTGGCAGCGTTTCTGGATGAATACCGGGACCGGACCGTCCTGATCGAAGGGCACACGGACAGCGTGGGCAGTTCGGATTCGAACCAGCTTCTGTCACAGCGCCGTGCCGAGTCGGTAAGAACCTACCTGGTAGGCCAGGGTGTGGCGGCCAATCGCCTGACCACTTCTGGCCTGGGTCAGGGTTCACCGGTGGCCAACAACGACACCGCAACCGGGCGTCAGCAAAACCGTCGGGTCGAAGTCATTATTTCGAATGTAGCCCGAGCCAACTGACATTCCAAAGCGGTTGGAAGCCCGCCAGGCGCAAGCCCGGCGGGTTTTTTTTGCATTGGGTTTTTCCAGGCAGTAGTGCTGTGACGCCGTCAATTTGCAAGATATACGCCCCTCGACCGGTCTGCTAACTCTGTCTCCTCTCAAATCAAAGCATGAGCGGCCTGCAGCGGGAAGTAGAACTGACGTGTTTGACGGAGCCTGCGTGCTCGAGTAGCGAGCAATCTGGCGGCGTCTGCGGCATAGCTATGGATTGCTGTCGGACGAGAAAATAACGATATGCTCGAAGCTGATACCATCGCGCCGATCAAGGCCCATCAGCGACTCACGCGCATTGACCGCTTTCAGCCTCAACCATTGCAAGGAACAAGATGATGACCCGCAAAATCTCCACACACAGAATCCTGACGTTGCTGGCGCTGATGCCGCTGCTTATTTCCACGGGAGTGACTGCCATGAACACCGATGACCTGGCTGAGCGCGGCGAGCGCGAAATCGTGGAATTGCACCAGTTCTTTCAGGATTGGTATCGCGGAGAACCGGAAGCAGACTTCGACCGCCTTGATCATGCGCTGTCTGACGGCTTCATCATCATCATGCCGGATGCACGGATACTGGGACGCGATATCATCATGGAGGCGGTTCGGGGCCAGCGTGACTCGGACGCCAAGGCTGAACTCGAGATTCGTGATGTGCGGCTGCATGAAACTCATGAGAACACAGCCATATTCACTTACGAAGAATGGCAGGGACGAGGCGGCGATCCGATGCGCGGTCGCCTGAGCACCGTGGTTTTCGCAGCAGACCCCCAGGCGCCCAACGGCCTGGTCTGGCTGCATGTCCACGAAACCTGGCTGCCCGAGACCGACACCACAGCAGCGCAGCCTGAAAGACCGCGCAATCCCTTCGATACCGACATCCTGGCCGATACCTTTGGTTACGGCCCAGATACTCCGTCACTGGTCAACTATGATGACCTTTACCAGGGCTGTCCGGCGCGGGACTGTATTCCGTCGATAGACGACCCGAAGTATGTGAAAAGCGGTGATGCCACGTTTCTTGGCGATGACGAGCTGATCATGGGGATCGATATCAATGGCCAGCAACGTGCCTACCCGGCACGCATCATGGACTATCACGAAATCGTCAATGACACCGTCGCCGGCCAGCCCATCGCCGTGACCTGGTGCCCACTTTGTGGCTCCGGGGTGGCTTTTGATCCGCGGATCGATGGCGAGGTGGTCGAGTTCGGTGTCGCCGGCGTCCTGCATGACTCGGACCTGGTCATGTATGACCGCAAGTCCGATTCCCTTTGGCAACAGATCACGGGGCAGGCCTTCATGGGTCCGCGCATGGGTGAGCGCCTTGAAATTCTTCCCATGACCATGACCGACTGGCAGACATGGCGCCAGGCGCATCCCGACACCCTGGTGCTTTCCACAGACACCGGCGCCGATCGGGACTACGGCGATTCCCGCCGATACGATGAGTATGACCAGAGCGAGCGACTGGCTTTTCCGGTGTCCGAGCGAGACCTGACCATCCATCCAAAGTCGGTCGTTTTCGGGTTCGAGATCGACGGCCGCAAACTGGCCGTTTTCGAGAACAAGCTGGTTGAAGAGTCCCGGATCGAGACCAGCCTGGGCGAACGCAGCCTGGTCATAGAACGCGGCGCGGATGGTTCAGTCCTGGCCACTGACGAAAACAACAACGTGCACCCGTCGATCCGGCTGTTCTGGTTTGCCTGGTACAACTTCCACCCCGATACGGCAAGGATCAATTGATTCATCTGACACTGGGCTGAGCCGATCAGGTTGTCAGCCGCGTCTCGGGCTGACGCGACCATGACCGAAACCAACATCAACGGCCCGACAGGCGGGCCGTAGTCATGAGCCACAGGACACTGTTGGACCCAGTGCCGGATCAATGGGGATTTTACGTTGCATGAATTTCCAGAGTCAGAAGCCTGGAGAGTAGCGCGGTCGTCCCTCATTACCGCCCCCGGCGGAATCCGTATACTGGGCACAGGCAAATGCGATGTCTCCGGCCATGACCGATTTCGAGCGCCCCCGATCAGCGACTCATTCCGTGCTCAACCAGCCCGAACCGCTGGAGCACTACAACGCTTACCGATCCGACACCGCTTTGTGCCAGGCGGTTGATCGCGAAGGCGGCGGACGCCATGCCGATCGGCTGAGCGCCTATGGCAGCATCTGTGGTTCTGAGATTCTGGAACTGGGCTTTGACGCCAATAAGCACACCCCTGTGCTGAAGTCGCATGACCGCTACGGCAATCGGATCGACCAGGTCGAATTTCACCCTGCTTATCACCGGCTGATGGAACTTGGGCTGTCACATGGACTGGCGTCAATGACCTGGTCGGGCGAGCCTGGCGCACGAGTGGCGCGCTCGGCCCTGATGTACCTGCACTGCCAATTCGAAGCCGGGACCATGTGCCCGATCACGATGACCCATGCGGTTATTCCATCCTTGCGTCAGCAATCCGAAATAGCGGCCGAATGGGAGCCGAGGGTGCTGGCCGGTCAGTACGACCCGGCCTTTCGCCCGGCGTCAGAAAAGACCGGCGTTACGCTGGGCATGGCAATGACGGAAAAGCAGGGCGGCTCGGACGTACGCGCCAATACCACAGTGGCCCATCCCCTGGGCCAACCGGGTGCCGGCCAGGCCTACGAGCTGGTCGGCCACAAGTGGTTCTGTTCGGCGCCGATGTCGGATGCCTTTCTGAGTCTGGCCCAGACGGGTTCAGGCTTGAGCTGCTTCCTGGTACCACGCTGGCGCCCGAATGGCACAGTCAATTCGATTCACATCATGCGGCTCAAGGACAAGCTTGGAAATCAGTCCAACGCTTCGTCCGAGATTGAGTACCCGGGCGCCTGGGCTCAGATGGTGGGCGAGCCGGGCCGCGGCGTGCCGACGATCATCCGCATGGTGGCTGAAACCCGGCTTGATTGCGTTATTGGTTCGGCCGCACTGATGCGCCAGGCCGTGTCGCAGGCGATTCATCACTGCGATCAGCGCACGGCGTTCGGAGCCCATTTGAGCCGACAGCCTTTGATGATGAATGTACTGGCCGACCTCGCCGTCGAATCAGAAGCGGCCATGGTGCTGGCCATGCACCTGGCTGGCCGCTTCGAGCGCGCAGGCTCCGACGAGCAATCCGAATTGCTGGCCCGGATTGCCACGCCGATTGCCAAGTACTGGGTCTGCAAGCGCGCGGTGCCCCTGGCCAACGAAGCCCAGGAATGTCTGGGCGGCGCCGGTTACGTCGAGGAGTTTATCCTGCCACGGATCTATCGCGAGGCGCCAGTCAATGCCATCTGGGAAGGCTCAGGCAATATCCAGTGCCTGGATGTGCTGCGTGCGCTCAACCGCGAGCCGCGCTGCCTGGATGCGCTGGTGGCGGTGCTCGAGCCGCATTATCCGGCCGTGCCAGCACTATCGAAGATCGTTGATTCGGCGCGCCGGGACCTGGCTGACGGTGAGCAGGTGCAGTACCGCGCCCGGCGCATGGTCGAACGCCTGGCGATGGCGTTGCAGGCAGTCTTGCTGATTGAATCAGGCAGTGAGGCCGTGACCGAAGCCTTCGTCGCCGGCAAACTGCGCCATGATAGCGGCCTGATGTATGGCACCCTGCCCGACGGCCTGGATCTGACCGCGATCATCGATCGGGCACGCCCGAGTACGGATGCCGCCTGAACCCGGCAGGCTCGGATTCCCTATAATCAACGGCCAGTTTCCAATATTGCCTGTCATGACATTTGCATTTGGCTTTGACTCGCTGGCGGCCCGCCTGCAGGCCCGGATATGAGTACGGCGACGGCTGCAGCGCGGCGCACCCCGGATACGCTGATCATCCTGTTCTGGGTTGCGATTGTGTTGGTCGCCCTGAGTTTCCTGGTACCGGCGGGCAGTTTCGATGTGCAACTTGATACCGAGGGTGACACGCTTCCCATCGAGTTGACCAGCTTTTCCCTGAGTGACGACGGCCCGCCAGGAACTGCCCTGTTCAGCAGCGATACCGATCAGATCGGTTTTCTCAATGCTCCCTTCATGGGCCTGACCTCGGGCAGCCGGTTCAGTGCCGCCATCGGCATCATGGGCTTCTTGCTGGTGGTCGGCGGCGCCTTCGGCATCATCATGAAAACCGGCTGCATCGACCGCGGCGTTCGCGCCCTGATCGGCCGCACTGAAAAAGAGCCGATCGTGGTTCTGCCGATTCTGTTTTCGCTGTTTTCACTCGGTGGCGCCGTCTTCGGCATGAGCGAGGAAACCATTGCCTTCGTGATCCTGCTGGCGCCGATCATCGTGCGCCTGGGCTATGACGGCATCACGGCAGTGCTGGTCACCTTCGTCGCCTCGCGCGTCGGCTTTGCCGCCAGTTGGATGAATCCGTTCAACGTTGCCATCGCTCAAGGCATTGCCGAGATACCGATTCTTTCAGGCGCACCGCTGCGGATCCTGATGTGGACTGTGTTCACCCTGGTCGGCATCGTGATCACTATCTGGTGGGCGCGCAAGGTGTATGCCAACCCCGAATTCTCACCCGTCTATCAATCTGACGCGGTGTTTCGCGATGTGGCCGAACCGGAGAGAACCGAAGCCGTATTTACAGAACGCGATATGCTGGCCCTGCTGCTGATCGTTGTCGGCGTCGGCTGGGTGATCTGGGGGGTGATGGTCCACCAGTATTACATCCCCGAAATCGCGACCCAGTTCTTTGCCATCGGGCTTGCGGTCGGATTGCTCTACCTGTTTCCCGGCAACCATCGCCTGCGAGCCAATGATCAGGCCCGGGCCTTTCGCGAAGGCGCGGCCAGCCTGATTCCGGCCGTGCTGGTCGTCGGCATGGCCATGGGCCTGGTGGCGCTGCTCGGCGGCACCAATCCGCGCGAAGATTCGGTCATGAACACCATCCTGTTCACACTGGCCTCGGGCCTGACCCATGTGCCGGAGCTGATTTCGGCCTGGCTGATGTTCTTTGTCCAGGCCATGATCAATTTCTTTATACCATCAGGCTCAGGACAGGCCGCATTGACCATGCCGCTGATGGCGCCCCTGGGCGATCTGGTCGGCATCCAGCGCCAGGTCACCGTGCTCTGCTTTCAACTGGGCGACAGCCTCACCAACCTCATCATCCCGACCTCCGCCACCCTGATGGGCGTGCTGGGCGCCGCCCGAATCGATTGGGCCGTCTGGGCAAGATGGGTTTTGCCTCTGCTCGGCATTTACGTGGTGCTGGCGATGGGGTTTATCGGAGTGGCCGTCGCTATAGGCTATTCATAGGCGCTCCTTCAGAACCGGCGGAACAACAGAAAGTGCGCTAGCCCATTATGAGTGACCTTGCCGTGATGCTCGGGTATACTTCGGCATCGGATCAACGAGGGAGAGAACCAATGAACAATAATTCCAACCATTGTTTGCTTATTTTTTTCGTCGGGGGACTGGGGCTGGCACTGGCAGCACCAGTGGCTTCTGAAACAACGGCCGCAGATCAGGACGCCAGCTCGACGAACACCTCCGCGGCAGGAGGATCCGCCGAAATCACAGAGTCGGAGTCGGCCGCACAGGGCACTGACCAAAACCAACCCGCTCGCCGTCGCGCAGAACCAACCGACGACCTCGACAGAATCATGGTCACCGCCACCAAGCGCGAACAAACTCTGCAGGATGTGCCTTTTTCCATTAATGCACAGACCGAAGCGGATATCCAGCGAGTCGGCGCCGGCACGCTCGAAGAACTTTCCCGCAACATCGCCGGCCTGACCATCCAGAATCTTGGTCCGGGTCAGAGCCAAGTGGCCATCCGGGGCGTATCCGCCGGCCAGATCGTGCGCGACCAGCCCGGCGTCAAGGAGCAGGTTGGTGTCTACCTGGACGAATCAGTGATTTCGCTGTCGCTGTTCACGCCTGATCTGGACCTGTTCGACCTCAATCGCGTCGAAACGCTGCGTGGCCCGCAAGGCACGCTGTTCGGATCGGGATCGATCGGCGGCACCATCCGCTACATCACCAACCAGCCCAACCTCCTGGAACAGGAGGGCGCGCTGGAACTTGAACTCAACACCATCGACGGCGGCGGTACCGGTGGCCATGTCAAGGGCATGTTCAACGCGCCGTTTGGCAACGGTACTGGCGCACTTCGCCTGGTCGGCTACCACACCGAGTACGGCGGCTTCATTGACGCGCTTCGCGAAGACGGCAGCACCAACAGCAACGTCAACAGCGGCAGCCGCAGTGGCATCCGCGCGGCGCTGACCTTCGAACCGACCAACACCATTTCAATCACGCCGCGGGTCATCTACCAGGACATCCAGACCGACGGTTTCAATCGCCAGGAAGTCTTCAATCTGTTCGCCAACCCCTTTACCACCGAACGCCCGGCAGTGACGTTTGATGAACGCCAGCAATTCCTGCTACTCGACGAGGAATTCCAGGACGAGTTTCTGCTGCTGGATCTCACGGCGAGCTTTGGTTTTGACGGTTTTGACCTGACCTCGGTGACCAGCTACACCGACCGCGAAATTCTGGTCAGCCGCGACGCCAGTGCGCTGTCTGGTAGCGTCTCGGTGGACCTGGGCTTTCCCAATGCCGGCGTGCTGTTGCCTTCCAACCTGCGCGATACCACCGACGTGGAGCAGTTCACCCAGGAAATCCGGCTGAGCTCCAACACCGCTGGCGCATTCGACTGGCTGGTCGGTGCGTTCTACTCCGATACCGACCGCGTCTACGCCCAGCGCCTGCCCACGCCAGGCTACGACGCTTTCATCGACGCCACACTCGGTGAGGGCACTGCGGCTGCGGTGGCCAACGGCTTCGGCCCCGACTCGCCGTTCAACTCCGATTTGCCCTACAACATTGAGCAAATCGCCTTTTTCGGCGAAGCCAACTGGCATGCCACCGACCGCCTCACCCTGACCGCTGGCGGACGCTGGTACGACTTCGATGAAGTTCGCACCATCACCACCGGCGGCCTGTTCGCCGCTGGCGACACCGGCGTGGTCGACAAGACCTCCTCCAGCGGTTTCTCGCCGCGATTCCTCGCCCACTACCGCATCAACGACGCCGTTTCAGTTAACGCGCAGGCATCCCACGGTTTCCGCCTGGGCGGGGTCAATGACCCGCTCAACACCGAATTGTGCACGCAACAGGATCTGGTGCTGTTTGGCGGCTTCCAGGATTATGACGATGAAACGCTGTGGAACTTCGAGGCCGGCATCAAAGCCCAGACCCGTCGAGTCACCTTCAGTGCCGCCGCTTTCCACTCCCGCATCGACGACCTCCAGGTCACGATGGACGCCGGCTCATGTTCGTCACGTGTGTCATTCAACGTGCCCAAGGCTCAGACCACCGGCATCGAGGCCGAATTGCGCTGGGAACCGATCGACCGGCTCTTCCTGGGTTTTGCCGGCAGCCTGGTCAATGCCGAGTTCCGCTCCACCGTTCTGGATTCCGACGGCAACGTGCAAGGTGGTGTGGAAAAAGGCAACCGCCTCCCCTCCGTGCCGGAATCGCAGTTCTCCGTCAGTGCCGCTTACAACTTTCCGGCTGACTGGGCCGGCAGCGGATCCGAAGGTTTCATCACCGCCGCCTTCCAGTACATCGGCTCACGCTTCACCCAGCCCGGCGACCAGATGCCCGGAGCTGGCAACTTTGCCCACAGCCTGCCCTTTGGTGGCATGACCGGGGCCGAAGTCACCATGCTGGATCTCAAGCTGCCGTCCTATCAGATCGCCTATCTAAGCGGCGGGGTCGACTTCGGCAACTACGTGGTCACCCTGTTTGTCGATAACGTCTTCGACGAGAACGCCCTGCTGTCGTTCGACCGTGAACGCGGCGGTCGCGCCCGACTGGGCTTCCGCACCAACCAGCCACGCACCTTCGGCGCCAACCTGCGCATGCGCTTCTGATCCGACGGACACACTAAGTGCCATAGCGGCCGCGCTCTCTTGGGCGCGGCCGCTTTCGTATATCAGGCGACATGCCAAAAATCTGATTTCACGATAGAGTGTCCGAGTCCTTCTCCAAACCCGCTATCGCGAAAGAAACAGGACAATCTCACCACAGAGTCTCCAACCCCGTAACCGGGCCCGCTGTCGCGGAAGGAACAAAGACAAGCTCACCACAGAGGCACAGAGGCCACAGAGGTTAAAAGAATTATTTTTTTCTTATAATTCAATTAGTTTCTACTGGCTTTCCTCTGTGTTCTCTGTGCCTCTGTGGTGAAATTTTTTTGTTCTTTTCGCGACAGCGGGTCCCGAAGCGGATTCGGACACTCTGTGGTGAAGGCTTTTACGGATTCAGGCGTTCCCGATTTCGACCGGTTTCATGTTTTTGTCAACGGCAACCATGACCAGGGTGCCCTGGATTGCCAGTTCCTGGGTGGCGGCCATGGTGTTTTCCAGCAGGATCTTGACCTGAACGGTCATCGAGGTGCGACCGATGCGGGTGACTTCGCCTACGAGCTCGACGATGGCGCCTTCGGGGATGGGGACTTTGAAGTCGACGCGGTCCATGGAAACTGTCACGACCTGGCCGCGGGCGAAGCGGGTGGCGGTCAGGAAGGCGACCTCGTCCATCCAGTGCAGTGCGGTGCCGCCGTAGAGGGTGCCGATTGGGTTGGTGTCGTGTGGAAAAACCAGCTTGGTGATCCGGGTGCGGGATTGTTCGATTCTGGGGTCTGGTGCGGTCATTGTCCGGCTTGTTGTTTTTATGGGATACGGCAAGTTTAACCCGGCGCCATAAAAAACCCCGCTGAGGAGCGGGGCAAAGGACTTGGAGTGTCTTAAGCTGTAATGTTGAATGCTCAGGCGGCGTTCTTCAGGGCAGCGATGTCGCTCGTGTCCAGGACGCCAGCCACGGCGTGAATAACCGAAGCAATCCTGACTGCGTGCTGGATCACATCTGCGGTAACCCCACCCTTGATGAGAACCTGTTCGTGGCTGTCGATGCACATGCCACAACCGTTGATCGCGGATACGGCCAGTGAAAGCAACTCGAAATCGACCTTGTCGATACCGGGGCTTCCGATAACGCTCATGCGCAGCTTGGCAGGCATCTTGGCATAGGCCTTGTTGGATGCCAGGTGAATGAATCGGTAGTAGATGTTGTTCATCCCCATGATCGCAGCTGCCGCTTTGCTGGCGTTGAGCCAGTTGTCATCCAGATGACTGGCAGCGTCGCTGGCGATGGCGTCGATCAGTTCCTTGTTGCGGCTGGCAATGGCGGTGGCCAGTGCCGTGCCCCAGACCTGCTGCTCGGTCATCCCGGCCGCCTGATCAACATCGACGACGTTGCCGAGATTGATGCGCAGATCCTTGGCGTAGTCAGGAATTTGTTGCTTGATGCGGTCGATACTCATTACTCGCTCCTGGTTTGAGGGCGTCGGTTATGGTTCAAGCGAACCCGGCAGCCTGTGGCCACCGGGTCGGCACTGCTGGCGATGATGCTCAGGCGGCCCGGAGAACGTCTTCGCCCGGCTGCCAGTTGCAGGGGCAGAGCTCATCGGTCTGGAGCGCATCCAGGATTCGCAGCGTTTCTTTCGGGTTGCGGCCAACGTTCAAGTCGGTCACGGAAACGTGGCGGATGATGCCTTGGGGGTCGACGATGAACGTGGCGCGGTTGGCCACACCTTCGTCGGCGTTCAGGATGCCCAGGGCGCCGGACAGCTCACGCTTGACATCGGCCAGCATCGGGATCTTGAGATCGCGCAGGTCGTCGTTATGCTGACGCCAGGCCAAGTGAACGAACTCGGTGTCCGTACTGGCTGCCAGAACCTGGCAGTCGCGATCGGCAAATTCGTCGGCCAGATCACTGAATGCCTTGATTTCGGTCGGGCAGACGAAAGTGAAGTCCTTCGGGTAGAAGAACACCAATTGCCACTTGCCGTCATAGCTGCTGCTGTCGATGTCGGTAAAACCGGACTCGATGTCCGTACCAACGGTTGCCTTCAGCTTGTAGTTCGGAAATTTGTCACCAATCGTCAACATTTCTGGTCTCCTTGAAGAAACTTTCCCAAATGAAAATCCGCGGAACGCCGCGTACGGGAGACAAGATAGAGGCCCGCCGGCCATTTATCCAATTGATTGTTTTTATCCGGACAATTGATTTCGTCTATTAGACTCTTGCACTGACGGTCGATTTCTATAAAGCCTTCATATACAGTCAGTTAGAGAATATCGGCAACTTCATTCTGGGCACAGCGCAGAGCGGCGCACCCGACTGGGAACGCCAATCATGCCGGCCAGCAAAATGAATACAGCCATCAACCAGAGCGCCCATGAGCCGACGGTCGGTACAGGCACGGGTTCACCCATCACAATAGACAGGGTAACGGTCACTTCGGGGAGCGGGGTTTCGTCAGGATCATTCGCGCCCACCACGGCAACATTGACCAAGGCCCCGGCGGCCAGGTCTGCGCCCGTAACCGTATAGCTGCCGGAAAGGACACAGGTCTGGCCTGGATTCAGCGTGGCACAAGTCTCACTTGATGGCGTAATCATCTCGTCTTCCACAATGACATCGCTCAGAGTCACATTGCCGATATTGGTTGCCGCAATGACGTAGTTCAATACGCTGCCGACAAGGATCGGGTTCGGTGGGTTGACCAACTGCTTGTCGAGACCGATGGCGGGCTGGGCCGCCGGACCGGTGGCAACTGCCGAATCAGTATCCTCGACTGAATCCCCATTCGGATTCATTGCACTGACGCTGGCGAGATTGGTAAAGCTGCCCGCAAAAAGATCATCCTGGGTAACCGCGTAGCTGGCCGCACAGATCAGGCTCTCGCCGGGCGCCAGGCTGGCCGGTTGGGCCGGGGCGCAGGTGCCCAGTACCGCATCCGGGTCGCTGATCGCCACAGCGGTCAGGGTGACATTGCCGGTGTTGGTCGCGGTCAGCTCATAGGTGATGGTATCACCAACTTCTGCATACGGATCACCACCGGTGATGAGCTTGGCCAGCTCGATCGTGCCGTTCTGAGCGATCGGCGTGATCACTTCATCATCGTTCTCGATCGGCGGATCGGTCGGATCGGATGGATCCGGAGCGCTGGCGCCACCGAGGTTGGTGACCTGGCCGGCATCGATGTCGTCCTGGGTGACCGTGTAGCTGATGGTGCAGACCACCTGGTCGGTCGGCTGCAGTTCACCAGTGACTGCCGGCCAGCTGCAGTCGGCTTCCTGATCAACGATGACCAGCGAGTCGGCCACGATGATGTCGAACAGAGTGACGTTGCCGCTGTTGGTGACCGTGATGGTGTATTCCAGCACGCTGCCGACCTCGATCGGATCGATGCTGTCGGTGCGCTCCTTGAGTACATCCAGCGCCGGTGCCGCCGCCGGACCCTGGGCCGTGGCCGAGTCGGTGTCACTGACCGGATCGGTATTGGGATCGATTGCCTCGACACTGGCGTTGTTGGTGAAGCTGCCAGCATTGATGTCGCCCTGCCCGACCGTGTAGCTGGCCGGACAGACCAGGGTCTCATTCGGGGCCAGGGTGGCCGGTTGAGCCGGGGCGCAAGCACCCAGGGTCGCGGCCGGGTCGGAGATCATCACGTTCGATAGCGTGACATCACCGGTGTTGGTTGCAGTCAACTCATAGGTGATCACATCACCGACATCGGCATAGGGGTCGCCGGCTGTAATGGTCTTGGCAAGCTCTACGGCCGGATTCTGATCAATCGAGGTGATAACCGGAGCTGTATCCAGCGGCGGCACTTCATCGGCAGCAGTCGAGCCGATGTTGCTGATCTCGCCAGCATCGACATCGGCCTGGGTGACCGTGTAGTTTCCTACCAGCGCACAGTCTGCCGCCGGGGCCAGAGTCAGGCAGCTGGTGCTGGATGGAGTGATCAGGCTGTCGCTGACTTGGACGTTGTTCAGGGTCACATTGCCGTCGTTGGTGGCCGTAACCGTGTACTCCAGCACGCTGCCCACCTGGATCGGACTGGGGGCCCCGGTCAGTTCCTTGAGCACGCTCAGCGCCGGGGCCGCCGCCGGGCCGGTGGCGGTCGCCGAGTCGCTGTCTTCGACCGGGTTCGTATTCGGGTCAATGCCCGCAACGGACGCCAGGTTGGTGAAGCTGCCGGCATCGATGTCACCCTGATCGACCGTGTAACTTGCCGGGCAGACGAGGGTATCGCCCGGGGCCAGGTTCGCTGGTTGGGCCGGGATACAGACGCCGACTGCTGCATCAGGATCGCTGATGATGACATCGCTCAGTGTCACGTTGCCGTTGTTGGTCGCGGTCAGCTCGTAGGTGATCACTTCGCCGACATTGGCATACGGGTCGCCATCTGTAATGGTCTTGACAAGTGCGATGGCCGGGGTCTGGTCGATCAGAGTGATCAGCGTGTCGGCATCGGGCGCGGACTCATTGGACGTGGCACTGCCGGTGTTTTCGATCTGACCGCTGTCGATATCGGCCTGGGTCACCGTATAGGTTCCGGTCAGCACACAACTGTCGCCCACAGCAAGGGTGGCGCAGATCACGCTTGATGGTGTAAGCAGCGGATCGACGACCTCAACATCGCTCAAGGTGGCGTCGCCGGTATTGCTGACTGTGACGGTGTACTCCAGCACACTGCCCAGCTCGATCGGGCTTGGCATAAAATTTAGCACCTTGGACACGGTCAGTTCCGGGTTGACCCCGGTCAGGACCACAGTGGCCTGATCGGGGTCGGATAGTGCCTCAACTGTGAATGCCGAAGCCGTATTGGTGACGAAACCAGCGCTGATGTCGGCTGCGTCAATGGTATAGCTGCCGGAACAAACGATACTTTCGCCCGGACCAAAAAAGTTGTCCAGATTGCCAATGGTGTTCAGTGCTGGGCAGCTTGCCCCGGGCACCAGCGGATCGCCGATCTGAACCGGCCCGGCAAGAATGGCGAAGCCGATGTTGTTGACCGTGAAGGTGTAATCGATGACATCGCCGGATTGCTCGAACGTTACTGGATCGGCGGTCTTGGCGAAGGTCAGGCCGATGGTGGCATAGGTTGCCGAGTCCGAATCGTTCACCGCCAGCCCGGCGCCCAGCGCACTGACTTCAGCCTGGTTGACAACCACGCCCTCATCCGCGGACACCGGACCGACGATGCACACGGCGATGTGGTCTTCGCTGCCCACGTCGGCAACCGGCAACTCGGCCGGCCACACGCAAGTGGAGGTATCGATGTCCGGATCAACGACATCGATCGTATCCAGCACCGTCTCGCCGATGTTTTCGATGGTGAGCCTGTAATAAACCTCGGCACCCGGTTCGACCGCGAGGTAATTTGACCACGCGCCTTCCGGATCGCCCGAGAAGCCAATTTGCTTCTGCAGTCGAACGCCGGGGATCGGCTGATCAATGACCAGCGTGGCTTCGGCAGTGTTGCCATAGGCTTCCATACCACTGACCAGGTGACTGACCGGCTCGGAAACATTATTGTAGACATCAGCCGGACCGGAGACCGGCACACTGACCGTGCAGGTACCGCCTGCAGCAATCGTGCCGCCGGAAAAGCTGACCGAGTCGGCGCCGGGAACAGGAGAAAACACTGGTGCACCGCATCCGCTATCGAGCAAGGGTGAAATCAGCCGGTATCGAGCCACATCCGATCCGGTTTCTGTAGACGTGGCGCTGGCCAGGTTGATCACCCTGCCCGAATCCATGTCATCCTGGGTAACGGTATACGCCACCGTGCAGGTCACGGACTCACCGGCATCAAGCTCCCCTTCCAGCAATGGCCACACACAGTCATCGACTGGATTGACCACGACCAATGAGTCCGAAACGACAACGTCGGTCAAGGTCATGACCGGGTCCTGATTGGTCGCGACAATGGTGTAGGTCAATATGGTGCCGGTGTCGATCGGTGATTCGGACTGTCCGGTCAGTGCCTTGCCGAGCGCAAGCTCGGCAGGGCCGGAGGCCGGCTCGGCGACGACCAGACCCGCCGGAAAGAAGTCCTCGAACGCGGCACCGCTGATGGCGTCATCGTCATTCGGGTTGATGATGGTAAAGGTCAATACCGAGAAGTCAGGCGGATCGATCCCCAGCAGCAAAAGCTGAGCGTCGAAACTCTTTTCGATGACCGGCGCGGCCAGCACTTGCAGGGCAGCGAATGCCGAGCCGTCGGAACCGGTGTTCTGACCGGATTCGGCGGCAAAGATGAAGCCGCTGATGTTGGCGCTGACGCCGACTACCGAGGAAGTCAGATCGACGCTGACCGTGCAACTGGAGCCAGCCGGAATGATACCGGCGGAGAAATCGAGCACCGAATCGCCTGGCTGTGGCGTCCAATTTGGCGTACCGCCACAGGTCGTTGTAGCATTGGCTGGATTGGCAACGGTCATGCCGGCCGGCAACTGATCATCGAAAGCGACTCCGCTCAGCGCGTCGGTGGCATTCGGATTGGTCAGTTCGAAGGTCAGTGCCGAGGATTGGCCGGCGCCAATGACTGCCGGAGAAAAGGCCTTGGTCAGCGACGGCGGGTCAAGCACATCGGCCGGATCGCCGGGGCCACAACCGGTGAAAATGATGTTGTCGATCAGAAATGTGGCACTTGGAGCACCGTTGCTTCGACCACTGATATTGACCCGGAAAACCGTATTGCCAAGCCCTGGCGTGACCGAAGCGTTCAGCGTCGTCCACAAAGCGCGCTGCGGTGAGTTGGCATTGATGATGGTAGTGAACGGCCCGCCATCGACGCTGGCATGCACATTGACAGTGATGTTGGCTTCAGTAGCCCAGTTTCCGCTCGGGGTGGGATTGACACCGATGCTGATGCCGATCGGCTCTGATGGATCGCTGGCAAAATTACTGGTATCAAGCTCGAACTGGAAATAGCTTGGAGAATTGGGTCCCGGCCCGGCTTGGACCGGATCGGTCGCCATTCCCCACCCGGTGCCGGACCAGGAATTGACCGGATTGCCAACGCTTGTGTTAATCGAATCAACGCCCGGCAGGTCCGAGCCGGTGAAGCTGGCGACGGCTGTGGCCACGTGAGGCGACACCGCAAAGGGCGCTGGCGGGGTTGTCGTGCCCTGGGAAGGATCCATTGTCCAGCGAGCCAGTTCGGTATCCGGCTGACAGGCAGGCGGTAGCGGAGCGTCGTTGACGGTCAGGGTCGCCTCGGCGTGGTTGCCGGTATCCTCTCCCTCGACAACCAGATTCTCCGAAATATTCTCATAGGTTCCCTCGGCCGCTGAGGTCACGTCGACCAACAGTGTGCAGCTTCCGCCAGCGCCGATGATGCCATCGTCGAAGGCCAGCGCGGTGGCGCCGGCGAGCGGATTCCAGGTGCCACCGCAGCTGGTACTGGCGTTGGGCGGGTCAGCCACTGCGACACCAACCGGCAGATTGTCAATGAAACTGTAGCCAGTCAGCTGGACGGCATTCGGATTGGTCATGATGAAACGCAGCCTGGAGATGCCGCCTATGCTGGTAGTCCCGGGCAGGAATTGCTTGGAAAAACCACTTTGTGCCGGATCGACGACATAGGCCTCGCCAAGTGACTGGGTGAAGTCTGTGTTGTAGTGAAAACTGCCGCCGGAGCGATCATAGATCAGCGCCTCCAGGCCGACCGTATCGCCGCCGCCGCTGATGATATCAATCTCGTAAATCGTCACCACCACACCGCCGGCCTTGCCGGATGACAGACAGGAGCGGTAATTCGGGCTGTCGGGATCCGAATCCCACAGGCAGCCGTCGGCCCAGAGCTGAGGATTGGGCACCGGCACGCGAGCGGGGGGCGCGGTCAAGACCGAATACGTGGTCTCCACGGACTTGACCTGAAATATCGTGTTCGAAAGGGTCAGAAAGGATTGCAACTGCTCATAGGCGGTAGCGGTCTGGGTGGTCAGCTCGATAAAGTACGTTTCACCCACCGAAAGCGCCAGCCCACCACCGGCCAATGGTACCCAGTCCGACTGGTCGACCTGCTGGCCGTAGCGCACCAGCTGGGTCGAATTGCGGTTCTGGGAAACCAGCCGCTCGATGTAAAGCGCCCTCGGGCTGGGGCTGGAAAAAGCGCCATTACCGTCGCGCGCCTCGATTCGGTACTGGCGCGATTGCCCGAATGCCGATGCCGAACGTTGCAGCTGGATCTCGAAATAGGCGTCGAAACATTCATCCGCCACCAGTTCGTCCACCTCGATCAGGGTCAGCGAGCCGGGCCGGTGGTCAATGTACGGACTGGCTGACTCCCAGACCAGTTCAACTTCGATATTGGTGGTCGCCACATCAGTGCAGACCCGCGCCCCCGCCGGAAACAGCTCCGGACCGCTGGTCAATGGCCGGTTATGGTCCAGGCCGACGATATCCCAGGTAATCGGCGACACCGTGAGCTCGGCCTTGACCGGCTGCATGGCAACGCTACCGGCGATCATCATCAGTAACAATAAGCCCCGGCTGAAATGCCGAGCCGACGCACTGCCAGTAGAAGTCATTAGCATTGCCGTTTTGCCTTCCCTCAGGTTTTTATTTTTGCCGCCTCGGCTACGGAACGTTTTCCCAAGCGGAACTTACCTGACAGTATGCAGCATTTGTGCCAAAGCGTTTGACGGGCGCTGGCACCCTCTCCGTGAGCGTGGGCAGTGGTCGATTTTGGTCACAAGTCGACAAAACAACTGAAAGCAAATGACAGCGAAATCTGTCACATCTTGTATTGCCTTCTTTATGATTGACTGGCCCGCGGATAGCACCCATACTCGATAGCCGCAGCCTATGGGAGAAAGTGTGAATATCAGGGCGATCCACTACCTGGTGACCCTCGCCGACGTGCGCCACTTCAGCAAAGCGGCTGAAATATGCTACGTCAGCCAGCCAACTTTGAGTACCCAGATTCGCAAGCTCGAGGAAGAACTTGGAGTTCAGCTTGTCGAGCGCTCACCTCGGCATGTAATGCTGACCCGGGTGGGTGAAGAAGTCGTGGAAAGGGCCCGCGCCGTGCTGGGCGAAGTTGAAGCCATGCGGGCAGTGGCGAGACGTTCCCGGGACCCTCACAGCGGCACCCTGCGGCTTGGCATCTTTCCTACTCTGGCACCCTATCTTCTCCCGCATGTCATCCCCGAAATACGGCAACGATTTCCTCGCCTGACGCTGCGCCTTTTCGAAGAGAAAACCGAAGATATTCTGGAGAT
Source organism: Wenzhouxiangella sp. (assembly GCA_041747995.1). Classification (GTDB taxonomy): domain Bacteria; phylum Pseudomonadota; class Gammaproteobacteria; order Xanthomonadales; family Wenzhouxiangellaceae; genus Wenzhouxiangella. The sequence goes on from JBGTEC010000102.1 coordinate 23,041, forward strand.
GCTGGCGCAGGGGCGCATGGATGCCGGCCTGCTGGCCCTTCCAGTCGCCAACGACCAATTGGTCGCACGCACGCTGTTCGAGGAGCCGTTTGTGGTTGCGATGCCCGAGGGGCACCGGTTGAGCGAGCGCGCCAGTATTCGAATGCAGGACCTTGAGGAAGAAGAGCTTCTGCTGCTTGAAGACGGCCATTGCCTGCGCGACCAGGCCCTGGAAGTCTGTCACATGGCCGGCGCGCATGAGAACCTGGATTTCCATGCCACCAGCATGGAGACACTGAGGCAGATGGTGGCTGCCAATACCGGCATCACATTGATGCCGACGCTGGCCATCAAGCCCCCCGTCGCGCCGACCGAAAACCTGGTCATCCGCCCGTTTGCCGAGCCTGGCCCCACCCGCACGATTGCCATGCTATGGCGAAAATCTTCGGCCCTGACCGATTTTCTCGAGGAATTGGCGTCGATTTTCGCAGGCATCAACAAGGACCTGTTGAAACCCTAGCGGGCTCTCATGGAACAAAAACAGGTTTACCACGGAGGCACAGAGTACGCAGAGAAATAGTAACGGTTATTCCAGCAGGTCCTCGAGTCGTTTGGTCATGTTGCCGAACTTGCGCGAGGAAAGTCGAAATTGCCACGGGGATAGGCGTGCATCGACGGCCGCTGCATCGATGATCGTTTCGGTGACTTCTCCCTCGCCATGGTCCTCGTCGCCGAGCGCATCCATCTCGGCGCTGACACTGAAATGGACCCAGCCACCGTCATCGTCTTCGAACAGGGTGACGATGAAATTGAGTCCGTCATGGGTAACGAACAGGGCACGGACAGCGTCATTCGGGGCCGACTCGAACCGCGCGACATCCTCCATGTTCAGGTTGGCCAGTCCGCTGGCGACCGGGCGAATCTGCCACATCGGCGCCGCCTCCCGACCGTCCGGCACGTTCATCAGCACCCAATCCTCGCTGCCCTCGCCGGCCGAGCGCAGGCGAATCGTCTCACCATCGGGATGGCGCAGGGTCACCTCGGCCAGTTCGGTCGCCGGAATATCCATGATCGCCCGCTCCAGCCATTGAACCGCACTGTCGGGAAGGTCCAGTTGGCGATCGCTGAGCCAGCTCTGGTGTTCACCCGCCAAGCGGACGAAACGAGCCTGCCCGGCACTATCGAGATTGCCGATAATCAGTGCGGGGAGTTCCGTCCCCGGAAACGCCACCTGCACACCGGAACCCGGACCATGACCGGGATCGGCCACACCGAGCCGCTCGTACCACTCGGGATTGGCCGTACGCTCATCGACCCGGCGTCCGCTCGCCAGATCACGCAACAGATCATGAACCAGCGCGAAATCAGCCTCGTAACCAGCCTTCTCTGCCACGCGCCAACGTTCCCGCTCTCGGCGCAGACTGGCCAGAGGGCTGCCGTCCGGGGCGGTCAGGTCGACGGCATTGATTTCATTGACCATATCCCTGAGGCCGGGAACCAGGGGTTCAGCTTCAGACTGACCGACATCCTCGAACGAGCCAGTTAGCAACAAGGCCAGGGTCAAGGTCACCAGCGTGATGACGCCAAGTCCCAGGACCGTTCGCGCATTCATGCTGAAGCCCCGCCGTCTTGCCGAGGCGTTTGGTCGCGGCGGCGGCGCCAGGCCAGTCCCAGCGCGAACAGCGTGACCAGGATCGGCATCAGGGCGATATTGACCGCCTTGATTCGTGCGCCCAGCGCATCGATATCCTGGTCGAGCTCGCGCCGAACCTGCCGCAGACGCTGACGGATCTCGAGCCGCTGGGTAATGAATCGGTCAATCTCAGCCTCCTGCTCGGCGGTCAGGACGGTCAGATCACCATCGCCACGGGCTTGTTGCAAGTCGCTCAGACGCTGCTCGGTCTCGGCAAGCTCGGCCTCCAGGCGCTGTTCGGTGGCCCGCAGGTTGAATTCGGCTTCGCGGCGCAGATCGTCAACCAGGTCGAAGGGACGGTTCGACGTCGCCCGACTGCGAACGCTGATCAGATCGGCGTTGCCGAGCAGGTTGTCAATGGCGTTGATGACAAAATCACCGTTGTTGGCGAACGGCTCGAAAATGGTGGTCCCGAAAAAGCGCTGACGCTGCACCCAGTAGCGGTCTGCCAGCAGGTCGGCATCTGCCACCACGATAACATTGATATCGCCTTCTCGCAGCCCGTCGCGCTCGGGAAAGGCGCTGTCGACCCGACCGTTCAGGCGGGCGGCAAGGACAAACTCCGTACCGGTCGACGCGAGTTCCGCGGCCAACTCCGAGGGATCGGTGAGAAAGCGCAGGCGTTCGGCGCTCAACAGGCCCGCCTGAGAGCTTGAACTGAGCAAGGGCTCGAACGTCAGCTCGCTTTCACGACTCAGCGACAGCGCACCGGCGCTGGCAAGATTGACCGCCTGCAACTCGCCCGTGGTCACGTCATCCGGGTTCATGTTCGAACGGATCACACCGATGATGCCCGGATGACGGACCGGCGGCATGCCTTGCTGCAAGCTGACTTGTAGCGCCTGGCCAAGGTCGCCGACAAAGTCCTCTGTCGAGAATTCCAGGCCCCAGGATTCGAACAGCGGCTCCAGGGTCGAATGACGCTCGGCGGTCATCGCCTGCATCGGATCGTTGGCTTCTGGTCCGGTATCGGTCTCTGCGTACGGATCGACGAAGGTCAACAGACGGCCACCGGCGAGAACGAACTGCTCAACCGCGAACAACATGTCTTCATCGAGTTCATGAGGATGGATCAAGACCAGCGCTTCGATGTTGTCGGGCAACGCCCCGGCACCAGCATCGATACGCTCGACTTCAAACATCTGGCTGATCTGGTCGTAAATGGCCCAGGGCTGCGCCGGTTGGCCGGTCTGACGGTTAAACTCGCCCTCGATCGCCAGACCACTGAACAGTCCGACCCTCGGCCGGGCCGGGCGTGACAGCACATGAATCATGCGCGCAAGTTCATATTCCAGGAACGCCTCCCGCGCCGGAGAGATGAACGGCAGGACCTCGAGCCCATCGACCATATTGGTGCCGACAAGGCCCAGGTAGAGCTCCTCGCCGCCCGGCCCGACCGGAACCGCCTCGAGCCCGTAACGCTCGGCCTGGTCCTCGTCTTCGGAAAAAGGCCGAGGGTTGGTGCGCTGGACACGCAGGTTGCCATCCGACTGCTGCGCCATTTCCTCCAGCAACTCATGAACACGGCGGGCGAAGTTGCGCACCAGCGGCAGGTCACTACTCGCTTCTTCGCTGAAGAAGAACTCCAGCGTGACCGGCTCTTCGATCGAGCGCAGCAGGTTGGTCGTGCCCTGACTCAGGGTGTAGAGGCGATTTTCGGTCAGGTCCACGCGGACGCCCTTGAGCGCGGCGCCGGACAACATGGTCAGCGCCAGGAACAGGACGGCGAGCAGAATCAATGCGCCGGCTGAATACCAGTTTTTCATCGTCGTCAGTCTGCCTTTCTCAATTCCAGAACAATCTGGTTGGCCATCAGCCAGAAACCGATGACCAGGCCAAAGTAAAGTAAATCTCTCAGATCCAGCACGCCGCGCGAAATCGAGGAGAAGTGGACCAGGAAACTCAGGTTTGCAATACCGTCGATCATGGGCTGCGGCAGCCAGCCACGGAACAGGTCAAGCACCATCGGCAGACCGGACAACAGGAACACGAAGCACACGACCACCGACAGAATGAACGCGACCACCTGGTTGCGGGTTGCCGCCGACAGGCAGGCACTGATCGCCAGAAAGCCTCCGGCCATCAGCCAGCTGCCGATGTAGGCCGCGACGATCACACCATTGTCCGGGTTGCCGAGGATATTGACCGTGATCCAGATCGGAAAGGTCAACAGCAGCGCCAGGCCAATAAAGAACCAGGCCGCCAGGAACTTGCCCAGCACCGCCTCGGTCGGAGAGATCGGCAGCGTCAGCAGCAATTCGACAGTACCGGACTTGCGTTCCTCGGCCCACAGGCGCATGCCGATGGCCGGAACCAGGAACAGGTACAGCCACGGGTGAAAGCGGAAAAACGGCTCGAGATCGGCAATTTCGCGTTCGTAGAACCCGCCCATGTAGAATGTGAAGGCTGCCGACATGATCAGGAAAATCACGACAAAGACATAAGCGACCGGCGTGACAAAATAACTGGCCAACTCACGGCGCAGTACAACTCCCAGATTACCCATCAGGCCGCCTCCTCCTGGGTCACGACGCGAAAGACCTCATCCATGCGGCCGGCCTCGAGCTGGATCTGCTCGACCCGCCATCCTTCCTGCTGGATGGTCGCGCTGACCGCCTCGAACAAGTTGCCCTGGCTCGAGGGAAACACGGTCAACCGGCCACGACGAACCTCAACTTCGCGCGACTCCGGCAACTCGCCAAGCCGGGATGCGGCCGCCTCCAGATCATCGAGCACCACAGTCACGGCGTTATGGTACCGGGACCGGGCCAGCAGGCCGGCCGGCGTATCGTCGGCCAGCAGTCGTCCATGGGCAATGATCATCGCTCTTGTGCACAATGCATCGACCTCTTCGAGAATGTGGGTCGATACGATAATGATCTTGTTGGGCGCCATTTCCCGAATCAGCTTGCGGACCTCATGCTTCTGGTTCGGATCGAGCCCGTCGGTCGGCTCGTCGAGAATCAGCACCGGCGGATCATGCAGGATCGCCTGGGCCAGCCCAACCCGGCGCTTGAAGCCCTTGGACAGGGTCTCTATGGTCTGGCCGCGCACCTCCGCCAGAGTCAGTCGATCGATTGCCGCTGAAACCCGGTTTTTCGCCTCCTCGCCCCGGAAGCCGCGGGCCTCGGCCACGAACTGCAAAAAGCGCCCGACGCTGAGCTCTCCATACAAGGGCGCGCCTTCAGGCAGATAGCCCATCTGCCGCCTGGCGGCCAGCGAATCCGCGCAGATGTCATGCCCAAGAATCTCGGCCGTTCCGCTACTGGGAGCCAGAAAGCCGGTCAGCATCTTCATGGTGGTAGACTTGCCCGCGCCGTTCGGTCCGAGAAAGCCGAGCACGGTGCCCGGCTCGACTCGAAACGAGAGCTGGTCCACGGCAAGCAGAGTGCCGTAGCGGCGCGTCAGGGATTTGGCTTCGATCATTCTCCGGGTCTCTCGATTATTTTTAAAATGGTTTCAGGAATTGTTTGGCGGTTGCTGTCGACTGACCTTCCAATCGTCGTAATCTCGCTGTCGTTTGGCAGTCCGTCTCGTCTAATAAATGGTCGATGATTGTTATTGTCCTGGCCATTCGTCGTCACTGCGATCCGACCCCAGCACTGGGGCCTGGAGTGCTGATTTTCAAGCCAGACCGCCTTTGGCATTTAGCTTCCAACACGACTGGAAAGCGGTTAACGTTACAGGTTCACTCTTACGGAACATCGAATGAAACCAGTCATACTGGATCATCTACCGGAGCACTTGCTGGACTTGCCAGCCACCGAACTCCATCACCATCTCGCCGGACCGACTTTGTTCCACCTGCCCGGTCGGCGGCCGCAGCCGCTGTTCGTGTCCGTGCTGCAGCATGGTAACGAAGTTTCGGGCTGGGATGCTGTGCGCCGGCTGCTCAAGGGGAGGTACTCCCGCGATCCGCTTCCGCGCAGCCTGGTACTGCTGATCGCCAATGTACGCGCGGCCGGCCGTGGACAGAGGCGTCTGGCCGACCAGCCTGACTTCAACCGCTGCTGGCCGGGTGGAGCTGGTGATGGCAACAGCGATGGCGGTCCGCGAACGATCTGGCATGACCTGATGAGCGGAATCACCGAGCATGTCCGCAAACTGAAACCCTTTGCCAGTATCGACATTCACAACAACACCGGCCTGAATCCACACTACGCGGCCATCAACAGGATCGAAGGACAGCGCCTGCACCTGGCGTCCATGTTCTCGCATACCGTGATTTACTTCACGGAACCACGCGGCGTGCAATCGATGTCCTTCGGCGAATTCTGTCCCGCGGTGACGCTGGAATGCGGCCGCGCCGGACAGGTTGACGGCACTGACCACGCGATGACCTATCTCGAATCGGTACTGAATCTCGAGCACCTCCCCGCCAATCCACCGGCACCGGAAGCCATCGAATTATTCCAGATGGTAGCAACAGTGACCGTGGATCGGGATACCGAGTTCAGTTTTTCCGACCCCGAGGCCGAGCTGCGATTCGTCCCGAACCTGGACCGGATGAATTTCACCGAACTGCCGCCCGGCACCCGCCTGGCGACCATCGGAAACCAGAATCGGTCACCCCTGGTGGCGCTGAGCCATGATGGTCGGAACGTTTCCGCTGATTGCTTCAGCCAGACCCAGGGCCACATCACGACCACCCGACCACTGATGCCGGCCATGCTGACCATGGACGAGACCATCATCCGGTCGGATTGTCTGTGCTACCTGATGGAAAGAATCAGCCCCTTCAATTCGATGCCCAGTGCATCGATTGAAAGTCCGCAATCCGAACTGCCGGAATTATTCCCGTGACACAAAACAAGAAAATCACCGCCGAGCACCGTACCGTATCGGCCGTACTCTCCCTGTTTTTCAAGGGATTGGCGACCATCATCCCGATCGCCCTGACCCTGATCATCATCTTCTGGCTGGCGGGCATTGCCGAGACCGGATTTGGCCGCATGATTCAATGGGTGCTACCCGAGGCGTGGTACATCCGCGGCATGGGCTTTGTCGTCGGCATCCTGCTGGTCATCGGCATCGGCCTGCTCAGCGAGGTGTGGCTGTTCCGCAGGCTGATCGAGGCCGGTGAAGGCATCCTTGATCGCATGCCGGTGGTCAAATCCGTCTACCGGGCAACCAAGGACTTTGTCGAATACTTCTCGGGCCGTGACGGCGAGAAGTTCAACCAAGTGGTCATGGTGCGACATCCGGACCTCAAGCTTGGCCTGCTGGGATTCATCACCCGCGAAGACTTCAGCAGCCTGCCATTCGGCAAGGAAGGCGAGGTTGCCGTCTACCTGCCGCTGAGCTACCAGATTGCCGGCTATACAGTTTTCGTGCCGAGAGAATGGTGCGAGCCGATCGACATGCCGTTCGAAGACGCGGTCAGGTTGATCCTGACCGCGGCCATGAGTCGTCGAACGTAGTCCTGACGATAGACCGGCCGATCAGCGCTCGCTGATGGCCGATACGTCGCGATCTTCCGGCCCGGTGTAGTCGGCGCCCGGACGAATGATCCGGTTGTTGGCTCGCTGCTCCATGATGTGGGCACACCAGCCGGTGACGCGCGACATCACGAAGATGGGCGTGAACAGACCGGTCGGTATTCCCATGAAGTGATAGGCCGATGCATGGTAGAAGTCAGCGTTGGCGAACAGCTTCTTTTCTTCCCACATGGTCTTTTCGACGGTCTCGGAGACCGGAAACAGAACCTCGTCGCCAATATCCGCCGACAGCTTGCGTGACCACTCGCGAATGATGGCGTTGCGCGGATCCTTTTCGCGATAGACCGCATGACCGAAGCCCATGATCTTTTCCTTTGCGCTGAGCTTTCGCTGCACGTCTTCGCGTGCCTGATCTGTCGAGTGATACTGCTCGAGCATGGCCATCGCCATTTCATTGGCACCACCATGCAGCGGACCACGCAGGGAACCAATGGCGCCGGTCACGCAAGAATGCATGTCCGACAGCGTTGACGCACAGACTCTTGCCGTGAACGTCGAGGCATTGAATTCATGCTCGGCATAAAGAATCAGCGACACGTCCATGACCCGCGCATGCAGCTCGGACGGCGCCTTGTCATGCAGCAGATGCAGGAAGTGCGCGCCAATACCATCATCATCGGTCTGGACGTCAATACGCTTGCCATCATGACTGAAGCGATACCAGTAGGTGATGATCGACGGGAAGCAGGCCAGCAGGCGATCAGCCACGTTCTCCTGGTTGCCGAAATCACCTTCCTGCTCCAGGTTGCCCAGGAAAGAACAACCCGTGCGGAGCACATCCATCGGATGGGCCGATGCCGGAATGCGCTCCAGCACGTCCTTCAGCGCCTGCGGCAGCCCACGCAGTGACTTGAGGCGCTGCTGATAGGCAGTCAGTTCTTCGCGATTGGGCAGATGTCCCTTGAGAATCAGGTGGGCCACTTCGTTGAACGTGGTCTTCTCCGCCAGCTCATCGACAGCATAGCCGCGATAGCGCAGGCTGTTACCGGTCGCGCCCACGGTACAGATTTCGGTCTCGCCTGCTGACTGGCCCCGCAGGCCGGCCCCGCTCTTTTTATTGTCGGTCATGACTGATCCTTGCTGAATAGTTGATCAAGTTTGTTTTCGAATTCGTGATAGCCGAGCGTCTCGTAGAGCGTTTCGCGGGTCTGCATCAGGTCGACAACGTCTTTCTGGTGACCATTGTTCGCGATCGACTCGTAGACACTCAGCGCTGCCTGGCTCATGGCCCGAAAGGCGCTCAGAGGATAGAGAACCAGTTTGATTCCGGCCTCGCCAAGTTGCGTTACGGTAAACAGCGGCGTGCGGCCGAACTCGGTGATGTTGGCCAGCACCGGCACCGGCACTGCAGCGGCGAAGGTTCTGAACTCGTCGAGTGTATGCAGGGCTTCGGCGAAGATCATGTCGGCCCCGGCTTCGACATACAGATTGGCCCGGTCGACCGCGGCCTGCATGCCTTCCATGGCATGAGCGTCGGTCCGGGCCATGAATACAAACGAATCATCCTGACGGGCATCGACACCGGCCCGCACCCGATCTGCCATTTCCTGCGGGCTGACCAGCGCCTTGTTCGGGCGATGACCGCAGCGCTTGGCCTGGACCTGGTCTTCCAGATGCACCGCGGCAACACCAGCCCGCTCCATCTCGCGCACGGTGCGGGCAATATTGAAAGCGCCGCCCCAACCAGTATCCACATCGACCAGCAACGGCAAGTCGGTCCGGGAGGTAATCCGGCTGGCGTCTTCTACAACATCAGCGAGCTGAGTGATACCCAGGTCCGGCAAACCGAAGGATGCGTTGGCAACGCCAGCGCCCGACAGGTAGATCGCCTTGTGACCACTGCGTTCGGCCAGAATCGCGCTGTAGGCGTTGATCGTGCCGACGATCTGGACAGGCGCCTGCGTTGCCACCAGTTGGCGAAAGCGCTCGCCAGCGGAGTTTTTGCTCATCAGGATGTTGAATCCAGGGGGAGACAGCCCGGCATTTTAGCATGTCGGTCCTTTGGAACGGTCAGGCCGAGAGCGGGTTTGGGAGACCCCATAAAAACAGGCGGCGCAGAGGCTGCGCCGCCCAAGCCCCCTCGGGCGGGGGGCCGTAGCCCCCGTGATGTCCCTACCAGCGAAGGGAGTATCAAGCCAGCGAAGAGGTGGGTATAGATTGCCAGTACGTTCTGAATCGGGATATGGAGATTTCGCTCGTTGATGCCTAGGAGATTTGCTGAGAATCCTAAGATATTTCTTAGCCCAGCTTGGGATCAGGCTGACCCAAGCCGGTCCCGGAATGCATCGTTCGCCTGCAGCCACCAATACCTCAACTGCACCACGCCCCGCCCGATCCAGCCGCCGGCCCAGCGCGGGGCCCAGCGAGAAAAAGCATTCAACCGGCCCTCGTTGCCGGACAAAGCCTCGGCCAGCACTTCGCCGGCCAATGTCGTGGTTGCCATCCCATGGCCGCCGAAGGCCAACCCGTACCAGAGGCCTTCAGGCGTGCGGCCGAGCAAGGGCATTTCATGACGTGCATAGCCCATCCAGCCGCCCCAGGCCTGCTCGAAGGCGACATTGGCCAGGCTGGGAAAGACCCGGGCCAGATCACGGGCCAGCAATCGTCGGATGGCCCGGGGCGAGCGGTCAGCGATGGAGATTCTGCCACCCCACAGCAGACGCTGATCTGGCAGCGGTCGAAAATAGTCGAATGCGAAACGGGTGTCATAAACGGCGACATCACCTGGCACGAGTTCATGGATTCGTTCCCCCAGGGGCTCGGTCACGGCGATATAGGTGGAAATGGGTTGCAGCGCCCGTTGCAGGGCTGGCCAGAGGCAACGGTCATAACCACCAGTGGTCAAAATCACCTGGTCCGCCCGCAAGCTGCCGGTCGGGCACCGGATCAACCAACCCTCACCCTCGCGCACGATGCTCGAAACCGGGCTGTGACCGTGTACGGCAACGCCGTGGTCGGCCAGTTGATCAACCAGGCCGCGAATGTGCCGCAAGGGGTGGAAGTGAAAGCTGCCCGGCTCCATCAGCCCGGCGCCGTAGCGAGGCGAGCCCACGAACTGAGCCAGACTGTCGCGATCCAGAAAATCAAGTCGGAAATCGAGTTGGTTCTGCATGCGCTGCCGGAACTGGTGCAGTTGGCCATCGTCACCGAACCAGTCCGCCAGCACCACGCCGGCATCGTTGACCTGGCACTCGATTCCGTAACGGTCAATGCGCTCCCGGACCAGGCGGACTGACTCACGCGTCCAGCCATGCATCAACCCGGCCTGTTCGGCGCCCAACTGGCTCAACAGCGCATCATTGCCGAGGGAGTATCCGGCGAACACGAAACCGCCATTGCGACCGGAAGCACCCGCACCCGGTTCCTCGGCTTCCAGCACCCGCACCGAGCTGATCCCGCGCTCCAGCAAAGAGACCGCGGTACTGATGCCGGCCAACCCACCACCGATAATCGCGACATCACAACGCATATCATCAGAAACAGCGCCAGCGTCTGACCAGCGTTTCCCTGCCTCGTCCTGGTACCAGCTCGTGCCGGGCCAGACGTGGTCGGCGCCACTCATATGTTGACGACCGGGTGATAAACTAGAAACGAATGCAACTGATCGGAGTCGTTCATGGGCAAGTCCACCAAGTATGAAGCCAAGGTGCCGGATGAAAACGGCATCATTCCATATAGCGACGAAGAGCATAGCGTCTGGAAGGATCTGTATGCACGCCAGATCGACATCATCCAGGGCCGGGTCTGCCAGGAGTTTCTCGACGGACTCGAGATCCTGAACCTGCCCGTGGACCGGATCCCGCAGCCGCACGAAGTCTCCGGGGTCTTGCGCGAGCGCACCGGATGGGAAATCGCACCGGTGCCGGCGCTGATTAATTTCGACCGCTTCTTCAAGCTGCTCGCCGAGCGCAGGTTCCCGGCAGCGTCGTTCATACGCACGCGCGAAGAGATGGATTACCTGCAGGAACCCGATATCTTTCACGAGATCTTCGGCCATACCGCGATGCTGACCCACCAGGCCTTCGCCGACTTCACGGAGGCCTACGGCAAGGCCGGTCTGCAGGCCAGCAAGGAAGAGCGCGTGTTCCTGGCCCGCCTGTACTGGTTCACCGTCGAATTCGGCCTGCTCCAGACTGCCGACGGCGTGAAGATCTACGGCGGCGGCATTGCCTCGTCGCCCGGCGAGACGGTGTACTCGCTGGAAAGCCCGGAACCGATCCGGCGCCCGTTCGATCCGATCGATGCGCTCCGTACGCCGTACCGCATCGACATCTACCAGACCGTGTATTACATCCTCGACCGCATGGATGACCTGTTCGAACTGGCCAGCGCCGACCTGCTGGGACTCATTCGGCAAGCTCGCGCGCTCGGCCAGTTCGCCCCCACCTATCCGCCCAAACAGAAGGAAGTTGCCTGATCATGAGCAGCGCCAACAAACAACTTACCGAGAAAAAATGCCTACCCTGCGAAGGGGGCACGAAGCCACTGGACAGCGACCGCATTGCCCAATTGCTGCCGCAGACCCCCGGCTGGCAGGCCGATGAAGACGGCAAGAAGATCTTCCGTCGCTTCGAATTCAAGGGCTTTTACAAGACCATGGCCTTTATCAATGCCATGGCCTGGATTGCCAACAAGGAAGCGCATCATCCGGATTTCGAAGCCGGCTACAACTTCTGCCTGGTCCACTTCACCACCCATGCCATCGACGGGCTGAGCGAGAACGACTTCATCTGCGCAGCCAAGCTGAACGCATTGCTCGATGAGTGAAGTCCTGTCGCGCAGGACAGCGACCTCACCGGAACAAGCCCTGGCCCAGGCACGGGACGCCGTCAACCAGGTCATCGTCGACAAGGCCGATGTGGTTGATTTGGCATTCACATCGCTGTTGGCCGGCGGTCACCTGCTGATCGAAGACCTGCCCGGCGTCGGCAAGACCACGCTCGCCCACGCCTTGTCACTGGCCGTTGGCGGCACCTGGCAACGAATTCAGTTCACCAACGACATGCTGCCGGCCGATATCGTTGGCGTGTCCATATTCCGACGCGAGGAAGAGTTGTTCGAATTTCGACCCGGTCCGATCTTTGCCAACGTGATCCTGGCTGACGAAATCAACCGGGCAACACCGCGCACCCAGTCGGCCCTGCTCGAAGCCATGGCCGAAGGACAGGTCACAGTCGACGGGCAAACCCACCTCCTGCCCCGGCCATTCTTCGTGATTGCCACCCAGAACCCGCTGGACCTGGTCGGCACCTATCCTTTGCCGGATTCCCAGCTTGACCGTTTCCTGCTCCGTACCCGCATCGGCTATCCGTCGCCAGCCGAAGAACGGCGCCTGCTGCTCGAGCCTGACCGGCGCGACCTGCTTGCCAACATGGCGCCGGTTCTGGACCCCGAACAGGTCAACATTCTGATCCAGGCCGGGATGGCAGTACACGTGTCCGAGCCGGTGCTCGACTACATCCAGGCGCTGGTCGCGGCCACGCGCAACCACGCCGCGCTTCGAGCCGGTCTGTCACCGCGCGCCTCACTGGCCCTGGTTCAGACCACACGCGCCTATGCCTTTGTTCGCCGGCAAAGCTATTGCACACCGGACCATGTCAAAACCGTTTTTCCAGCCCTGGCCACGCACCGCCTGCAACCGGTTGCCGAAAGCGGTCTTGGCAGCGGGGACATTGTGGCCGAAATCCTGGAGACGACTGCCGTCCCCTGATGGAACACATCGGAGCAGCCGCCAACCCGAGCAGGCTGGGAAGCCGCTTGCAAAACATCCTCGACCACTGGATCAAGCGGCGGGCGCGCACCATTCCGCCGCTGACCATTGGCTATCGCCAGATTTTCATCCTGCCAACCGGGTTTGGGTGGATGCTCGGTTTGCTGATGTTCGGCATGTTGATGGGCAGCCTGAATTTCAACAACAATCTCGGCCTGCTGACCACATTCATCGTCGCCGGCCTGGCCTTGAACTCCATGCTGATGGCCTATCACAACCTGCGCGGCATCCAGGTTCGACGCTGCAGCGCAGCCCCGGTCTTCGCTGGCGAAAGCGCCTGTATCAACATCACTTTCATCAACACCGACGAACGCAGCCGGCCCGCGCTCGAACTGGTTCATGGCAAGCAATGCAAATCCTTCACGCTCGATGCCAGCGCCAGTGGCGAAATCGGAATCATGATCCTGACCAGCCATCGCGGCTGGCTCACACCCTCTCGCCTTCGCCTCCAGACCAGTCATCCGATCGGGCTGTTCGAGGGCTGGACCTGGTTCTGGCCCGAGCAGCCCATCCTCGTCTGGCCACGTCCGGCCCGGCACCCACCACCCTTGCCGCAAAGCGCCGGCCAGCAGCAGGGCAGCCGCGAGCATCGGGAACCCGAGGGAGAGAATTTTTACAGTCTGCGGGCCTGGCGCAGCGGCGATCCCTTGCACCGAATTGCCTGGAAAGCCAGCCAGCGTCACCAGTTATTACTGTCGCGCGAATTCCGCGCCGAGCAGGCCGAACACCTGACGCTCGATCTGAGCCGCACGCCGGGGCGGGACCTGGAAGAACGGATTTCCAACCTCACCGCCTGGCTGCTCATGGCCGAGCGTGAAGGATTGCGCTCGACCTTGCGCCTGGGCGGGGTCGAGATCGGGCCGGCCGGCGGCCAGGCCCACGCGTACCGTTGCCTCCGGGCACTGGCCGAGCTTTGAAATGACCGGATGTGAGCAATGATCCGGATCGATCGGGCGACCACTCATCCCCCGCTGACCCCGGTACTGCTGACCATCGCGGCCTTCCTGGTCGCCGCGCTGCCGCACCTGGCGGCCATGCCATTGCTGGTCAGTCTTTCGATCCTGCTCATCCTGGCCTGGCGGGTGATGGCCGCCTGGTATCAATGGGCGCCGATTCCCGGCTTTCTGCGGGTACTGATCACGCTGGGCCTGATCGTCCTGGTCGTCGTGGCATTTGGCGGGTTCTGGGGGCGGCGAATCGCCACCGCGCTGCTCTGCCTGATGCTGGCCGCCAAGATGATGGAGATGTACCGGCCACGAGACCTGAGAATGGTCGCCTCGGTCTGCTTCTTTTTGATTGCAAGCCAGTTTCTGTTCAATGAGCGCCTGCTGTACCTGGGCTACCTGGTCATCGGCTGCTGGATCGCCACCCTGGCGCTGACGTCCATTCACCAGATTCAGCCTACCCGCTACGGCAGCAACGATCACTCGCGCAAGCAGCCTCCGCTTTTGCGCGAATCCGCCCGCGGCGCGCTCGTTCTGCTGGCTCTGGCCCTGCCGGTTGCCCTGACCCTGTTCGTCCTGTTTCCCCGCCTGGCCCAACCGATCTGGGGTTTCCCGGACCAGGCCATGGATGGCCGCACCGGTCTGTCCGAGACCATGTCGCCCGGCAGCATTGCCGAATTGTTCCTCGACGACAGCCCGGCATTCCGGGTCGAGTTCGAAGGTCAGCCACCACCGCCAGCGCAACGCTACTGGCGCGGGCCTGTGCTGTGGAGCTTCGACGGCGCCACCTGGCGACCGGCCTATTTTTCCGACACCGCCACTCGGGAACCGGTCCCGGTCAATCAGTCCAGCATTCGCTACCGGGTCCAGCTCGAACCGCACGAACGCCGTTGGCTGCTCGCCCTGGACTACCCGGTCCAAAGCAACATGCCGGAATCGCGGATCACCGAAGACTATCAACTGGTCAGCCGCCGCCCGATCACGACCCTGAGCCAGTACGACGTCATCTCCACGCCTGACTTCACCGTCTCTCCCACCCTGGAATCGGCCCAGCGCATGATTGCGCTGAATCTGCCGCCCGATCGCAACCCGCGCACACGCGAGCATGGCGCCTTCCTGCGGGCGCAATATCCTGACGATCAGGAGCTGATCAATGCCGTTCTCCGCTGGTTTCGCGAAGAAGAATTCTTTTACAGCCTCAGCAGCGCCCCCCTGGGCCGTCACGGCGCGGATGAATTCCTGTTCGACCTGCGCACCGGCTACTGCGAATACTATGCCTCCGCATTCGCCATCCTGATGCGGGCCGCCGGCATTCCCGCCCGCGTCGTCACCGGCTACCAGGGCGGGTTCTGGAACACGGCCGGCCAATACCTGCTGGTCCGCCAGGCAGACGCCCATGCCTGGAACGAAGTCTGGCTCGAAGGCCGTGGCTGGGTCCGGGTCGACCCGACCGCCGCCGTGGCGCCATCCCGCATTCAGCAAGGCTCGCGCAGTGTCGGCGCCAGCGGTCGGTTCATGATCGACACCGACTGGATACGCAATCTTCGCAACCGCTACGACCGCGTCCAGCATCTCTGGGATCGCTGGGTGTTGGGATTCGATGCAGACCGCCAGCGCCGCCTGCTCAATCGCCTTGGCCTGCCTGACATGGGCGCGACCGAGATCGGCCTGCTGATGATATCGGCATTGGTTCTGATCTCGCTGCCGCTGGCATTCATGCTATTGCACGAGCGATCAAGCCGGGCAGGCAGTGAAGCTCAGCGGGCGTGGCAACGGGCATTGACCAGGCTGCGTCGCCGAGGCTTTGCCAAATCACCGGCCGAAACGCCGCTGGAATTCGCTGAACGAGTCAGCAAGGACCTGGATGCGAAAATTCCGACTTTTCCTCAATTGGCCGGCATGTACACAGAAGTTCACTACGGGCCGCAGGATCATCAGCTTGCCGCCAGTTTCGTGAATCTCGTCAAGCGGTTCCGCCCAGTGATGAACCGAATACGCCAAATGTGATCAAAGACTTGACCCTTACTGCCTGGAGCATCAACGAATGAAGTATCCATTAGTCCGGCCCGCCCTGGTACTTGTCGCCACGGGAACCCTTCTGCTTGCCTCAGGGTGCGCCACCGTTCCGGCCCCACTGTCCGGAGACTTTGCCGAATTTCAGCCCGACCAGGCAACCGACCGATCCGTGAACGCACGCGTCCGATGGGGCGGGCATATTGTCGATACCCAACCAACGCGCGACCGGACCTGCATCGAAATCCTCGCGCGCGATCTTGACCGCGATGCCCGGCCGCAGGCAGGCGACCAGAACCACGGTCGTTTCCTGGCTTGCCGGGACGGGTTCCAGGACCCAGCCGTCTTCACCAGCGGCCGTGAGGTCACCGTAGTCGGCAACCTCGAGGGCTTCACCGACGGCCAGATCGGCGAGTTCGAGTACCGTTATCCTCGCCTCCATGCCGAGACCCTGTATCTGTGGGCGGAAAGACCTGACACCGTCATTTATCGCGACCCATGGGGGCCGTATTACAACCCCTGGTGGCCGCACCACCATCATTTCTACGGGCCACGCCGCCATCATTTGCACGGGTCACGCAGGTTATCCGGACAATTCATTATCGTTCGATAGCCAAAAGAACATGATGGCGGTCGGTAGTTGACCGGCATCATGTCGTCCTCATATCCCCCTGTCACAGTGGCCGGGTTGCCTGAACTTTGATACAGTGACGGGATGGACCTGACCCGACGCCAGCAGGAAATTCTCGATTACATCGTTCAGCAAATGGAACGCAACGGCATGCCACCGACTCGAGCAGAGATTGTCGAGCACTTCGGTTTCAAATCCCCCAATGCCGCCCAGTGCCATCTCAAAGCCCTGGCTGAGCGCGGCGCCATCCGCCTCATGTCCGGTACAGCCCGGGGTATCGTTCCGCTCGGTCGAACCCAGCCACGGAACGACACAACAGCAGCCAACAACCTCGTCAATCAAGTCCCTGTCATCGGTCGGGTCAGGGCTGGCAGCCCAATTCTGGCTGTCGAGAATCGCGAAGAAGACATGAGCATCGATGCCGCCGCGTTCAATCCACGTCCCGATTACATCCTCCGCGTTGAAGGCGACAGCATGATCGACATTGGTATTTACGACGGTGACCTGCTGCTGGTTCACAAGACGCCGGCCGCGAGCAGCGGTCAGATCGTTGTCGCTCGAATCGGCGACGAAGTCACCGTCAAACGGCTGCGCCGGCGCGGTCGCGGCATCTATCTCGACCCGGAAAACCCCAGCTACCAATCAATCCAGGTCAGCCAGAACGAGGACTTCGCCATCGAAGGCATCGGCGTCGGCGTGATTCGACAAGGTCTGGGATAAATTATTTATCGCGACCGACCCATCCGGGATGCCGCGCGGACATGTCCAGGCTGTCCTTGACCCGCCGTGTCCAATCATCCGCATCGGCAATCGGCTTGCCGAACTCATTCCAGTGATGCCAGTGAACGTAGGCGTCCATGTTGATTGAAATGCGCAGCCCTTCGGCTGAGGGACAGGGTTGGGGCCGGTGGGTCAGGTGAGAAGGAAAGATGATCAGGTCGCCGGTATCGGGCTTGATGTATTGCATTTGCGGGGTGAACGGATCGGGACTGCCGGGGCGCATAAAAGCCAGGGCGCCTTCTTCTTTGCGACTGGTTTCCGGTACACGCAAGTAATAGCAGCCGCTCAAGGTGGATGGGAAATGATCGTGCCAGGTTCCGCTGACCCACTCTTCGTTGGTCTGGATCAGAATCCAGCCCTGCAGCGCATAGTTTTCCGGTGGGAGCTGGGTGGCCTGATTGACTCTTTGACGCAGTATCGCATTGACGCGATCCCGAAACCCGTCCCTGAGCGCTTTCAGGCCCTCGCTGCTGTCCAGGACCTCCGGGCTGAACAACCGCGGGGGTGACTGGTAGCCGTAACCAGCGCCGTGCTTCGAAAACGAGCCCTGCTCCCATTCATACATGATCCAACTTTCGATGGAAGCCGCGTGCGCTTCAAATTCCGGCAGGCGCGTCCGCCAGATCGGGGTGCAAAACAGGTTTTCTCGATGAAGGTTATCAATCGTATTGGCATCCATCAACAATTTTTCTCTCAGCCTGTAACAGGAAAATTGGCGCACGGCATTCTAATGATTCGTGTTCTTCTCCGTGGCCGCGCTTCCCGCTTGATCGTACCATAATGGTCGGTTTACGGACCTCTCGAATAGCACCCACGGATCAGGATACTACTCGATACGCGGCCGGTCTGTCGTGAACCATCGGGCAGATCGGCAGCGGATACGCGCATCGGCTCCAAATATCGGCACCTACCTGCAGAGCCGACCCGAAGACTCCTTGAGGTTGAGACTGGCGCCCTGATTTCCTCGCACTCCGAGATACTATCCGTGCTGCAGATCACAATCTTTGGCGTTGAAAATCTACACTTTTACAGATACTCTATTCACCAAATTATGGTAAAGCCGTTTTCGTTGTTATTTTCGCGTTACGGCCATCAAAGCTGGCTTTCCGAATTAAGTTTGCTGGCCTCTCAGCCAGCAATAATCGCCTAGGAGTTGGGGAGAAATGTTGATCGAAACGCAACTGAGCGGGTTTAATCCGTTTTTGGTTTTTCTGTCCTATGTGATTGCCGTGTTTGGCTCCTATAGCGCACTGGCATTCGCGCGCGAGTCGCTCAAGGTGTCAACCCGCGAACGCCTGGTCTGGATCATCTGGGCGGCCGTGATTCTCGGCAGCGTAGGTGTCTGGTCCATGCATTTTGTCGGCATGATGGCATTCGACATGGGCATGCCGATGAATTACAACCTGTGGCTTACGGGCTTGTCGATGATATCCGTGATTGTCGGTTGCGCGATTGGATTCTCGATTGTCGGACTGGGGACGCGCGGGCCGCTAGGCATTGCCGCGGGAGGCTTGGTCATGGGCGGCTCGATCGGCGCGATGCACTACATCGGAATGTTGGCCATGCAAATGCCCGCCGATGTGCACTGGGATCGGAATATCGTGATTCTTTCGCTGGTCATCGCGATCCTGGCCTCTTGTGCCGCCTTGTGGATGGCATTCCACCTGGAAAAGGGATGGCAGTTGATTGTCGCCGCCCTGGTAGCTGGCGTCGCGGTATGCGGCATGCATTACTCTGGCATGTTCGCCTGGAGCTACTCCATGCCCGATCATCATGATGCGACCCTGGAAACGGCGCTGTCACCGGCTGTCGTCGGGGGTGGTTTATTCATCCTCAGCATTCTTGTCCTTTTTATCGGAATCGCCCTGACCCGGGTGCGACCGGGTGCCGGAGAGTTGGTTGCAACGCCGGCGCCGGAAACAAGCGCAGGAGTGGGCGCGTGATAAATAACGCCTGTGGAAACGCGCTCCAGTCATGAAACAAAGCAGCTTCAATCTTGAAATTTTCGGCCTTTCGCCAACAGAGCGCACTGCGGTTTCATCAGTGTGCAATTTGACGCGGCACCGACGCATGCGCTACGAGGTCGTACTGGAACCAGCCAGAACCAAGGTAGACATCGCCCTGGTTGATGGAGACGACTCAATCGCACAACAGCGCTGGGCCGCCTCCCCGTCCTTTCGGGCGGGCCGACCGCACTTGCTGATTACCAGCAGCCCGGACTTTTCGGCAAGCAACGACTTCAGATATACCCTCAATCGCAGCCGCTTCGCCGCCCGCTTGATAAGAACGCTGGATGAAATCGTGGCCAAGCAGGTCAAGCTTTATCCGGGAATGAAGGTCGATGATCAGGGCGCCATCCCGAACTTCGCGACCAGTAAAGGGCACGTCAGCAACCCCAATGCATCGCTGGCACTGGTGGTGGACGACTCGGCCACTGTGCGCATGCAGATGCGCGCGCTTCTTGAATTGGTCGGCATACGGGTAAAGCTGGTGGGATCAGCCGAAGAAGGCCTGAAGATGGCCGAGCAGCATTGTTTCGATATTGTGTTCATGGATATCGAGTTGCCCGAAATGGATGGCTATACTGCGTGCCGGCGCTTGAAGAGCCGTGACAAACGCGACGATTGTCCGGTGGTCATGCTAACCGCCCGCGACGGCGCTTTTGATCGCATTAGGGGAATGATCGCCGGCTGCAATCGCTACTTGACCAAACCGGTAGCAGCAGAGGATTTATACCTGGTACTGCACGAACTGCTGCCACAAGCGGTCCGGCAATCCGCGTGACGTATGCATGCTCGAACAAGAATCCCTGTCGGCACAAGACAAGCCGATGCCACAGCTAAGTTGATGCAAGGTTGATAGGAAAATCATGACTGTAAAACGCGTATTGGTGGTTGATGACGCTGAGCCTGATCGCTTGAATTTGCAACAGATCGTTTCCGAGAATGGAGTGACGGTTGCCAGCGCAAGCAGTGGTCGAGAGGCCCTGGAAAAGGCCCGTTCGGATCGGCCGGACTTGATTTTTCTGGATATTCTGATGCCGGATATGGACGGTTTCGAAACGTGCAGGATGCTACGAAGCGACGAGACCACACGCGGGATCCCCGTGGTGATCGTCAGCAGCAAATCCAACAAGGCCGATCGAGTTTGGGCACTGGAACAAGGTGCGTCGGCATACATCACAAAACCCTACACCGCAGCGGATATCCAGGGCGCTCTGGCTCAATTCCATTGACCCGGCCCACTGACTTGTTGGCCGACCGGAACATGAGTTTGCAGCCGGCTTTTGAGGTGCTTGCACGCCACGCACCGATTCGACACGGTGCCGTCATGCAGCCGCAGGAGGACGGTGAACGAAGGATTCGCCGACGCGGTATCGCGATTGGCGAGTATCGCTTGCTGCTTGACGACCGTCTCCTGAGCGAGATTATCGAAAGCGCCGTGCCGCGCCGCGTTCCCGGCACACGCGCTTGGTGTCGCGGGGTGATGAATCTGCGCGGCAACCTGGTCACCGTCTATCACCTGGACGCTTACCTGGAAGACCGTGCGCCTGGCGCTCGGGCTCCGTCGTGGACATTGGTGATGCATACGAAACCTGCATGGACAGCCTTCGGAATTTCGTCCTTGCCGGAGCAGCCGACAGTTCTTTCCGCGCAGCATGCCGTACGCGTACCCGCGTTGCCCGAACGTATTGGCGCTCATGTACGCGGCGCATTTCGAGTGGACGATCAACGATGGCTTGATGTTGATTGGGACAACTTGTGCCTTTCCCTGGGGCGCGAAGCAACCTGATTTACCGGCTCGGCGGTCTGCTCGATTGCCGGAATAAAAAAGAAAATAAAAGAGGCGGCCCGATAGTCGCCAATATGTCAGCATTCAAGGAGGACTCATGTTATCCAGATTATCGATCGCCCTGCGGCTTCTAATACTGATTATGGTGCCGGTATTGGCACTTGTGATTGTCGGAATGACTGCGCTGGCCAGTATTCAGGCCAGCGCGAGCGCCACGGTCGCGTTTGACAGATCCAACGATAACTTGCTTGAGTTACAACGTCTGCGCGAAGAGCTGCGTGCGAACTTGAGCGCCGTGGTTAGCGAGACGGCCGCTGGCATGATTACCTTGACCGAAGCCGAGGACCGGCTGCGTTCCGGCATGAACGAGGCTGACTCGATCTACACAAGACTAGTGCCTCGGCTCACCGAACTGCCCACCGACATACGGGAACGGCTCGTCGCGGATCAAGCGCTGGTTGCTTCTGCTTTCGCCGATGTCCTTCAAGCCGTGCGCAGGGGCGATCCGGAAAGTATCGAAATGATGATGACCGGCCGGCTGATCCGCAATGTAGAAGGGGCGATTGCCACTACCATCGTCGCGGGTGCGCAATTGCGCGCTACGGCGGAACGGATCTCATCACTGAACGAAGAACGCAACCAGCTGTTCATGGGCGTCAATGCCACTCTCGCAGTGCTGGGGTTGCTGGTTGCACTTATTGTGGGTTATTTCATCGCTCGGTCCATGACCGATCCTATTCAGCGAATTACAGGTGTTGTGCAGCGCGTGGCCGAGGGTGATTTCACCGCCCGTGCCCAACTTCAAGGTTACGATGAAATCGTGCAGCTCGGGACTGCGCTGGACACTCTGCTTCACGAGCGTGTGACCAACCTCGCCCACGCCGAGCTGGAAAACGAGCAGCTCAATGATTCCGTGATCGGCTTGCTACGCGCAGTATCGCAGCTTTCAAAAAGGGATTTGACCGTCCGGGTACCGGTTACCGAGGATGTAACCGGGCCGGTGGCCGATGCCATCAACCAGCTCACCATGGAAACCAACCGGGTACTGCTCGAAGTGGCCCGGGTTGCTGACCAAGTAGCCAGCGCTTCGGCGGCAGTCAACGATAAAGCAAACCTGGTGAACCAGACAGCCGATGCCCAGGGGCGCGAGGTCGCAGAAACCGCCGAGCAACTGGCGACAGCCGCTGCTCGTTTGACCGACATTGCCGAGATCGCGCGCCAGTGTAATGCCTTGGCCAGCCGAACCACTGAAATGACAGAATCTGCTGTGGGCTCAGTAGACAGTACGCTGACCGGCATGAACAGCATACGGGAGGCAATTCAGGAAACCGGCAAGCGAATCAAGCGGCTGGGTGATCGTTCTCAAGAGATCTCCGGGGTGGTCGAAATCATTAACCAGATTACCGAGCGCACCACTGTGCTGGCTCTTAATGCGAGCATGCAGGCGGCGGCAGCCGGGGAAGCCGGACGGGGTTTCGCAGTTGTCGCCGACGAAGTACAACGCCTGGCCGAAAGTTCTCGCAACGCCACCGGCCAGATTGCCACGCTGGTTAAATCCATCCAGGTTGAAACCAACGACACCATGAGCACCATGGACGAGGCGATCAATCAGGTGATTGAGGGTTCGAAACTGGCCGAAGAAGCGGGGCGCCAGATGGGGCATACGCGCGAATCAACCAATGAACTGGTGCAGTCGGTAATGCAGATCGCGGCGAGTTCGCAGGAACAATCAGAGCTGTCGAACGTATTGCGTGACCGCGCAGCTGGCATGCTGGAGCGAACCACCGAAACCAGCCGTGAGGTTCATGATCAGCTCGAACAAACCGGCCGCATGGCAAGTTACTCTCAAGAGCTTTTGACCTCGGTACGGCAGTTCCAGTTGGCTAGCTAATGATGGCCAAGGTTTCCGTACTGGCCGCGTTGGCCCAGGAATTGGGTCCGCTGGCCGAGGAACTGGCACCGCTGGGCGAAGCACTCGCTGGCGGCGACGAGGACGCCGCGGCGCGCTATTTGGGCCTACTGGAACGCCTTTCCAATGTCGTCGAGATTCTCGATTTACCCGCATTGGGTGAGCTGTATGCGCATTTGCTCGGAAACATTCCTGCGCAGATCGGCATAACGGAAAGTAGCGATCTGATTGTCGGCTGGCCGCTTTATTTGGCACAATTCCTGCAGACACCCGAGGATTTGGCGGCACGCTCAATGCTGGCCGCCTGCCTGTCCGACGATCGCTGGATTGATCCATTGGACGTTGAGCAGGCCGAAGATCTGATGGAGCAATTGCTTGCCAGCGATATCGACATCGGCGACCAACCGCGCGAGCCACGCCAGTTTGGAGCCGACGACACCTCACTGCAATGGCTGCCTGATCTGACCACGGAGATGCGCAGCGCCTTCGAGCATGAGGCTCCGGGTTACGCAGCAACTCTCAATCGGCACCTGGCACGGTTGAACATCGACAGCAAGGCAAATGAAGACTTGCGACAGGCACGGCGAATGGCGCATACGCTCAAGGGCTCAGCTGCACTGGTTGGTGCGCGGGCGGTGGTCAATTTGACCGACCTGCTCGAAGACCTACTTGAAAGACTGCAGGAATCCCCGGATCGTTTCAATCAGACATTGATCGAGGATTTGCAAAACGCTGGCGACAGTCTGGAGGAAATGATCGAGGCATTCCTGGGTCAAGGCTCCGCTCCGGTCGATATTCTGGCGCTGTTGCAGCAAATGGACCTATGGGTCGTCGACCTCGATTCGAATGGCCCACCGACACGACAAGACCAACTCGAGACGCCTGAGTCGAACTCGTCGCCAGCGGTGATCGACGAACCGACCGCTGAGGCTGCCGGGCCCGGTACGCCTGCACCTGACTGGGGCATGGTGGAAGCCGAGAATCCCGAGCCAAGCATCAATCTGCCATTGCGCGCGATCGACGAAATGCTGCGCGCAGTGGCTGATTTGCTGGTGCAATTCGGTCATTTCCAGACACGGCTGCGCGATGGCGTCGAGCGATCCGGTCACCTGGAGAGTCACCTGTTCAGCATGCAACAAACGGTCCTTGAGCTGGAAACGTTGATTGACTTGCGTGCCACGCCTGCTGTTCAGAGTAGAGGCGGTCGCTCATCCACAACCGGGTTTGATCTACTGGAACTGGACCAATACAACCAACTGCACAGTCTCGGCAGGGTTTTTTCCGAAAGTGCGTTGGACGCAAGGGAAATGGCGCATGAGTTGCATGAGCGGCTGATGGCGATGCAGAACCTGATGCGCCAGCAGCAGCGCATCGGCCGCGAGGTCAACAACGCGGTCATGGCGGCGCGCCTGGTGCGGGTATCGACGCAGGAGAATCGTTGGCAGCGAACCGTGCGGCAGACATGCCGCGCCACCGGCAGGAAGGCTGAGTTGACTCTGGAAGGTGGAGAGCTTGCGATCGACACCGATATTCTCAACGCCTTGGTCGAGCCCTTGTTGCATATGTTGCGCAACGCAGTCGATCATGGCATCGAACCGCCGGCCGAGCGCGCTGCTGCAGGCAAGCCTGAAAGTGGGCAGTTGCATTTGGCTTTTCGGCAGGACGGCAACCGCATCCGGGTAGAATTGACCGACGATGGCCGTGGCCTGGACGAACAAGCCATCATTGCCCGGGCCCAGGCGATGAATTTGTTCCCGGCAGATCACCAACCGGGGCCCACTGATATTCAGCACGCCATTTTCGCCCTTGGTTTCAGTACCAGAGACAGAGTGACAGAAACCTCGGGCCGGGGGATCGGATTGGACGTAGTCCGAGCGGTGATCCAGAAAATCGGCGGTACTTTGACGTTACAAACCAGACAGGGCCACGGCTTGACGGTCAGGTTGACGTTGCCGCAATCGCTGACATCAACGCATTTGCTGTTCGTGCAGGTCGGACCAGCCCCGTTTGCGCTGCCCAGTTTGCGCATCGACCAGATCCTGTTTTCCGACGCCGGCGTCATGGAAAAAGTCGGCGGCCGCTGGCTATTCCGTTTCGCCGAGCAGGAGTGCCCCATCCACCGCCTGGCTGATCTATTGGACATGCCCGGCGAGGCCAGTCTGGACGAGATTCAGTCGGCACAGTCGCTGTCCGCACAACCGTCTACGCAACTGTCCTCCCAAGCATTCGCCCCATCGTCCTCCCCCCGACCGCTGGTTCTCATGAATACCGACCAAGGCCAGATTGCTTTGTTGGTCGATCGCGTGGTCGAGAGTCGCGAGACGGTCGTCAAGAGCCTGCATCCGAATTTGCCGGGTTTGCGCGGAGTCAGTGGCACTTGCATTCTCGCCGACGGTGACGTTGCAATGGTTCTTGATCCGGCTGAACTGGAACTTTCTGCGGCTCCGGAATCGTCCAGACAAGTTGCCCGTCGCGTCAGCGAGATCGCCGCACCCCAGTCGCTTCGACCACGCGTATTAATCACTGATGATTCGCTCAGTTCCCGCCGCTCCTTGTCGCGCATGGTTGAGGACCTGGGCTACACGCCGATGACCGCAGTCGATGGGGTCGAGGCACTGGAAATGATCGAGCAGCGAGCACCTGACGTCCTGTTACTTGATCTGGAAATGCCGCGCATGAACGGATTGGAATTGACTGCCCATCTGCGCAGTCGTGAGGACACCAGGGATTTACCGGTCATCATGGTCACTTCACGCTCAACCGCCAAACATCGCCGGGAAGCCGAGCGGGTCGGGGTCAGCCACTACATGACAAAACCCTATCAGGAACACGAATTGGCTGATTTGCTCAGCGACGCCGTGGCCGGTCGTATCAACGGGGTGACCGCATGACTCAGGCAGCACGGATTGACGACAGTAACTGGGTGCAGGTCGATTGGCTGAATTATTCGCTGGCCGTTCCGCAGCCGCAAGTTGACGGCGTCGAACTGGCAATGGGCTTGCGTCAAGCGTTGCCGCACGATGTCGCCGCAGCCTGGCTTGATCAAGGGCACAAGCCGGTACCGGTGTTTTGTCTGGATGACCGAATGCGCCCCTGCCAGACCCGTTCCGACAAGGGCTATTTGCTGCTGTCGGAACACAAGCAGCAACAGTGGGCGCTCTGGGTCGACAGAATCACGGTTCTGACGCCGCAGACGCTGCCCCGACCAGTCCCATTGCCGGCAATCTTTTTGCGCCAGAAGTCGCCTGTGGAAGGCTTGGCGGTCGCTGCCTCCGGGCGCCTGGTCTTGTTGACTTCTGCCGCACGTCTGGGCGAATGGCTGTTTGCCCATCAGCGCCGGGTAGCAGCGACATGAACGAAGTCCAGGCATGGCGTCTCAGAGTCGGGCAATATTCGATTGGAATTGGTCATTCGGACCTGGTCGAAGTATTGGTTGAACCAGAAACCCGATCGCTGCCGATCGGCCCGCAAGGGTGCCGCGAGTTATTGGTCTGGCGCGGTTTGTATCTGCCCCTGGGCCGTTTCGAGCCCGGCGAAAAGGCGAAGTTGGTGGTCGTGATCGCCGCTCGCGCAGGAGCGGACGGGCGAGCCGATTATGTTGGCGTACGGGTGCGCAAGCCGCCTGACCTGATCACCGTCACTGCCGGCAGCGACTGCGAACCACCCCAGGACTTCCGTTTTCCGAAAAAGCACTTGCTGGCCTGTTTCAAGCATCAGGACGAAGCGATCGCTGTGCCTGATCTTTCGGCTTTGTTCTGTCTCGAGCCCGCCTAGTGGGCTATGCGCTACACTAATGGACTACATTTTCCACATGACCCACTAGCCGCCGCGAAAACGTAGGCAGGGCGCGCGAGCGCAGTCCTGGTCACTATCTCCCCCACTGGAGCCACCTTCTTGCAACTGACGGACATGATGACCAGGATAAAAGCGCTCTTTTTGCTTGCCGCCTTGTTGGCCAGCATGTCACCGGGCCATGCACTGCCGCCATTGCCCGAAGGACGAGCCAACAATCCCTTTGTGCGGGTTGAATCCGGGTCGGCTGTGCTCTGGTTCACAGGTCTGGGGCTGGCAGCGGGGAAGACCTATCGGGACCTGCGTGCCGATGGATGGATTCTGAGTGCGTGATCAATCACTGGTGCTAAGTCCCTGTAGACAGAGTCACCTTGATCAGTGGCAGGACCGATGGTTGCCCGTAACGTCACTGCAATTTTGCATGGCGGCTACTCCTTTAGAAGTTGATTCTTCCACGCATAGACTGCGGCCTGGGTGCGATCTCTGACCTGCAGTTTGGACAAGATGTTGCTGACATGAGTCTTGACCGTCTTCGGGCGCAGGCTGAGGGCATCGGCGATTTCGGCATTGGTTCGACCTTGAGCGATGGCCAGCAGAACTTCCGTTTCACGCTTGGTGAGCGATTCGTGGATGCATTGATCATGCGGAAACGCTCGCCTTTTGTTCTGCTCCATCAGGTGCCTGGCCAGTTGAGGGCTGAGCACCGATAAATCATCCGCCGTTCGCTTGACCGCAAGCAGCAGTTCCTCCGGCAGCATGGTTTTCAACAGATAGGAAGTTACCCCAGCCTCGATTGCCTCCTCGAGGCGATCGGCTTCTTCGTATGAAGTCAGGAGTACCGCTTTGCTGCCGCAACCCTGGGCACGAATTCTACGCATCACTTCGATCCCGTCCAGGTCCGGCATCAGCAAGTCCATGACAATGACTTGTGGCTGCAGCCGGCAACACGCCTCCACCGCTTCCAGCCCGCCTGAGAGGCATGCAATCACTTCCAGCTCCGGATCCGTGGCGAACAGCGCAGCCAGCCCCTCCCTGACTACTGGATGGTCGTCGACGATCAGAACCGTTATACGGTCAACCGGCGTTGACAAGCCCATCAGCTGCTGGCCTTCCATCGAATTTCAATTCTGGTTCCTTCTCCCGGAAAGCTTTCCAGATCAAAGCAGCCGCCTGGCAATTCTTTAGTCCTCGCCCGCATGGCGTTGAGACCGAAACCGGCGGCAACCTCGGAAACGGCAAATCCGCTGCCATCATCCCGAATGCGCAGCACACCTTCGCCTGCATGTTCCTTCAGCTCAACCCGCACTTCATTGGCACTGGCGTGGCGAGCGATGTTCGAAAGGGCCTCCTGGACAATTCGCGAGAGTTGATGGCGCTGCTGAGGCTGAAGGGGCTTGGGCTCGTGGATGTCCAGAATCGGGCTGACACCCGCCGCCAGTGACGACGCTCTGACCATACCTGAGATCTCCTCTGCAATGCCCACCTCACTTGCACCAGTATTGGTATTGTCGATCAAGCACTTCAGTTCACTCTGAGTTTCTTTCACCAGTCGCTGAATCTGATCCAGAACGGCAGTGTCGGCGAAATGGTCGCGCCATTTGGCCTTGGCCACCCCAAGTTGAAGCGATACCCCGAACAGTCGCTGGCGAATCGTATCATGCAGTTCCCTGGCCACACGCCCCCGCTCCTCGATTGCGGCCAGGCGTGACCGCAATAGATAGAGGTCGTTCAGAGATTGCGCCATTTGATTGAGCACTTCGGCCAGTTGCGTCAACTCTCGCTTGCCGGATAACCTGATGCGAGCATCGAAGTCACCATCCGACCAGGCCCTTGCAACCTGGGCAATATCATCGAACTGCCGGTTCAGGAACCTGATCGAGTTCCAAGCCGATAGCATGGCAATCAGAAGCGCCATCGGAACCAGCAAAACCAACGTAATGCCCAATGAACTCGCCAGGGATTGACGCAGACTGGCTGCAAGATCAAAGTCCGCCACAATGCGGGCGTCGGCAAGACCAAGCACTTCGCCATTTCGGCTGATCAGCGGTATGCGGATTCTCCTGACGTTGGCTTCCGCAAGCTCAAGCCTTGCGGCATGCAGTTCGGCTTGAGCCAACATGGATTGTTGCGAATCAAGGATCTGAATCGTTATTCCCGGGCTTGACCAAGTGCCGAGCACAGCCTCCAGAGCACCTTCAGCGTCGATCTCACCCAGCCATCGCTCAATGTCCCTGACCAGCGTTTGCTGAAGCGCCTCGGCATCGTTGGTATTCGACTCCAACACATCGGCTGTATCGCCCAAGGCATCAAGAAGCAAAACTTGGAGTTTGCGCGGTTCTGAATAGGCAACCGAGAAAACGTAGGCTGCAAGTTGGCTAAAAGCCAGCGTCATTGCCGCCATGACCACAGTACTGACGACCAGACTCCTGACAAACAGCGGCACCCATTTGCTCGAAGCCAATCGGCTCTTCAGTTCAATGAAACGGTTCATGCGGCTCATGGTACGGCTCAAATCAGCAGCGAATCCAACATTTTCTTCGATACGGATCGCATTTCCCTCGGTCTTGCGACCTAGACCGCCTCAGGCCCTGGTCTCTTCACCAATTCCGGGTGGATGATGGATGATAGATCAATCATGGAAATGGTCGCTCAATCTGGAGACTCAATGGACGGATTCCGCGAACGGGCACGGGCTCGGAACTGGCAAATCGGTACCGGGTTATGTGTGGTGCTGATGGTCTCGGTAATGGCCGCTGGAATAGCAAATGCGCAGCCTCACCTGGACCCGAGATATGACTGGCAGACGCTTGTTTCGGAAAATTTCAGGATTCACTTCAAGGCTGATCACCTCGAGGCAGCTCAACAGACAGCGTTGATCGCCGAACGCGTGCATGAACAGCTTGCTGGCCGGCTCGACTGGCATCCCTCTGCGTCAACCGAAGTGGTCCTGGTCGATGAGTTTGATCTCCCCACTGGAATGGCTACGCCGTTTCCCTACAACTGGATGCTGCTCAATCTGTCTCCTTCCGAACCGGGCGGAATTATTCCGGTTATAGACCGGGCCCAGTGGCTGGAAGCGCTGATTCGCCATGAATACACCCATATTCTCCACCTGGACATGGCTCGCGGCCACCCCAAAGGCTTGCGACGCTGGTTCGGTCGAAACCCGCTGCTGTTCCCCAACCTGTATCAGCCGCTGTGGGTGATCGAGGGACTGGCGACCCACCTGGAAACCGATGAGCGGTATGGCGTAGGGCGCGGCCAGACCGCCGAGTTCGCCATGATCATGCGCGCCGAGCTTGACGCTGGCATCCGCTCGCTGGGTAGTGCCAGCATACCCAATCAAAGCTGGCCTGCAGGCACTGTCCCCTATGTTTACGGCGTCCATTTCATTCAATTCATCGAAGATCGCTACGGCGAGCAGGCATTGACGCAGTTCATCCATCAATTCAGTGGTCAACTCATTCCATTCGCTCTCAATCGCGCCGCCAGCGAGGTATTCAACCGCGACATCCAGACACTTTGGTCGGAATTCGAACAATGGCTCGAGGAACGCTACCGCCACCAGATCGTCAGCGTTCGCAACGACGGCGTAGTCGAGGGCGAGCGCCTCACAGAGCTGGGAGAAGTGGGGAGACTGCAGCCCGGCAGCCTTGACGCCACAGACGACGGCGCGGTGTATTTCGTTCGCGACTCAGGAAAGCAACAGCCGGAACTGGT
The DNA here is from genome assembly GCA_041747995.1 of Wenzhouxiangella sp. Lineage (GTDB taxonomy): Bacteria > Pseudomonadota > Gammaproteobacteria > Xanthomonadales > Wenzhouxiangellaceae > Wenzhouxiangella. The sequence continues at coordinate 53,562 of JBGTEC010000102.1, forward strand.
AAAACGGCATACAGATGGACATATCCAGTCGCTGGTCCGGCTCAATCGCGGAGCACGCTTCAGCGCCCACCCCGAAGCGGGCGTGGTGGTGGCTCAGCCCGAAGTATGCCGCGAGCGCCGCATCTACTTCGACCTGTTTCTGCTCGCACCGGACCAGGGCCGCTTGACCAGACTGACCCACTGCGCCCGCTACCGGGAAGCGGCCTGGCACCCGGACGGTCGCCGCATGGTGGCGGTCCGCCATGAGCAGGGCCGTGCCTATCTTGATTTACTGAGTTCCGAAGGCGAACTTCTCCAGGCCCTGCCCATGCCGCCCGATGTCGGACTGATGGCCCATCCCGACTGGTCACCAAACGGAACCCGGTTGATGGTCACCGCCTCTCGCCACGGTGGCGGCATGGCTCTGATGGAGTACGATCTGGCCTCCGGGCGCTGGTCGACCCGCTTGGAAACCGCGTACCAGGCGATTACCCCGCGCTATGCCGACGACGGCAAAAGCGTGTATTTCAGCATCGACGATCAGGGCATTTACGACCTCAGGCGGCTGGACTTGAGCAATGGGCAATGGTCGGGCCTGACCCGGGTCGTAACCGGTGCGTTTGATCCCGTTCCAATGGCCGATGGCAGTGTCTATTATCTGGGCTACAGCGATAAGGGCTACGATTTGCGTCGCCTCCCGGCAGCGGCGGAAACCCTGCATGTAGCCCACAGCGAACACGGCACAGCCGAACTGGCGCCTGACAGGCCAGCAATCGAATCCGCGTATCCAGTTACGCGCTATTCAGCTTTGCCGACGCTCGCCCCCCGGTTCTGGATGCCGCATCTGGATCTGGACGATAGTGCAGAAGAGGTGGGGGCTGCGACCCTCGGTCGGGATGCGCTCGGCATTCACAGTTACCAGGCTGCACTACTCTGGGACTTCATGGCTGGCGAGCCGGGCGGCTGGATTTCATACCTTTGGTCGGACCGGATCAACCTGGCGTTCGAGCGCCGCCACCGGGAGCAACGCATCGAGCCTGAACTTGAGACAGCTAACCGCCGCTTTGACGAGGCTCTCATCGGCTTCCGACTTCCCATCACCCGCCTGGAGCAGTCCTGGAGCCTGCTGGCCGGCGGCGCCTACGAGCACGCCCGATTGATCGACCGGCCACCGCAACTGAACGACGTCGGCCGGTTCCGGGACACACTTGTCGGACTGGCGGTGACCTACGATAACGCCAACCGTTACAGGTTTTCGATCAGCCGCCAGCAGGGTCGCTGGGTACGGCTGGTGTCCGAACAGAGCATCTCGCCCGGCGATTTTTCGGGAACGGTCCATACGCTGGACTGGCGCGAATTCATCCATCTGGGCGGCAACCACGTGCTGGCGCTTCGCTACATGGAAGGCCGCGGCAGCCGGGACGCGCGGCCATTCGAACTCGGCGGCACCCGAGGCCAGGGCGTCGGAATCGGTGCGGCGCCAGGCTTCGGCGGTATCTTCAATCAACGCCGCATCGCACTGCGCGGCTATGCCGAAGGACAGCCGGAACTCACGGGTCGCAACATGCGCCTGGCCGCCGCCGAATGGCGCTTCCCGCTGAGCCAGAAGGAACGTGGATACAACGCACCGGCAGGCCTCCGGAGGCTTTCAGGCACCGTGTTTGTCGAGGGCGGAGCCGCTGGCGACGGCGCCAGCGTAGGTGGACTCAACATGTCAGCCGGCACCGAAGCCGTACTTGATATTGCCCTGGGCTATTGGTTGCTGCCATTGCAGGCACGGCTGGGATTTGCTCACGGGTTTGATGCAGACGTCGGGGGAGAGAATGTACTCTACCTGCGTTTCGGCGCTGCCTTTTAAACCGAGGATTTTATGACCTTATCTATTCGTATCCTTGCACTTTTCAGCATACTCGCCATTCCCTCTTCCTCCCTTGCAGCTGAGCAGACGGCGCTGGAGGAAGCCTGGTCAGCACTGTTTGGTCATAGCGCCCGCGACGCAGTGGCCACGGCTGAGCAAGTCACTAAAACCTATCCGGAGAATGCTGAAGCCTGGCTGGTGCGGGGACGGGCGTTCATGCGCAGGGCTGAGGAGGTCAATATCTTCCGCAAGCAAAGCCGGCTTGAAAGCGCTCTCAAAGCATATCAACGAGCAACTGAACTGGATCCGGCCAACATTGAAGGTCAGGTGATTCTGCTGAGCGTTTACACTAATCTTCCTGAGTCCTTCGGCGGAGGCAAGAAACGCTCGGCGGCCCAACTGGAAGCCATGGCCGCAGCACTTCCAGGCCTTGATGAACTTGGCCGTGGCTTTCTGGCGCGAACCGAGCAGAACCACGAGCTAGCTGACGCCTTCACGCGCCGGGCTCTCGAGATCAATCCTCACGAACCGCAGTACTGGACAAGCCTTGTGCAGCACTATGCTGCCAGAGAGAATTGGGATGCCGCCTGGAAGACCCTCGATGAGGCCCGGGCAGCCTTTCCGGATGACATTCAACTCCAGCACCGGGTCGGCCGACTGGCTGGCGAAAGCGGGCAGCGGCTCGACGATGGCCTGATCATGCTTGAGAAACTTGCAAGCCAGGACGACTTGCCGGCCCGGTTCCCTCCAGAAGCGCTATTGCTTATGCGCGGCCGAATCATGAAGCACCAAGGCCGCTTCGATGAAGCCCGGTCAGATTTTCACCAGGCCAGCGAAACCGCACCCTACCTTGTCAAGCAAATGGGCTTTGTCGATGACATCGCAGCGCTTGAACGCGGGTCGGGATGACGCATTGGTGAGCTCGGACTTCCAGCGATGAGTTTCGTTGGCTCCGAGCAAGCGCCCTATTTAAAACGAAACATCAGTCCGGCCAGGGCCTCGCCCTGCATCAGCACATCACCCTGGTAGCGGACCCGGCACTCCAGTCCTATGTCACCGCCGACGCACAACAGATCGCGGTCGCCACCGGTCAACGTGGCATAGCCGCGTGCTTCGAAGCGTAGCGACCAGCGCGGATCCCGGGGCACCTTCAGCCCGAGACCGAGGCTGAGCGACGGGCGGGTATCGCTGCCGGACTGCACACCCATGGCCCGCAGACGGGTTGCACCGATGCCACCGCTGACAAACGTCTGAACCCCCGACTCCCGGCCGCGGCCAAGCCGTGCAAGCCCGCCGACGTGAATATACTCGACCCGAACATCGATCGCGCTGCCTTCCAGCCGGCTTTGCTGCCGGCTATAGAAAAGCTCGTACTCGCGGCCCGCAATTCATGGCTGAAAACAAATCAGGACACCAGCAAAACATAGCAGAATTCCTTTCTCAGGTCAGTTCGTACTGAGTCAGGCAACAAGAAGAAGCGGTCGTGAGGTTCCCAGCGCTCGAAGCTTGGCGGCGCCTCAGCGGGTCGAGGGATCCTGAGATTCGTGCCAAACTCGCCAGAGCTCGATGACATCACGCTTGATCGAGTAGATCAACAGATACGGGGTCTTGTCCACATGCCACTCTCGCGATTCCTCATCCTCGCCAACCCGGCCGATGTGGGGATGCTCGAGCAGTCGCTCAGTCGCGTCGAGGATGCGCTGTGCGATCTGACGAGCCGCTTGCGGGTTTTCTTTTGAGATGTGGTCGTGGGCTTGTTCGAAGTCGGCCAGGGCCAGCCGGGTCCAGCGCAATTTCAAGTCTCGACACCGTACTTGGCGAACACGCGCCGAACTTCTTCATCGCTGGCGAACTCGCCACGTTCGGCCGCGCTCTTCCCTTCCTCGACCGCACGCAGAAAGCGCAGGCGCTCGATAGCGTCCTCCACGGTCGCATCCTCTGGCATACGCTCAGCCAGGGTGTGCAGGGTTTCTCGGATATTGGCTGCCATAGGGTCCATTCTACTCCACCTGGCCTTCATCTTCATCCGGCGTTCTACGCCGAGTTCCATCTTCAACCACAAGCACTTCTCCGACGCCTCCTCGATGGCTTCGAGGCGTGCGCGGTGGGCGGTGACAAATCAGGACACCCACAAAACATAGCAGATTTCCTTGCTCTGGTCAGGGCCAACCAGAAAGCCTGCTTTTGCATCGCAGGGTCTTACGATCTTGGAGTTAAGCCGGAGTGCGTTGGGAAGCGACCCCGGCTTTGCCCGCTTTACTTGGTGGCGTAGGTCAGTTGCGGCAGCAGCGCCGCTCCCTCCTGGGCACTCACGATCGTGAGGGAGGGCCGGCCAGCAATAATTCCCATATCGACGCCACCCTTGATGTAATAGACGGTACCTGCCTCCAGCGTCAATGTGCGCTCGGCAGAAGATTCAGTCCTGGCGCTGAACGTGATCGTTTGCGGCTCGAAATACTCGAAGAAGTAGGTTCCGTTGGCAAGCGCCCCGATGACCTCATCATTGGCGCGAACGTTGAAGCGAACGCCGGCGCCGGCAAACTTCTTCCTGATTAGCGTCGTGTCTCAGTGATTCTCAGGTTTTGAGAAGCCGAGGGGCGATTATTGACCTACATTCAGTGCATTACAGGTCGATACGTCATGTCACAGTTTCAAAAGTCCTTATCGCTCAAGGAATTT
>JBGTEC010000103.1:0-4704 GCA_041747995.1 Wenzhouxiangella sp.
TCCGCAAGGTGGCAGCCGGGATCATCAGCGGGAAGCCTTCGAGGAACGGTCCGAGTTGGCCCAGGCGCTCCGACTGTCCTGGTTCCCGAAAATGACCGACGGCTTTTTCATGCGCGCCGAGAGCTTCTTCAATTTCGCCACCTACCTGGATGGCGTTTCCAATTTAATGGCTTATGGCGGCAAGTCCTTGCATGCGCAGTCGCATGGTGAGTCCTTTCTGGCGTTATTCGATAATCGGTTTGAGCAAGGCCTCTATATCCTCGACGAGCCAGAAGCCGCCCTGTCGCCCCAACGGCAGTTGTCCTTTCTGAAGATCATTCACGATCTGGCGGCCCCTGGGCAAGCCCAATTTCTGATCGCCACCCACTCGCCAATTCTGCTGGCGTACCCGGGCGCGACACTGTATTCGTTCTCGACAGATGGCATCTCGGAAGTTGTCTATCGCGAGACCGAGCACTACCTTGTCACCAGAGGTTTTCTAAACGCGCCCGAGCGCTATCTGAAGTACTTGTTTGCCGAGGAAGAGGAAGGTGAGGGCGAAACCTGATGTTCTGTGCCTGAAAAAGAAACACCCGCCAGTGGCGGGTGTTTCCTACTAACTTCAACCTCGTGGGCTTTCAGCTTGCTCGCCTCTTAGAGAGCCAGCAGCACTGAGTCAAAAAGTGATACTTCACCATCGACTACGCGGTGAATGGTCACGTTGATGCCGTCGCCAACTTGTTCCACTTCCGCGAGACCCCAGACGTTCGGGTTATCGAAGGTGCAGCCGTCACCCACACTGGAGGCCCCCGTTCCTGACCCTTGCACAAGAATACTGAATTCGTCTTCGCAAGGCTCGGTTGAGGCCGTTCCAGTGCCAGAGCCCTGAACCAGGATCGACACATCATCACCCGAACTCTCAGACGAGAACAGCAGGACCTGATGGTAGGTGTCACTCGCGTCTTCAACCTTGACGCTGCCTGCGACCGTTCCTCCTGGTGTGTGAAACGACAGCATAACCGCACCGCCATGGATCGAGGCAATCAGCCCTTTGTATGCTTCGTCGGCCTGGGCCGAAGTCATTCCGGCGAGCAAGCCTATCGCGGCGAAGGCAAGCGTGCGCTTCCAGCGGCCGCGATGCGATCCTGTCCCGTTCTTTTCAATACCAGTTCCGTCCTCTTCCACCACGTTTGTCCTGTTCTTCACTTTCATCCTGCAATACTCCTAGTGTCCGGTTTCTGCTGATTTGACCTCGCGAACGAGGCCGCCTAATTGCTATCCTTCCAATTCCGATCTTCCTCTGGCTCGTCCTCGACGAGCCATGAGTTATCTGCGTTTTTGGGGTTGCCCTGGCCGATGCGGTCCATAAACTAAGCTTCCGTATTCCTGAATTCAGATCCAACCTCTTAGCCAGGCAACGCGGCCAAGCGCGACCTGATTTCGCCCTCTTCGGCAGTCACTCCGCCTCCAGTCTTATGGGCCAACTTCATGATAGCGGCCTCACCAGCGCCTCAGCCAGGGTATATTCGACCCCAGTGAATGCGGAAGCGAACAACCTGATGGCGTGCGGACCTTCCTGGCAGCCTCGCCTGTGTGGTATTTTTGGGTGGCCGAGCGCGACGACCTCGCCCATTGGAATCCTGCTTGGTTTGGCCGCTAGTGGCTATTAAGGTACAGCTCGGCATGCTTGATGTCAAACACGTTTTCCAATTTTGCCGGGACAGAAAGCCGGTTTGGCCCGGATTCTTGACTGGCAACGGTTGGGTTGGGTCGGTGCGTCGGTGCTTGGGGAGACGGGAGACGGTCGCTTGAACGCGTAAACGTCAAATGAGATTTGTTCTTCTGGTTACCGCCTCGATCTTTCTATCAGGCTGTGCGCATTGGTTCCGTCCGGCTCACGGCGTTTTCGAGGCTGTCGGTTCTACGCCAGGTAACAAACCTTGCGAACTTTCTCTTGCTCCATGGGCAAGCGTGACGAAATGCGCCGTGCCCCGAGATGAAACCGATGGTGAACTGAATGCTCTAAAACTTTCCTGGCCTGTCTATTGGCTCCCGTGGATTCGCGGTTTATTCAATACAAAGGAAAATGTATGCGTCGTATAGTTATCTTGTTGCTGCCGGTGCTGTGGATTGCGGGCTGCGCAACTTACCAAACGCCGGGGGCGGGTGTCAGCATTGGCGATCTTTCTCGATCGAGTCCCGATATTGCCGAGGTCATGCTAAGGGAGCCCGCTGCCAATTTCCCGGCACGTATAGCGACCATCCGGGTTCAGGCGGCCGGTTACGATTCCGGGAAAACGAGTTGCTATGGGCAAGGGGCTTTCTGTGTCGTAACTGCGAGAGATCTGGAAGAAGACCAGGATTATGAACGCCTCTCCAGGCTAGCTGGTGTGGCGGACATCGGTCGAATTACACGGCTTCTTGTCCCCGCTTCAGTTTCCGGAATGGAGGATCTTCGCTCGGCGGCGGCCGGGTTGAAGGCGGATATCATTCTGCTCTACTCAGTCGACACGCGTTTTATCGTGGAGGGTCAGAGCCTGGGGCCACTTTCAGTTGTATCTCTCGGAATGATTCCCAACAAGCGCGCACATGTCACATCAACTGCATCAGCGGCCCTCGTTGATGTCAGGTCCGGTTTCATCTATGGCGTTGCCGAATCCACGGCTTCCGATGATCAGCGCGCCACGGTCTGGTCCACTCACCAAACCATTGAACGGGCGCGGCTGGGGACAGAGCGCCAGGCATTTCAAGAACTGATTGGCGAAGTGGAAGCGCTATGGGTGGGCATAGTGAACGCCAACGATTCATGAGCCTGAGTCGAATTTGGATATTGCTGGTACTTCTGAATCTGAGTGCTTGCGGCCAGCATGACCGGGAAACGCTGGTGCTCACGGGGTCCAGTACGCTTGGGCCCTTGATGAGTGATATAGCCGCCGACTTCGAGGCCGCCAACCCGGGCGTGCGCGTTGACGTGCAGACGGGTGGCAGCAGTCGTGGCATTGCCGATGTAAGACGCGGAACGGCTGACCTGGGCATGATCTCTCGTGAGCTCAGGTCGGACGAGTCCGACCTGAGCGCCCATGTGGTTGCCCGCGATGGCATCAGTCTGATTGTCCATGCCGACAATCCCGTTTCAGCCCTTGGCAATGAGCAGGTGGCACAGCTCTTTCGCGGCGAGATCAGCAACTGGGGAGAACTGATCGACCATGACGTTCCGGTCACCATTGTGCACAAGGGGCAGGGCCGGGCGACGCTGGATGTTTTCCTGGCGTACTTCGGTCTCAACGACCGTGATGTCCGGGCCCATCTGATTGTTGGTGAAAATCAGCAGGCGATCCGTTCAGTTGCCGGTAACCGCGGCGCAATTGGCTACGTATCGATCGGGGCCGCCCTGCATGAGCAGGAGCTGGGCACCTCGATCCGCATTGTCTCGATTGAAGGTATTGCGCCGGATGCTGACGCCGTCGCTCGTGGTATCTATCCGTTGACCCGAAATCTGAATCTGGTGTCGCAAGGTATACCGGGAGACCTGGCCTCGGAGTTCCTCCGCTTTGCCCGGTCCGGGCAGGGTGATGTTCGTGTGCGTGAGCACTTCTTTGTGCCAGCCGCAGAAGAACCAGCCGTAGAAGAAAATGAAGGATAAGGCGCTCGGCGTCATCACCGGTACCGCAGCGCTGATTGCCAGTCTGTTATTGCTGCTGATCATGGCGGAACTGTTATGGGCCAGTTGGCCTGCGCTTAGCGCTTTGACTATGGGCGAGTGGTTGCTGTCGGGTCACTGGGCGCCAGCCGACGGTCATTTCGGCCTGGGCGCCATGCTGGCTGCCAGCCTCGTGACCAGCCTGTTGGCATTGGCGATAGCCGGGCCAGCCGGGGTCCTGCTGGCGGCCTGGCTTCATCTTTGCGCGCCCGCCTGGGTCGCCCGCCCCCTGCGCGCACTTCAGGGGGTCATGGCTGGCATACCCTCAGTGGTGTATGGCTTCTGGGCGCTGATCACACTGGTTCCCCTGGTCAATCATTGGGCGCCGCCCGGAGCGGTCATGATGACGGCCGTTCTGATACTGGCGCTGATGATTCTGCCCCTGAGTGTGCTGGTTACCGATGCCGCTCTCGCTCAGGTCCCTCCCAGGGCAATGCAGGCAGCGCGGGCGATGGCCCTGTCACGCTGGGGCACGTTCCGGCATGTCATGTGGCCTTTTGTCCGGGGCAGTGTTGCCAGCGGCATCGTGTTGCAGTTTGGCCGCGCACTGGGAGAGACCATGGCGGTGCTAATGGTGGCCGGAAATGTGATCCGCTGGCCCAATTCCCTGACCGAGCCTGTTCGTACCATTACCGCCAACATCGCCCTGGAAATGGGCTACGCCTCCGGACTCCACGCCCAGGTTCTTTTTCTCAGTGGTCTGCTCTTGCTGGTGATGGTCGTTGTCGGCATGCTGGTCGTGCGGCTTGGGTTGCGGTCATGAGCATTGTTCGGCGGGATTACCTGTTTACTTTGGCCGGTGCCATTCTGGCGGTCATGATCATCTTGCCACTGGGCGCCATGCTGCTGGACCTTGTGTGGCTTGGGCTACCCAGCCTGAGCTTGGATTTTCTCGTCAGCCCGCCGGCCAACGCCGGACGCAGCGGTGGTATTGGCCCTCTGCTGATATCCACCGGCTGGATCCTGATCGTCTGTCTGGTTGTCGCGGTGCCAGTGGGGCTGGGCTGCGCGATTTTTCTCAATGA
>JBGTEC010000104.1:0-39349 GCA_041747995.1 Wenzhouxiangella sp.
ATCGTCCAGCATGCCTTCGGCAGCCGCCAGGGGGCGAAAACCTTCGATCAGCACTATATTGGTCAGGATATCGCCGATGCGCTGGGCGCCGGCCAGGACTTCGGCCCTGTGCTCAGCCGGAACACGTTGCAGATAGGCATCAATGTCCTTCTGGGTCAGGACAACGTCGCCCATCTCCAGGAACCGGTCGGATTCAAAACCGATGGTCCATTCCTTGCGGGTGTCAGCCGTGTCGGGGTCCTGGGCCATTACCGCGGCCGCCAGCAGGCTGCTCACACCGATGAGCAGCCATCCAGAGACCGACATGACCCTCATCACGAGCGCTTGCCGAACAATCACTGGCATCACGGTGTGACAAGGCTTCCGCACCGCGCCGTTGACGCTGTACCGATACAGGTCGGATGAGGCTGAATTTCCTGGGTTGGTGTTCCTACCGGCGAATCGGTGTGGACAATATTCAGGTAATAGGTCTGATCGGCCTCAAGCTGGCAGTTGTGAGGTCCACCCCAATTGAGATTCTGGGTAAAGCTCTGTCGATAACACCCGGTTTCAGCCATGATCGCATCCCGATTGAAGTCGCCCGGACACTGCGAGACCGACACCAGTTTCGCCGTATTGGTCATGTTTGCAGCGGAGTTGAAATTGAATGAACCCGTGGCCGAGGGCGACAGTCCTTCGGTGGTGAACCGAATGGCAATATAGTCCTTGGCATCGGGATTGCGACGGCCTATTTCTCTACTGATATCGCTGGTATTCATGAAAGAGTTGGGCCAGAGTAGATTGAACTCGCGGCAATCAGAATTACTTTCCCACCGGGTTGTAAAGTGGCAGCTTTGGCTCCCGGTGGAAAGGCGCGTCCAGCCTGCCGGTGGCAGCCGGGTTGTGGTATTGCAGATGGCCGGTACCGGATCGGCCACGAAACCTTCATTCACGGTAATATTGACCGAGTAGGGCACCCCGTTGTTGCTGGCCACCGGGCCGTTGCTGCACACCAGGGTGGCCACGTATGGGCTCGAGGCCGCGAGATTGTTTGACGAAACCAGGCGCGTGCTGCCGGCATCGCTCGAATCCGGAACGAGGTTGTCCGAGTTCCATCCCGGCAGATTGCCGCCAGCCTGGCAGCTCCAGGCGCCCCGACTCTTCCAGGTAAAGGCGAGAGCATCGCCCTCATCAATAGTGATTGAGGTACCGTTGTTGACCCGAAAATCGAAATCCCCGACGACGACATCCTCACAACTGCCGGTATCGGCGGGGCAAATATCAGGATCGGCCGGCTGGGCTTCGATATTGCCGTCGGGCCGAATGGAGAGGTTACCCGTCAATTCGATGACGGTATCTTCGGGAAGCGTCTTGAGAATCAGTGACCGTTCCGCCTGGGCCGCAACGCTGGCAACCGTTGCCAAGAGCGCCATGGCCAATTTTAATCCGAACTGGTGGTAGGGCGAGTTCATTATATTTGAGGGCTCCGATGGTACGAGATCATAGTGCAACCGTGTCTAGTGTCGGTTGTCAGGCAGACCAACGGGGGTGAGACCGTTGTCAAAACCATAAATTCAATCCTAACAGCATATTAATTAAATAAACGATAGCCGTCCACAATTAAAAGGGGCCATCCGATGGATGGCCCCTTGTCTTTCCTTAGTCGAATAATTCCCAGTGGGAATCAGTCAATTACTCGGGCGTGGGCGCCACAACGATGCTGCGTGAACCGCGGTGGTTGAAGGTACCACCATAGTTCGACAGCACACCACCGGCCAACTGGCCATTGGTGAAGGTGGTGGCAGCAAAACCAATTACCGCCAAGCCTTCGACAGCTTCACCGTTGGCGGCAGCCTCACTCTGGCGACGGGTTCCAGTGACGCCAATTTCAGCCAGATCAAAGCGCACCCAGCCGGTATTGAAGCCCAGCTCGAAGTTGCTGAAACCAAGGCCGTTTCCTGCGCGCCACGGCTCCTTCAGAATTTCCGAAGTGTCCGGAACCTCGTCACCGCCTGAGGAGAAGCGAACCACGTTGGCTTCACGACACAGCTGGAAGACGTCTGGCTCGACCGGGTCCGGGCCATCATCTGGCGGACGCGGCGACACGATTGGCGGCACCGGCTCTTCACCTGGCGCAGGCTCGAAGTCCGGACGCTCTTCACGGTCGAATGCACGGCTGCCGACGGTCTCGAAGAAGCCGTCGAAATCTTCCGGGTTGGTGAAGGCAAACGATTCACAAGCCGGGCTCAGGCCATCTTCTGCGTCGTTATCCCAGGTGCTGGTGAACGGCGCATTAGGGAAGCCAGGGGCAACAAAGCCGCCTGCGGCATCCGTATGGAAGCGCTTGGTCGGAAAGGTCATGACCCACTCGGTGCGAGCACCGGCTGCAGCTTCGGTGGTGTACTCATTCAACACCTGAGCGAAGGCCAGAACGGCGTTCACAGCAGCGACATCAGCCGTGTCAGGAGCAAGGGTCCAGTCGTGGGTGGCGACAGCGCCGTTCACGAACACATTGCTGACAAACTGTGTTCCGCTTGAAAGATCCGGCTCGAGGCTGCCCGGGTTGGTGTGGAACATGTCACCCTGAGCCCAGAAACCATCAATGGCCGTGGCGTTGTAGGAAAACATGGTCCCTTCAGCGACGTTGATGATACTGGCAGCACCAAAGATACCGCCGCTTGCGCCGGTTTCCTGGTCAAAACCGAAACCGCTGTTGCCGCTGATCCATTCCAGGTTTCCACCCGGAAAGTTCGTTGTCCACTGATCAACCAGGAACTGGCAATCACGCGGAACGCCGGCAACGTGCTTGGCAGACCAGGGAATGATGGCATCGTCGGTGTCGGCCGGAGCGTCTTCCGTATTGGCTACCATGGTGCCCATTTCGATGACTTCGATGTATCCGGAAGCGGTACGCTCGACGTCGGTCGGGCCGCCATCTTCGTTCGCGCCGGTGAATTCGAATGGCAGGAACGGATGCTCGCCGCCGAAATCTTCACCGAAGATGTACGGAACCGTGCAGGTGGTATCGGCCGTGATCATCTTGCCGCCGCCTGCGTCGTTGGCTGTCACGGCAGCGGTCCAGACGTCAAACGGGGACATGTAGATGTTGAAGTCAAGGACTTCGCGAGAGTTCAGGGCTTCGATAAAGCGGATCTTGACTGCCTTGCCACGCTCGGTGGTGTTGACAATGGAGATCAGCGTATCGTTGCCGCCGCGGGCACTGTAGTAAGGATACAACAGGACCTGGCCGAGGCCGTCAGGGTTGACGTTGACAGCGTTTGAAACGCTGACCATCCCCGCCATGCCTGTCAGACCCGCCAGTACGGCGGTCGTCAAGGTATTTCTTTTCATTACAACACTCCTAAAGTTGTTGGACACAGGGCTCTGTGTGAACATCACGAGGTGAACCCGACTCCATGCGGGCCCATCCAAGCATCTGCAATTCTATGCTATTCCACCGACCAATGTAAAGCAATCAGTTTTGGACGAACCACCACTGGTCCTCCAGGCGGATCCAGGTCTCGTCCAGATTGCGGGTGACCCGCATGCGACCCTGGCCTGCCGGGGCGGCGAGGGCCTGGTAGGTTACGGCCACCGACACGTTGCAGCGGTCGCCCTCACAGGTCACGGAGCGGACCTGGGCTTCGAGCCAGCGAACCGTTCGGCGATGCATGTCGCGATCAAAGGCCCTGACCGGGGTGGTTTCGCGAAAGCCGGGCGAATAGTAGGCCCAGGCCTCGTCGAAGTCTCTCGTCACCAAGTGATTCCAGCGGGCCTGGGCCCGCTCCTCGACAGCTTGCTCGGCCACCGGCGGCGTGGTTGCGCAGCCGGCCAGCAGGCCGATCAGGATAGCGAGCAGTATGCTTGTCTGGTGTTTATGCATTGTTTATGTACCATTTTTATACAAGAGTTGGAGAAATCAACCGATGTGCCCCGGCTGTCAGTTGTCGAAACTGCCCAGGGGCTCCAGACCACGGAACTTGCGGCGGAATTCATCGGAGACTTCACGCAGACGGTCGGTGGAGTCCACCACGGTTGGCGTGATCAGCACGACGGTCTCGGTCCGGCTGATGCCCTTGACTGTGCTGCGAAACAAGGCGCCTATGCCTGGTATACGCTGCAGATACGGAACGCCCGAGCGTTCATCATTGGTCGTTTCAGCGATCAGACCGCCGAGAATGATCGTCTGCCCGGATTGCACCGCGACTTCCGTGCTGATGTGCCGGGTGTTGACGATCGGGTTGCCGCCAACGCCAGGTGATGCGCCGCGGGATGAAACTTCTTGACGTATCTGCAAATAGACCAAGCCGCCGGGATTGACCCGCGGCGTGACGTCGAGAATGGTGCCGGTGTTGATAAACTGCACGTTACCAATGGTGCTGGCCCCATCACCGATTGTGCCACCGCCTACGAAACGGGTGGACTGCACGGGAATCTGCTCACCAACGTTGATGGAGGCCTGTGAGTTGTTCCGCACCATCAGCGAGGGCGAGGAAATGGTTCGAACATCCGAGACCGCCTCCAGCGCATCAATCGTTGCGGTCACGAATGTTCGACCCACCGCCCGGCGCGTCACTGTCGTCAAAAAGCCGCCCCCCCCCAACTCGGCCGAATCTGTGGCGCGGGAACGTCCAACCGGCGGCGGGTCAGTGTTACCGTTATTGCCGCCGTTATTGCCGCCGTTATTTCCGCCGTTGTCGCCGCCATTGTCTCCCAGAAGCCGCCGGGCCCGCGACTCCCTGGCGTTAGAAGCCGTCGCACCAGTGGCCGTGCCACTACCTGGCCACTGGTTGCTGATAAACCAATTGACCCCGTAGCGCAGCTCGTCGTTGAGCTCTACGACCAGCACCTGAGCCTCGATCAAAACTTGTAGTGGCTCTTCATCCAGCCGCTGAATGGCCGACAGAATGGCATCGTACTGACTCGGCGAGGCCTGGATCAGCAGCGAATTGGTTTCCTGCACCGCCGTGATCCTGACGTCACCATCCTCCCCAAGCTGCATTCCGCCTTCGGTGGCGCGCTGTTGCTGCTGCCCTTCCTGGGCCCGAGTGCGCTGGAACTCGCTCACGCTTGACACCGTGGCCGGCTCCATTCCCGGCGCAAGCCCGCCGCGCTGCTCGCGGGGCCGCTGGCGCTGGCCGCCGGTCCCGAACAGATCACCTAGGTAGCCAGCCAGTATGTCGGCCTCCAGGTTCTTGACCCGGTAAACATACAAGCGGGCGCCTGCCTCGGGGCTGGATCGATCCAGCCGCCGAATCCATTTTTCGGCCTCCTGCAGATAGTGCTCGCTCGGCGTGATGACCATTATTGCGTTCAGCCGCTCCAGCGGAACAAACCTGAACATGCCGGCCAGTGGGGTCTCTCCCTGCTCGCCGAACACCGCTTCGAGCTCCGGCAGCAACTCGTTGACCTCGATCCGGGTGAGACTGAACATGCCGATGGACATGCCGGCCAGCCAGTCGACGTCGAAAGTCTGGACAATCTGCAGATAGTTCTGCAGTTCGTAGCGCGTACCGGCAAGGAACAGCAGGCCGCGTGCGTTGTCGGCATTGAATACCCCGTCTTCACGGGCGTAGGGAACCAGGATCTCGGCCATCTTGGCCGGCGAGATGTATTCAAGCGGGATCACCATGACTTCATAGCCCACGCCGCGTGAATCCGAATCGAAGCGCGGAACGAGATTGCCGCGCACCGCTTCGGCAATCGGGATGACATGATACTGGCCTTCGCGCCAGATCAGAGTGGCGCCATTCCAGCGCAACAGCATTTCCAGCACTGGCATGACCTGGTCACGACGCAGCGGGCGGGCGGTGGAAAACGTGACTTCACCGCTGACCCCCGGCGAGATGACATAGTTTTCCTGGAACATGTGTCCGAGAATGGCGTTGACCACTTCCTGGATCCCCTGCCCTTCGAAGTTGAGCGTGATCTCGCCATCTTCGTCCGGCGGAGCGGCACGGTCCCGCATGGCGCTCTGGTCGATAAACACACCGGTGCCGCGATAGATCTCGGTCTGTTCAAACGCATCTGCCTCATCGGCCTCGTCGTCTTCGCCCAGCCTGATCTCGCCACTGTCATGACGGGTCGATGGATCAAGTCCACTTGGCGCGCGATCCAGATCCGAGGGCCGCTCGTGCATCGCCCCGCAGGCTGCCAGAAGGCAGGCCATTGCCAGGCTGAGCGCGAGTCGGCTAAACCACCTTGCGGTGGCAGACTGATGTGATTGAATCATCAATTAATCCTGTCGTCTTTGTTGTTGTTGCTGGGCGCGGCGCTCGGCCTCGGCGCGCAACTCGGCCCGCCGTTCGGCAACTCTTCGGCGCACCTCTTCGGCACGGGCCCGGGCATCGGTTTCTTCACGTGTTGGCGCTGTCTCGCCGGTTTCAGCTCTTTGTTCTTCGGCCTCCTGGTCTGTCGCCGGCTCACCGGCCGCGGCTTCTCGGCGGTTGATCGGGGTCAGAATCCTGCCGGGCGAGCCGGCTGTCAGGCCCGCGGTATTGACTTTCAGCTCGAGTTCGGAATTGCGACCATCCACCGAGACAAAGCTGACCATCCGCGGGGAAATGGAATCCAGCTTCCAGGCGGCCTGTTCACCCTCCAGGCTCATGCCCTCGCGCAGGCTGACGGTTCGGTTCGTCTTTTCATCACGGACCATGGCCATGCGCAGATCCGGTGTGATGATGATGCCTGCGATTCGAGCGCGCAGGTCTTCCACCTTATCCGCGAGTTGCTCATCAGGCGGCGGCAGGTCGTCATCGACTTCGACCACCTCGACGACCGGCAGCCGTCGATCGGAGAAAAACACCGGACGAGTGACAATTGCATCGTATTCATCAAAGTCGGCCAGGCCGGTATCGGGTGCATTGACCCGGCTGTCGCCGATCCCCACCTGGCCACTCATCGGGATGCGGTCGACGTTGACCCGGCCCATCAGTGCGGCCTGACCCAGCGCGCCTACCGCCAGCAGGCCAATGCAACCGATCAGCAAGGCCGTCAGCAGGTTGCGCCGGGTATCCAGTAATCCACTCATTGGCCCTGTGCTCCGCGCTCGGTGAGAAAACCATACATATCGAAACGAACATCAAGCTGACCATAGGCTTCGACACCGCCGCGCCGATTGCGGCGATCGGCGGTGATACGCTGGTTCACCAGCAGGTTGTCAACGAAGATCAGCGGTACGCTGTTTTCCAGGTCGTAGAGGATTCGAACCAGATCCGGCAGCGGGCAATTCATGCGCACGTTGACCGTGACCTGCTCGAATCGTTCGGGATCCGAATCAGGTCGGTTCTGGGTCGCGGTCACGGTGCACCAGTCGGTCTGCTCGGCCTCGGCGTTGATGGTGTCGCGCAGACGACGGACCAGTGCCGCGGCCGCAGTATTGAAGTTGGACTGCGACAGAAACAGGGCGCTGTCGAGGCGATCGACGCGCAATTCATCCAGACGCTCTTCCAGCTGCGGTCGCCGGGCCGCCGCGGTCTTGAAGCGGGCAACCTGGTCCTCGAGCTGGCTGATTTCCTGGCCGATTTGTGCGTGGCGGGCAAAAAACCAGTGAAAGCCCACCAGGTAAACCAGCAATGCTGCGATCAGCAACAGGCCGATGGCCAGTGGCTTGTTATTCTCGCGTGCCGGCAGCAACTGCATTTGGCACCTCCCTGCGGTTGATCGTGGCACGGGCGTTGAAGCGCTCCTGGCCGGTGGCCGGGTCAATGTTGATTGCCCCGCGAAATTCGGCATCGCCGAGCAAGGGGGAGTCGTTGATCAACTCGATCAGGCGCTGCGAACCTTCGGCCAAACCCATCATTGTTACCTCGTCGCCGCGCACCTGCATCTGCTGGAGCCAGATGTCATCCGGCAGAATGCGTGAAATCTCGTCGAGGACCTGGATGATGACCGGCTGCAGGCGACGCCGCTCAGCCAGGAAATTGGCCGCGGCCAAAGCATCTTCAAGCTGGCGCTGCAGGTCCATGACCGCCTCGGCTTCCTGACGCAAGGCAGCAACCTCGTTCTGCAGACGTTCGGCGGTCTGGCCACGCAAGTACAGGGACTGGGCCATCACCAGGGCCAGGACGACGGCCGCAACACCGGCCAGTATCCAGTTGAGCCGGGCACGCGCATAGACATAATGCGGGCGCTCGGCTTCGGGCATCAGGTTGAATCCTTCGCAATCCGGCCCGTTGCCGTCATCGGTCAGGGTATCGATGACATGGGGTCGGATACCGATTGCCGCCAGCCGCTCGCGGATGGCCTGCATGCGACTGACTGGCACCAGCCGAAGGTCCAGCTCCAGACGCCCGTGCTCGGTGTCGCGCCGGGCAATATGGTAATCGTGGTAAACCTGCGACGACTTGAATGGCGTCAGTTGATCAAGCTGATAACCGAGTGCGGCCGACAGGTTGGATTCAACCGCCAACGGCAGTTCGACCGGGCACTCGAGCACATCCTCGGCCGGCAGGCAAAGGCGAACCTCGGGACTGCCGTCTTCAAAGTCGTTGAGTAGTTCGAGCCAGCGATCGCGCAACAGTTGGGCGTCTTCATCTGACCGGAAAGTGTCGCGACGCTCCGGATTCTCGCCCCCCTTCCACACGGTAAAGTCAGTGGAATCAGGCTCGGTGACCAGCCACAGGGCCGGACGCGGCGGCACAAGTCGCTCGCGGAAGGAGGATGGTGCCAGGCCGGAAAGCTCGCGCCCCCACCAGTCCAGGAATCCCGGTACCGGGCTGGCGCGATAGCGGGCAGCAACGCTGCTCCAGTACTCATTGACGGTGTTCAGTATCATCGATCCTCAACATTTTCGCGCCAGCGAAGCACCCGAAATGGGCGTCCGCGAGTGTCCGTTCCAAGATTGACCGTAGCCTCAAGCTGGCTCCAGGCACCGTTGTCCAGCGTGGCTCGCGAGCGAATGCTAAAGGTACCCCCGCTGCCTTGCAAGCTCACGACCTGTCCATTCGGCATAATCAGCGCAGTCTGATCGGACGGATGGTGCATTTCACGTTCCGCAACAAAGGCGCGGGCGCTCTCATAATCCATGTCGGGCAGCAGCGCCAGGACCTCCGCAGAGGCGAATGCCGGATTGATCTGGCCGCCGCGGCCGTGCACGGTCAGCAAATCTTCCAATTGCTGAAACAACTCCCAGGTCATGCCCATGACCTGCTGCAACTCGTCAATGGACTGGAAGTTCTGATTGGCAGGCCCGTAAGGATAGCCTGCGGCAAGGTAATCATCGATCTCGGCGCCATAGAGGCGGGGCAAGTCATCTCCGTCACGCCAGTCTTCAATCGTGTCGGCCAGATGCAAGGCCTGCATTTCATCGACACCGCGTGAGAGGAACAATTCGGTCAAAAGTTCCGGCCCGGCGCGATTCAGGTCGATTTTACCGGACTCGTTCCGAACCCGTATTTCGATTACCGCATCGCCGAATTCAACAAAATAAGCGCGCCCGTCGGCAACCCACCGGGTTTCAATGTCGGGATTTCGCATTTCAAACACGGCCCGATGCAGGCCGGCCTCGGCTGCATATCGGGCCTCGGTGACATCAAACAGGAACCGGGCCTGCAGAGTCTCCGTCCGCGACAGAACGGCGTAGACGCCAACAACGATGGTCAACAGGACCAGCACCCAGAGCACAATGACCAGGGCAACGCCGCGCTGACGAAAAGACCGACCCATCAGCGTCGGTCCCGGCCGCGGCTTTGCGGCACGAGCAGGTCGGAGGCGCGCCGAATCTCTCGTCGCTGGGGTGCACGGGATGCCGAGTCCATCATCACCGGCGCGACCATGTCAGGCCAGGTCAGGCCATTGACCCGGTCCATGTCGATTTCAAGCGCCACGGCCAGCGGTACCCGGTCGACGTCTTCCCAGAAGTCAGCCCAGAACGTTGACTGTTCCTCCTCGTCCATATCGAGAAAGATGAACGAGCCGCTGCGCAGGCCGTCCATCAGGACGAGGCCCTGTGAAAGCTCGATTTCGCCGGGTTCATAGCCATTGAGCATGGCGTAGTAATAGACCAGTTCCATGCCGTTGGCACCGCGTTCCAGGCTCAATTGCTGAACGTAGGGTCCGCCGTAGCTCAGGTAGCCAGGCATGGGCGCGACGAAACGCACGCGGTCACGATCTCCCAGAAACCGGATCTGGACACCGTCTTCGTCCGCCTCTTCGATAATTAGCGCCTGGGCCAGGCTGAGCTGACGCCGGACGAACTGGTGGGTGATGCGCAGGCGATTGGTCTCCTCGATCAACGCTTCGCCCGAGGCGGCCGCCCGGACGCTGGCACGGAGGCCACCGTAGGCCAGGGCCATGATCATTCCCACCAGGGTAATGGCAAGCAGCACTTCGATCAGGGTGAAGCCCCGGTGGCGGGTCATGATGGCAGTCGATCTCATTGCAGGCCCGCCCGCTGACGCTCTTCCCAGTGCACGTCGACGCTGCGCAAGGTCCGAAACACCGCCTCCCGACGATTGTCTTCGCCCCAGTTGACCGTCAGGGTCACGGCATACAGCGCGACCGGCAAATCGAAAACATCGAGTCCACGCTCGTCGAAAACCATCGCTTCTTCAACTTCCATGGTCCAGGAATAGCGGTCATCGAAGCGACCGGAGGTACGACCGGGTTCCAGCATTTGCTCCAGTCCGGCAACGTCGAGCCTGGATTGGGCCCACAACGCCGCCTGGGTAAAATCGCCGGCCCGGCGCGTGTTGCTCATCGAGGTTGAAAGCACCTGCAGGATGACGCCAAACAGCAGAGCAAAAACAGCGAATGCCGCCATGACTTCAATCAGGGTAAAGCCGCCGGCGTGCCGCGCGGCGAAACCCGGACGACGGTGCAAGGTGCGCCCTGTCATGGCTGCCGATCCCGATCAATCGAGATCTCTCCGGTGAGCCAGCCAATGGTGATGCGCCATTCGCGCTGATCGATGCTCAACACGACGCTGCCGCCGGTCGAGGCGCCATCGGGATAAAACCGGATCCCGGCTGCTCTTTCCCCGGTCAGCTCGGATCGGGCCGTGTTGATCGTGATGTCGAGACCTTCCGGCAACTGGACCGGATCACCGCCAGCGGCCTGCCAGGTTCGGGCATTGGCATCAACCATGAAAACTTGCTGTTCGCGCCTGATGATGGCCTGGCCACGCGTGTGACGAAGCCCGGCGGTCAACTCGGTGGCCGCATTGCGAATCTCGGCACCCGAAACCGAGCGACTGACCGAGACGCCGACCACCGCCATCAACAAGACGACCAGCACCATGACCACCATCAACTCGATCAGGCTGAAACCGCCTTGCCGGCTGAATTTCCGGCTGAACTTCTCATGCGCCGCTGCGAAGCACGTCGTTCGCAAGTCCTTGCCCTGGCGCGATAGCCGGTTCATGCGGAACCGCGATTCAATCCCAGTTTGTTACAGGGCGGTTGACCCCTTCGCCACCCGGCGACCCATCGGCGCCGTTGGAAAAGATGTCATAGGTCCGATGCTGACCGGGATAACGGTAGACATAGGGATAGCCCCAGGGATCGTTCAGATTGGATTGGTTGACGTACGGTCCGTTCCAGTTACTGGCGTTGGCCGGTCGGTCGACCAGTTCACGCAATTCCCGTGGCGGACGGCCTGAGTCCAGGTAGAACTCGTCAACCGCCATCGACAGACGCTGAATCTCGGCCTTGGCCGCCCGCGCCTTGGCATCTTCGCCACGCTGCATGATATTGGGCACAACCAGGCCGGCAATCAGACCCAGGATCACAAGCACCACCAGCAGTTCAATCAGCGAGAAGCCTTGTGCGGATTTAACCATTTTCATCTCTACTTTCTCCATCCCATGCCTCTTCGAAGGAAGCATTCAGTTATCAAGCAACCAGTTCATTGATGCTCAGAATCGCCATCAGCACCGACATGACGATCGTGCCGATCAGAAACGCCAGCCCCAGGGTAAGAACCGGCACCAGCATGGCCATCAGGCGGTCAATCGTGACTCGCACTTCGCGGTCGTAGGTGTCGGCAACCTTCAATAACATATCGTCGAGCTTGCCGGTTTCTTCACCCACATTGACCATTTGCAGGGCCAGTCTGGGGAAATTTCCATTGCTGGCCAGTGCACGGGCCAATGGCGTGCCGGTCTTGACCTGTTTGGCCGCATCGGCCACGTCATCGGCCAATACGGTATTACTCATGACATTCTTGGCGATCGAAAGTGCCGACAGCAGCGGCACCCCGTTGACCAGGAGGGTGCCGGTTGTTCGACTCAGGCGCGCGGTTTCGATCTTGGCGATGATGTCACCAACCCATTTCATGCGCAAAAAACGGGCGTCCCACACTCGCCGCGACGCCGGCCTGGCCAGTTGCATGCGAAACCACAGGACGATCACCACGGTGATGCCGATCAGGCCCCACCAGAAATTCTGCAGCACATCGCCGGCCCCGACCACAATCCGGGTCAACATCGGCAGGTCGCCGCCGAAATCCTCGAACATGGGCGTGAACTGCGGGATGACATAGACCATCAACAGGATCAGCGAGGCGACAGCCAGCACCACCAGCAGCGCCGGATAGATCAGCGCCGAGACCACGCCATCCTTCAACTCCTTGGCCCGCTCCAGGTACTCGGCCATGCGGGCCAGCGTCTGGTCCAGCGAGCCACCGATTTCGCCAGCACGCACCATGTTGATATAGAAACGCGAGAACACGCCATGGCGCGCCTCCAGCCCTTCCGACAGGGAACCCCCTTCCCGTACGTGATTCCGGACCTTGTCGACCAGGTCCTTGACCCGGTCGTTCTCCGACAGATCGGAAAGGATTCCCAGCGAACGGTCCAGGGGCAGGCCGGCGCCAAGCAAGGTGGATAATTGCTGGGTCATGTCGCCGATCTCGCGCTGCGACAGACCCCGCCGTCCGCGAAACAGCGTTTCCAGCCGGAAACCCGCGCCCACTTCCCTGGCAGAAACCGGAATGTTGCCGGCTTCCTGCAAGCGAGCGATGACCAGATCCGAGGAAGGGGCGTCCATTTCCCCGGTCAGGGTTTCACCGCCGGGAGCAACTGCCTTGTATTCAAACAGCGGCATGGTCGTCCCCGCTGTTACGCATCCTGGGTCACACGCAGCACCTCTTCGGCCGAAGTCTCACCCTGCAGGGCCTTGATCAAGCCGTCTTCGTACATGGTGCGCATGCCTTCATCGCGTGCCTGGCGTTCGATTTCGCCCGATGTCTTGTGTTTCATCACCATGCGGCGAATCTCGTCGGACAACAGCAGAATTTCGTGAATACCGGTCCGACCACGATAGCCGGTGGGGCAAACCTCGGAAGTGCCGGGATGGTAAAGCTCGATCGGGTCGGCATCGGTGAACTTGTCCAGTCCCAGTTCATGGACCATTTCCGGCAAGACCTTGTAAGGCTTGCGTGTCAGCGGGTCCAGGCGCCGGACCAGCCGCTGGGCCATCATCGCATTGACCGTTGAAGTCAGCAGGTAATCTTCCACGCCCATGTCGAGCATTCGGGTGATGCCGCCGGCGGCATCATTGGTATGCAGGGTCGAGAGCACCAGGTGACCGGTCAGCGCCGACTGGATGGCGATGCGCGCGGTTTCCAGGTCGCGCATTTCCCCGATCATGATGACGTCGGGATCCTGGCGAACGATCGAGCGCAATGCGCCGGCAAAATCGAGCCCGATCGAGGCCTTGGCCTGGATCTGGTTGATCCCTTCGATCTGGTATTCAATCGGGTCTTCGACCGTGATGATCTTGCGCTCGGACGTGTTGAGCTGACTCAGGGCGGTATAGAGCGTGGTGGTCTTGCCCGAACCGGTCGGGCCGGTGACCAGGATGATGCCGTGCGGCATTTCCAGGGCCTTGATGAAGGTCTTGCGTGAATCCTCGGCGAACCCGAGACTGGAAAAATCGAGCACGACGGCTTCACGGTCAAGAATACGCATGACCACGCTTTCACCATGGGCGGTGGGCACGGTGGATACACGCAGGTCAAGTTCCTTGCCGCCAACCCGGTGCATGATGCGGCCATCCTGTGGCAGTCGGCGCTCGGCGATATTGAGCTTGGCCATGATCTTGACCCGCGAAATCACCGCCGCGGTCGAGCGCGAAGGCGGTGCCTCAACTTCCTGCAACACGCCGTCGATCCGGTAGCGGACCTTGAGCCGGTTCTCGAACGGTTCGATGTGGATATCGGAAGCGCGCGATTCGACGGCGCGCTGCAGCAACAGGTTGACCAGCCGAATCACCGGCGCCTCGGAAGCCAGGTCACGCAGGTGCTCGACGTCTTCCTCGTCCTCGGTCTCGCCGTCAGAACCCAGCGTTTCGGCGATCTGACCCATGGCACTGCGGCCCCCACCGAAGTAGCGCTCGATGGTGTTGTCGATTTCAGAAGTCACACCCACCTTGGCCACGACATTCAGACCGGTAGCCATGTTGATGGCCTTGAGTGCAAATTGATCGTGAGGATTGACCATCACCACCTCGATCTCCGTCTCCGAGATCCGGATCGGCACCAGGTGTTGCTGTTTCATGTAGCGGACCGAGATGTCTTCGCATTCCGGTCCGTCTTCGGGATATTCCTTGTCGCTGATCAGCTCGATATCGAGCAGTTCGGACTGCGCCCTGGCCAGATCGCGTTCAGAGACCAGCCCGAGCCGAACCAGCAGGGTCAGCAGGTTACCGCCGTGTTGCTCTCGGTAGGCGCGTGCGCGGTTGAGATCTTCCTGGCGAAGCCGGCCCTGTTCCACCATGAGGCGGCACAGTTCAGCGGCCTGGTCTTCCAGGTGCTCACCGATGCTCGGCAGCAGGCCGGAATCGTCAGCGGCAGTAATTGATTGGGTTTCCATAAGCCTCGCGATTATAACGGCGATTGATCACAGCGATTCATGACGGCAGCCGCCTAAGTGGTGTATCCCACCGTACGATAAACAGACAGCTGACGGGCCGGTTCAGTTCACCCGGCGATGGCGCACCACTTCACGCTCGATAAAGTCCCGGTTCATGAGGATCCAGGTCGCCACGGGTATGACCGCCGGAAACATCAGATAGCCGAGCTGGTAAAACAGCGCGATCATCGTTGGCGTCAGCGCGGTGGTGTCAACCAGGGCGCCTACCTCGGGCCCGAACAGAAAGGCCAGATCCCGCCACGATTCCCAGAAAACCCCCCAGGTGGTCACCAGGGTGATCACGACGAAACCGATCAGCATTTGCAGCAACCGGCGCTTCACCGTCAACGGAGTCGCCATGATCAGGCCGAACAGCAGCGCCATGCCCCAGGCATAGATCATGGGATTGACGGCCCAGGTCAGCGGCATCATCTGCCCGGTCTCAGGATTGCGCACTTCCATATGGGCCTGCAATTCGAAGACGAAACCGTCCTGGAAGATGTGCCGGAAAATATCGGGAAAGAAGCCAACCAACAGGGCCTCTGACAGGAGACGGGACGGGACCATCAGCAGATCGGCGGCGAAGAACCAGAGAAAAAATCCCAGTGGCAGGTACAGCGCCGCCAGCAGAAACATTTCCTTGATCGGGTTGCCCTTGTCGGAATCGGACTGGTCTACTTCGGCCTGGTCTGCTTCGACCTTCTCCGCATCGACCTTCTCTGCCTCAACCTTCTCCGCGTCGACCTTCTCCCGCCCTGGTTCGTCAGGCTCGTGCTTGTCCATGTTTACCCTCGTCTTGCCGGCCCGTCTTCATCATGCGAGCCAGCGCCGTGCGTTGAAAAATAGCCTCATCCAGGGGGACTGCTCAGGCCAGTCGGCCGGCGCCCACGAAAAGTTGACCGTGCGCAGCAATCGCTCCGGGTGCGGCATGAGAATGGTCACACGGCCATCGCTGTTACACAAGCCGGTAATGCCATCAGGCGAGCCATTGGGATTGGCCGGATAACGCTGGGCCGGGCCGCCTGAAGAATCGACATAGCGAATCGCGACGGCGTTATTGGCCACCTGCCCGGACTCGAAAACCGCGCGGCCCTCGCCATGGGCGGTTACCACCGGCAGGCGTGAACCGGCCATACCGGTCAACAGGATCGACGGCGACGGCTCGATCTGCACCAGGTTCAGACGCGCCTCGAACTGGCGTGACCGATTGTGGGTGAAAACCGGCCACGACTGGGTGCCGGGAATGATCGATTGCAACGAGGCCATCATCTGACAGCCGTTGCACACGCCGAGCGCGAAGCGGCCGGGATCATGAAAAAAGGCTTGAAACTGCTCGGCCAGCCGCTCGTTGAACAGAATCGATCGCGCCCAACCCTGACCGGCACCGAGCACATCACCAAAGGAGAACCCGCCACAGGCGGCCAGGCCCTGGAAATTGTCCAGGGTCACCCGACCGGATTCCAGATCGCTCATGTGGACATCGACCGCCTCAAACCCAGCCGCCATGAAGCCGCGGGCCATCTCGCGCTGACCATTGACGCCTTGCTCGCGCAGGATGGCAACCCGCGGTGGTGCCCCGCGGTTGAACACGGGCACGTCCGAAGGATCGAACGTCAGGTGCGGCGCAAGTCCGGGTCGTGTCCAGTCGGCAAGCACGGCTGCTTCTTCGTCGGCGCATTCGGGGTTGTCGCGCAGTCGCTGCATCCGGTAGCTGGTTTGCGCCCAGGCAGTGGCAAGATCAGCCATCGGACGTTCCAGTCGGTTGCCGTTGGCCTGATTGATGACCAGTGAATCGGACTGGCGGGGCTGGCCTACATGATCCACGCGCAAGCCTGAATCAGCACTGACAAACGCACGGCGGACTTCGTCCACGTCTTCGGCCCGGACCTGAAGCACCAATCCCGGTTCCTCGTTGAACAGAACCTGAAGCGTTGTATCGTCTGACTTTTCGACGTCCAGGGACACGCCACAGTGACCCGCCAGCGCCATTTCCAGCACGGTGACCAGCAAGCCGCCGTCGGAGCGGTCATGACAGGCGAGAATCCGGTCGTCGCGCAGCAGTGCCTGGGTGGTCAGAAACAAGGCCTTGAGCCAGGCCGGGTCGTCAACGTCCGGCACCGCCCCCAGGTCACGCTCGAACACCTGGGCCAGTGCGGACTGACCCAGCCGGCAAGCCCCGGCGTGGACCAGCAGCAATTCCGTTTTCCCGGCATCGGTGCGCAGTGCCGGGGTGACATGCCGGCGAACATCTGGCACCGGCACAAAGCCCGAAACAATCAGAGAGACGGGTGCAATCATGCGTTGCTCGCCCTCGCCATCATTCCAGACCGTTTGCATGGACAACGAATCCTTGCCTACGGGGATGGCCAGCTCGAGTGCCTGACAGAATTCGCTGACCGCCTCAACCGCCTGACGCAAAGCCGCATCCTGGCCCTTGGCGCCAGCCGCGGCCATCCAGTTGGCTGACAGTTTGATCCGGTCCAGGCCACTGACTTCCGCGCCGGCCAGGTTGGTCAGCACTTCTGCAACCGACATCCGCGCGGCGGCGGCCGGATCGTGAATGGCCAACGGCGTGCGCTCACCCATCGCCATGGCCGTGCCGGCATCGTGTTCATAATCACTGAGGGTGATCGCGCAATCGGCCACTGGCACCTGGTAGGGCCCGACCATCTGGTCACGGACCGACAGGCCGCCAACGCTGCGATCCCCGATCGTGATCAGAAACTGCTTGCTGCCGACGGTCGGCAGGGCCAGGACGCGGTCGAGGGCACGGTCAAGTTCGATGTCGGCAAGTGTATCGGCCGGCAAGGCAACGGCATGGGTGTGCGCCTGCCGATGCATGCTCGGCGGCCTCCCCAGCAGGGTTTGTAAATCCATGTCCACCACCGGCTGATCGCTGAGCGGATCATCCAGACGCAAGCGACCTTCGACCGTGGCCGGCCCGAGGTCGGCCCAGGGGCAGCGCTCGCGCTCGCACAGCCGGGCAAATCTTTCCAGATCCCGGGGGGCAACCGCCAGCACGTAGCGCTCCTGCGACTCATTGCACCAGATGGCCATCGGCGACAGACCCGAATCAGCGCTCGGAATCGCGCGCAGGTTCAGGACGCCACCGACACCGCCATCATGGAGCAACTCAGGGATGGCATTGGAAAGACCGCCAGCGCCCACGTCATGAATCGATTTGATCGGGTTGTTCGCACCCTGCATCCAGCAGCGGTCGATCACCTCCTGGCACCGTCGCTGCATTTCCGGATTGCCACGTTGAACCGAGGCGTAATCGAGATCTTCATCCGACTGACCCGACGTCATCGAGGAAGCGGCCCCGCCGCCCAGACCAATCAGCATCGCCGGGCCACCGAGCACAATCACCCGATCGCCATCCTTCAGAGGCAACTTGTGGGTCTGGCCCTCGGCAATCATGCCGCTGCCGCCGGCGATCATGATCGGCTTGTGATAGCCCCATAGCTGACCGTCAATTCGGGCACTGAAACTTCGGAAATACCCCAACAGGGCCGGGCGGCCGAATTCGTTGTTGTAGCGCGCCGCCCCAATCGGGCCTTCCAACATGATGCGCGAAGCGCTTGCCAGACGGGACGGGGACGCCGGCGCCGTCTCCCAGGGTTGAACATGACCGGGAATCCGAAGATCCGAAACGGAGAAACCGGTCAGCGCGGCAACTGGCCGGGCGCCTCTTCCGGTTGCGCTCTCGTCACGAATCTCACCGCCTGCGCCGGTGGCCGCACCCGGGTGTGGAGAAATGGCGGTCGGATGGTTGTGGGTTTCGACCTTGATCTGGATATGAATGCCGCCGGATTCCAGGCGATAGGATGGATCGTCGGCCGAGGCAACAAGAAAACTGCCGCTGAAGCCTTCCATGACCGCGGCATTGTCATCGTAGGCCACCAGCGTGCCCTGGGGCGTGGCAGCGTGGGTCAAGCGGATGAGTTTGAACAGGGAATGTTCGCGCGGCTGGCCATCGACTTCCCAACTGGCATTGAAGATCTTGTGACGACAATGTTCCGAATTGGCCTGGGCGAACATCATCAATTCGGCATCGGTCGGGTCGCGACCCATGGCGACGTAAGCGTCTACCAGATAATCGATTTCGCCTTCGCTCAGCGCCAGGCCAAGCTCACGATTGACCTTCCCCAGCCGGGCAGCGGCATCATCACCAAGCTCGATGACGCCCAGCGGCGCTGGCGGGTGATCCTCGAACCATTGGCTCAAGTCGGCATCTGCAGGCAGGATCACCTGGGTCATGCGGTCGTACAACTGATCAAGGGACTGCCTGGAAAAATCGCGGGTCGGCAACGGACTGAAAGTCATCAGGGTGGCCCGCTCGACCCGGGCGAAATCTTTCAGACCGCAGCGGCCAATGATGTCGGATGCCTTCGTAGCCCAGGGGGTGCGTGAACCCGGCCGTGGCAAGACCAGCCGGTGTTGCGGCCCACCTTCGGACTGCTGCCACGGGCGCGCATGAAGCAGCGCCTGGAGTCGTGCAAGTTCTTCTTCGGTGGGCGCGCGCTTGCTGTCGAGAAGGATCAGGTCATGCGCCTGGACCGAAAGTCTGACACCCTCGATTCGCGCAATATCTTCAGCAAGCTGGTGCAGCCGGAACACCGGCAAAGACCGTTTCCCAAGAAGAAACATGATTTTTGCGCCTTTGGGTCAATCCTGAATCAGGGGCGCAATTATAGGCGACCTGACCCGCTCGGACACGCTTGATCCGGTGCCGACAGCCTGCGGCAAGGCCGCGGCTGTCGGCGACGGTGTCTTTTCAATTCCCGCGATTGTTTGACAGCATGACCAGGCGTTCCCGCAACTGGGCTGGCGGCACATAGCCGGGGATGATGTCGCCACTGAAGGTCATGATCGACGGGGTACCGGTTACACCCAGCGACTTGCCAAGCTCGTATTGCGCCTGGACCGGGTTGTCGCAGGATGCCGGTGGCGGCGTTCTGCCCGCCTTGGCCACATCCATGGCGGCCTGACGGTCGTCGGCACACCAGACCGAAACCATCTTGTCATAGGTTTGAGAACCGACACCGGCACGCGGGAATGCAACATAGTTCACCCGGATACCTGCGGCTTCGTATTCGTCCATCTGTTCATGCAGGCGTCGGCAGTAGCCACAATCCGGATCGGTAAAAACAAGGACGTCAAATGCGGCGTCACCATTACCGAAGCTGACAAAATCGCTGCTATCCAGATCGGCCAGTTGCTCTCTGCGCAAAACCGACATGGCGGCATCGGTTAGATCGGTCTGAGTCTCCAGGTCGATCACCCGGCCCTGAAACAGGAATCGGCCATCTTCGCTCATGTAGAGAATATCGCCGCCAATGCGCACCTGCATGATGCCAGACAAGGGCGTCTCGGCAATCACGATCTGACTCACATCGGGCACAAGCTCGGCAAGCCGCTTCTCTATGGCGTCGAAATCTGATGCCCAAACGACCGTGGAAGCAAGCAACAGGGCAGTTGCACCCACCATCAGTGAGATCGAGCGAAAAAGCGGTTTCATCAAAAACTCCTTAGTTATCAGGGAACGATCAAAGTAAAAAAGCGGCCTTGCCTACCCAGCGACCAGCTGTGATACGAGCTTGGAACGCACCGCTGTCGACAAGTTTCATCACCCGCGCGGATGGTGGCTCGTGTACAGCTCCTGCAGCCGGGCTCTGGATACATGCGTGTAAATCTGTGTCGTCCCGAGGTCCACATGCCCCAGCAGCATCTGCACAACTCTCAAATCAGCGCCATGATCAAGTAAATGAGTGGCGAAGGAATGACGCAACATGTGAGGATAAACGCGTTCGGTGATGCCGGCGCCGACCGCGTAGAGTCGGATCCGCTGCCAGACCGCAGCGCGCGTGAGCGCCCGGCCACTGCGCGAGATGAATACCTCATCCCCCTTCGGATGCAAGCGGCCCCGACCGTTCTTGATCCAATCAGTCAATGCTTCTATGGCAACCTCCCCCAACGGAACAAGACGCTCCCGGCCCCCTTTCCCAAGGACTCGAATAACGCCACGGGACAGGTTGACGGCTGACAAGGTCATGTTTGTCAGCTCACTGACCCGGATACCCGAGGCGTACAGCGTCTCCAGAATGGCCCGGTCGCGCAGCCCCAGGGGATTACTCACATCAGGCTGAGCAAGCAGAACCGTGACCTGGGCACCCGACAGCACGCCAGGCAGTCTGTGGGAACGCCGCGGGCTGTCGATATCGACCATCAGGTTGATATCAATGTATCCGTGACGGTGCGCCCAGCCGAAGAACTGGCGATAGCATGAAACACCTCGACTGACGCTGGCCACGGAGTCGCCCCGTCTCAGGCGATGCCCAAGGTAGGCCAGAACCTGCTCACGGCTGGCTTCAGACCAACCAACCGACAGCGCGCCAGCCAGCTTCAACAGGTCTTCGCGATAGGCTCCGAGGGTTGCTTGCGCCAGACCTCGCTCAGCCCAGACAGCATCCAGAAAGGCATCAATCAGCCGTGCTTGACCCTCGCTGACCTTGACGACGGGAAGAGACCGAGCCCTTCCCGCGTCACCGTTCGCTTTGATCAACCTTTCCCGGTCAAGCGGGCCAGGCTGCTTTGCGCGGCGGCCTCAAGATCGGAAAATCTTGCGCGCGCGGCGTCTCGCAGATCCTCCACCGCACCACGGCGATGAGAAAATTCATGCGAAGCCATATCCTGCAAGGCATCACGCAGTTCTTCAGCCGCTGCCAGCACGCGGGTCATCGGGTCAGCCAGGCTTTTGGCTGAAGCCTTCTTCTTGCCTCGCTTCTTGCCTCGCTTCTTGGAAGCCTTCTTTTTGGAAGCCTTCTTTTTAGACGTTTTCTTCTTGGAGGCCTTCTTCTTGGAGGCCTTCTTCTTGGAGGCCTTCTTCTTGGAGGCCTTCTTCTTGGAGGCCTTCTTCTTGGAGGCCTTCTTCTTGGAAGCCTTCTTCTTGGAGGCCTTCTTCTTGGAAGCCTTCTTCTTGGAAGCCTTCTTCTTGGAAGCCTTCTTCTTGGAAGCCTTCTTCTTGGAAGCCTTCTTCTTGGAAGCCTTCTTCTTGGAGGCCTTCTTCTTGCTTGCTTTTTTGGCCGGAGAAGCAGGGGCCTCAGTCGCCGGCGCCGAGGCCGGGCTACCACCTTCCGGTGCCTGCTGTTCGAGTTTTGTTTCTTCTTTGGTTTGCATCAGTCTGACCTCCCAGGTCGTGAACGTGACAAGCTATGGGCCGGAACGGCGGCCACTTTGTTCCCGGACGTGGTTGATCCACTCACGGGCAGCGGCCCTTACTCTACTGTAATTCGACGCCTGATTGAAAGCTTCTAGCGAAGCGTCAAGGTTCCCGAGGTTGAAATGAGACATACCAATCAACAGCCAGGCATTGCCATTCTCACCCTCAGTGAGACCTCCCAGCTCGAGCGCTCTGGTTAGCGCATCGCGAGCCTCCTCCCATCGCTCCTGGTCAACCAGCAGAAAACCCCTCTGCAGATCAATCTTCCCGTCCGACGCCTGAGCCCCTGCGTTTTCGTAGGCGTCCAGTGCCCGATCCAGCTCCCGAGCCTGGTACCAGGCACCAGCCGCCATCTCCCAGTTGCGCCGACTACCTTCAACGATACCCCGCTCAATCCCGTCGACCATCACTTCAGCGGAACGCCTTGGCGCACCCCTGGACTGTAGCAGACTGGCAAGCTGCATGAACTCGGCCTGACGATCCAGCAAGTCTCGATGATACGCAAGCTTCAGCACCGACATGGATCGTTCTTCGTCGCCTAGCTCGGCGTACAGGCTGGCAAGCTGCAACCAGAAATTCTTGTTTTCCGGCGCCATTGGTATCAGGATCCTCAAAACTTCGATCGCTTGCGGATATTCATTCAGCTCGAGATGCATGCCCAGCTTGAGTTGATACCATTGGCGATTCGGCTCATCTGCCAGCGAAATAGCGGTGTCAATCGCACGGAGCGCTTCCCGGAACTCGTCGGCCTGGGCGTGGATACTGGCCTTCATGACCCATACGCTGACCACGTTAGCCTGGTCCGGAGGGATCACGCAGAACCAAAGGTCAATCTGATTGAGTGCGTCCTGGTATCGCTCCATCCCGTAAAAGAGATTGGCAACGGTCAGAATCATGTCGAAATGTTGACTGTTCGGCAGCCTGTTGAGATCGATCGCACGCTGGAACAGCGTCAATGCATCGGCCATGCGATCCTGCTGCATACGCACATGGGCCATGGCCTGGAGGATAACGGCCTGCTCGTACTCGTCACGACGAACGCGGTCGAGGGCGGCTTCCAGTGCAGAATACGCCTCTGAATAGCGCTCCTCGCCAATATCCTCGTAAATGCGCGTCAACCGGTTATACGTCTGCTCGGTCAGCGCGCCAGCTCGAACCTCACGCTCTTCGACACAGCTAACACCCTGAACCTGAGTCTGGGCCTGGGCCTGGGCGTAACCTGCAGCCAAGACCAGGCCGAGGCCAGTGATCAGCAAAATTTGCCGGGTAGTCAGCATCAAGCTGTATCCAGGCTGAATTCAATGGTCTGGGTGGCCTGCTGCTCAACCGGAACACCATCCACGACCCGTGGCTTGAATTTCCAACGCAGGATCGCGCGAATGGCCTCACGATCAAACACGCGCGGCGGCCGGGAATCAATGACTCGCGGTGAGCGCACGGAGCCGGTCTCATCAATCGTGAATGAGATCGTGACCCAGCCTTCAATCTGGTTCATTGCGGCATCGCGCGGATACTGAGGCTGAATGCGCACCAGCGGCACGACGTCACCTTCGGCCGTGCGATCTTCCTGGCCAAAAGCTCCGAGAAACGGTCCGGCGCCACTCAGCGGAACATCAAGGGGCGGCATGTCCAGTCTCGGCATTTCCTGGACCTGCTGTTCCATCTGCGCAATTTCCATCTGCGGCGGTGGCGGCGGAGTTTCTGGCGGTGGTGGCGGCGGCGGACGCCGGCGATCACGGGTCTCGACGCGCTCGTCGATTTCGACCGGACCGAAACGGATGCCCGGAGGCGGGTCGAGCGTATCGGGCTGCCCGCGTGAACCAGCGATCAGCTGATGCATCAAATAAAATGCCGCCAGTGTAACCACCACTGCCAGCAACATCGATACAATGTAGCGCATAGAACTCATAACCCTGTTATCTCCCGCCAACCTCGTCGGCAGAAATCGCAATCCTCGTAATGCCAGCAGCCTGAACCTGATCCATCACCTCGACCAGCATGCCCGTACGGGCTCCGCGGTCGGCAATAATCACGGCCGAGCTTTCCGGGTTTTCGGCCCGGGCCCGCTCAACCTGGTTTCGAACCTCGTGCAGCTCGATCTGCTGACGATTCATCCAAATTTCGTCATTAGGCCGAATAGCAATCAAAACGTTCCCTTGCGGACGGAGCTCGGTTGTCAAGGCTGTCGGCTTGTCGACCTCGATGCCGGTCTCGCGGATGAAGGAGGTGGTGACAATGAAAAAAATGAGCATAATGAACACGATATCAAGCATCGGTGTGATGTTGATTTCGGGTTCGTTCTTGCTAGCGTGTCTGCGTGCCATCGATTGACTTGAACTCCGAACTTCGTCAGTTAATATCGTCAGTTAATGTCGTTAGTCGTAGCGGAGAAGATCTTCAAGGCGCTCTGCCTCGATCTCCGTCTTGCGTTCCAGGTATGAGCCAAAGTAAAGACCGGAAAGCGCGGCCACCATGCCCGCCATCGTCGGTATCGTGGCCTGGGATACACCGGCCGCCATGGCACGCGCGTTGCCAGTGCCGAAAAAGGCCATAACATCGAAAACCGCGACCATACCGGTCACTGTGCCGAGCAGACCCAACAATGGGCAAACCGCGATCAGGGTCTGAATGGTGCGAATGTTCTGCTTCATCTCCAAACTCAGGCGGCTGACCATTTCTTCCTTGATCCGGCCGGCATACCACGTGCGGTTATCGCTACGCTGACGCCACTCGGCCACGATCGCGCGCCGCCGGTCTGGCAGCACGCGGAAGAAGTACCAGAAGCGCTCAATGATCAGCGTCCACATGACGAGCAACACCGCCATGATGGCCCAGAGCACATCCCCGCCGAGTTCCATGAACCCGCGGATTGCATCGATGAAATTAGTCAGCGCGACCATGGCGACGCTCGGCAAGTCTGGCGATGATTCCGGCAGCCTGCTCTTCCAGAATCTGGATCAGCCCGCGGCTGCGGCTGTGTAGCAGACTGTGAATGATGGTCAGCGGAATGGCCACAACCAGACCGAGGACGGTGGTCATCAGGGCCATCGAAATACCGCTGGCCATCATGCGTGGGTCACCCGTACCAAACAGCGTGATCATCTGGAAGGTGACGATCATGCCGACCACGGTACCGAGCAGGCCGATCAGGGGTGCCACGACATAAAGCACCTTGATCAGCGGCAACCCGGCCTCGAGTGGCGCCGACTCACGCAGGATGGCCTCGTCTAGTTTGAGTTCCAGAGTCTCGACATCCTGGTCAGGATTATCCTGATATACCTTCATGACCCGACCCAGGGCATTGCCGTCGCTGGCCTCGTCCCGATTGAGCTGGCGCTTGATTGCGTTGCCACGCATGGCCAGGACAATGCCTTTCCAAATCGAGAACAGGGCACCGAAAATCCCCAGGGCAATGATGATGTACCCGATAGTCGAGCCCTGCCGGATCCGCTCGCGCAAAGATGGTGATCGGACGACCTGGGCCAGAATGGCGCCGCGGGTGCCGTCTATGGCCATGTCTTCGACCTCACCCGGTGATGCATTCTGCAAGCGCTGAGCCATGGTCTGGTAGCGGCCGGCAGGCTGGCGGGGTAACTCGATCAGCAGTTCCTGGCCACCGTCCCACTGCAGGAAACTGCCTTCGGATATCACATTGAACACGCCGACGCGAACGACTTCGCGATTCTCTTCAAGCACACCGTCGGCGTTGATGACATCGGCATTGAAGGTCACTACTCTTCCTGACTGATAAATTTCGCGGACCATCTCCAGCCACATGCGAGCCAACTCATCAACGGTAGGCAGCTGGCGTCGCTCGGCCAATTCAGCCAGAAACCCGCCTCGACCCGGGAGTTGGGCGCTGACCATGGACTCCTCTATATTGCCGCGAACATCGCCGGCGACCTGGCGGACAACGCCGAACAGCTCACCGAGGTTGCCCATGCGCTCATCAAGAAGGGTTTCAAGTTCTACAAGACGGACCTCGTTTTGCTCGAAAGCATCTCGCAGGCGCTCGGAACGCGCTTCTTCTCGGCTCAGCTCAGCGCGTGCCTCTTCCAGAAGCTGGCGCTGGTTGTTTCGCTGGCGAATAAAGTTCTGCAGTCGCTCCTGGTCAACACGGGCTCCCGCGGACGCTGCCTGCTCGACCTGGCGAAGCAGGTCTTCCAGCGTATCCTGGGCCTGGGCACTCATAGGCACGGCGACCAGGACGGCCAAGAAAATCAAGACATTTCTGTTCATTAGCGGGTCTCCGCGGGGCTTGGCGCAGGCACTGGCAGACGAATCAGATCGGGAGCCACCTGGTTCCTGGCGATTGCCAGACCATCGCTGACCGACTGACGATAGCGAGCACTCAAAGCCTCGAATTGGCGGCTGTCATGGTTCCACCAGCCCGTCATGCTGCCGTCCAGAGACTGGTAATACAACAGCGTGCGCCCAATGCGCAGAAATTCAACCTGCTGACCGTCCGGCAAGGCGGCCTGGTAGGCTTCCGTAGTCCGACCATACTCGATCTCGGCCTGGTAGGCTTCGAGGATCAGGCGGTACTTTTCGGAAGTCGTGATGTTGGCATCATCAAGCATGTTGACGATACTGTCCGCCCGCCGCGTGCGCTCGTCAAGGCGAAACGGCAGATCGGCCCGGACCAATTGCCCGAGACGCCCGGCCATGTCGATCATTAAAGGCACCACTTCGCGGTTGGTTCTTTCCAGACCGTCGAGTTGTTCGTTGATCGAAATGATCTCGGCTTCCTGATTATTGACAATGGCCTGCATCTGATTGTTGTAGATGCGGAGGCTGTCGGTCTCACTGATGACGCGCCGGAACTGGTCAACCAGGGTCTGGGTTTCTTCGGCGACCTGATTGATCTGCTGCTGGGCCTGGGCGGCCTCACGCGTGATCCGGTTTTCCATATCGATGCTTCGATCGAGCACCTGGGCGTGAACACCCCACGTGCTCACTGCCAATGCAGCGCCCAGCACCCAATGCAATGAAGAGGAATTTGAAAGTAATGACATTTTGCAATCCGCTATGCTTGGAAATTAAACTGCCGAAATTAAACTGCCGAAATTAAACTGCTAAAATCGATTCAGCCCCGACCGATATCCAATCTAGGATACCGCGCACCCCCTGCAATTGAAAGGTGCGTCTGGAATAGCATGCTTCCATGTCCACAATGCAGGAGCTAGCCGGTGCGCGAACCATGATCAAAATGCAAGATACAAATCCTGATGCAAGATAATCCTCGCCCCTTACACTCAAGCGTGGAAGGACAGATTTTTTGCCCGCTGCCAAGACGATTTGCTGCCATGATTTACGACAGCTTGCTGCTTGTCGCGATTCTGATGCTGGCTGCCGCAGCGGTCGTGATCCCGACAGGCGCCCAGGTCGATCCAGGCCATTTTGCCTTCCAGCTTTACCTGCTGGTCGTTGCCTGGGCCTACTTCGCGATTTGCTGGCGAGGCGGGCAGACCCTGGGCATGAAGGCATGGCGCATCCGACTGGTCACGCCCAGAGGTCAGATCACCTGGCTTGAAACTGTCACCCGCTTTCTTGTGGCCTGTTTATCACTGATAAGTTTCGGTACAGGGTTCTGGTGGAGCCTGTTTCACTCGCGGCGAGCCACCTGGCACGATTTGGCGTCGGGAACGGCGTTGGTAGTTCAAAGGCGGGTGAAAGGTGAAAGGTGAAAGGGGAGAGACGGGAGACGGGAGACGGGAGACGGGCGTCAATTTTATTCAGAGCCTTCGTAGCAGGACCGCAGCTATGGCGGCGATGACCAGTGCCGGTAGCAGGGACGACATCCATAGCGGGATCGGCAAGAGCATTGCCGCTCCCTGAGTCAATCGGGTCAGCACGAAGAACAACAAGCCGAAGGCCACGCCAGCGAACAGGTTCAATCCGCCGCCGCTCCGGCTGCTGCGAAAAATGAATGGCAGTCCAATCAATATCATGGCCAGCAGGTTGACCGGGTAGATGAGTCTGCCCCAGAACGCCTGCCGATAGCGATCAGCGTCCAGATCGTTGCGCTCCAGGAAAGCCTGCATTTCCAGCAAATCCGGCAAAGACAGCAAACGTGGCCTGCTGATCGTGGCGGCGAACAGCTCCGGGCTGAGGCCCGACTCCAGCCTCAATTCATCCACTTCCTGACCAGCGTCACGTTCACCGACCAGACGCTGACGGGCCTGGGGCAATAACCACTCGCTGCCGGTATGGGCGGCCCGATCGGCAGCCGTGATCTTCCGCGGACGCATGCCCTCGCCCAGGGTATAGACCAGCACATCGCCGAACTCCAGTTGGTCATCGGCCAGCCATGCCGAATAGGCAATATGAACCACGTACGGACCATCGCGCAGCCACAGCGACCCATACTCACCCAGGCTAACCTGGCCGGTTCGGGCCTGCTCGCGTTCGGAGCGGGCCGTGGCCTCCAGCCGTGGCAGCGCAAATTCTGCCAGCATCATCAGCACGAACAGGCACAGGGCCACAGCGGCCAGGACCCGGCCGACCAACTCACGCCGGTCGAAGCCGGCCGCGCGCATGGCGACCAGTTCGTTGCCAGATGCCAGCCCGCCCAGGCCGAGCAGGGTTCCGATCAGTGCCACGAATGGAAAGACGTCGTAGAGCCGACGCGGCGTTGTCTGAAGCAGGTACCAGAGCATCTGTAAACCGCCGTAGTCGCCGGTCAGGGCGCGGGCCTCCCGAATCAGCTCGATCAGGGTATAAATGCCAACCAGCAGAAGACCCACCAACACGATACCGATCAGCACCCGGCCCATCACGTAGCGACTGAGTATCCCGGGCACGAGCGCTACCAACGTCGCCACTGCCTGACCATAAGAACCACGCCCAGGAGGCCGATCGCTCCGTGCAGCGGCCACAAACCGGGACCCGAGGCAACGCCTCGCTGTTCCATTACGATCAAGCTGGCATGAATGGCATTGCTGTAGACAAGGTAAAGCGCCAGCGCAAGCACCAGGTTGCCCCAGCGTCCCTGGCGCGGCAGACGATGCGCAAGGGGTATGGCCAGCAGGCCGAGAACCAGCGCAGCGGCAGGCGCGGCAAGACGCCAGTGCCATTCGCGATGGGCCGCCGGGCTCTGGGGTGGCCACAGTTGCGGCAGCGTTTGCACCAGCTCCCCATCCACGCCGCCGGACATGGTTGGCATCGGTAGCCGGATGTCGTTGCGGGCAAAATGCATATCCCGCAGGCTACCCGCGCCCAATTTGGCCGGGTGGCGCACCTGGTGGCCGTCATGAAGCGAGAGATACCGGCTGTCATCAAATGGATCGGCCCAAAGCCGGCCCCGGGCTGCGGTCAGTATTTCCGGAAACTCGGGGTCGCTATGCTGCACAAAAACATCGGTCAGGCCACCGTCAGCTCGATCAACCGAACCGATATAGATCGTCAAACGCCCGTGATCCAGATTCTCGAACTGACCCGGCTGCAACCCCGCCACCAACGCGAAGCGGGCAGCATCGGCCAGCAAGCCGGCTGTCCGATCGATGGCAGTCGGCGCAAGCCAGCCCGCCACCCCGAGCAAAGCCGCTGACCACAAACCTGCAAGCAGCAGCACTGGAGCCAGGCACAGCGCATAGCTGGCGCCGCCGGCACGCATGACGACGACTTCGCTCTGCTCGGCCAGGCGGCCAAACGACAGCAGCAAACCGGTCATCAAGGCCAATGGACCGATCAGCAGCACCGCTTCCGGGATTCGCAACGCCAGCAGCGCAAGAATACTGGCCACTGGCAGTCGACCCTGGGCGGCATCGCCCAGCAGTTCGGCCAGGAACAAGGCCAGGATCACTCCGAGAAAGACCAGCAGGCTCAGGAGGCTGGCAACCAGCCCCTCACGCAGCAGATAGCGTTGCAGGATCAACATTCGTTTACGGGACGGTTACAATGGCAGATTGGCATTTTGGACAGGCCACGTTTCATGGGTTCCACCCTGTCACGGGCGTAGAGCGGTCCTATTTAATATATGTATACAGGAAATCATCAGCATGCAGTTTACAACCAGTAGCGAACAGGCGCGCAAGATCAACACCGACTGCCTCATTCTGGGAATTGCCCAGGACCAGCCGTTCGATGCCATTGCCAATGACCTGGACTCGGCTGCCAATGGCGCGCTCAAACGTCTGGATGCCAGCAAGGACCTGCCGCGCCAGACCGGGAAGACGCTGATGCTTCATGCCCTGCCCGGCATCGAAGCCAATCGCGTGCTGATTGTCGGCCTTGGCAAGACGGATAAACACGACGGAATCGCCTACGTCAAGGCCGTCCAGGCCGCCGGCAAGGCACTGCGCCAGTCCGCCGCCAGATCGGCCCATTGCCTGCTGGCCTCAAGCGAGGTTCGCGATCGCGACCGCAACTGGAAAGTCCGCCAGGCCGCCCTTGCCCTGGCTCATGCCGACTACATTTACACGGCGACAAAAAAACCGAAGGATGACGCACCCCCGGCCACCGACTCGATCAGCTTTCCGGCCGACGGCGAGACTGACAGGCAACTGAAGATTGCTGCCGCCCTTGTTGCCGGTATCCAGCGCTGCCGTGATCTCGGCGACGCCCCGCCCAATATCTGCACACCGATCTACCTGGCTGAAACCGCGAAGAAAATCGCCGCCGAGCACAAGGGCCTGAAAGTCGATGTGCTGGATGAAAACCAGATGGCAAAACTCGGCATGGGTGCGCTTCTTGCCGTCGGGCAGGGCAGCGTCAATCCGCCGCGCCTGATCCGGATGAGCTGGAAGGGCGGCAAGGAAGGCGACGCCCCGCTGGCATTGGT
This sequence comes from Wenzhouxiangella sp., assembly GCA_041747995.1. Lineage (GTDB taxonomy): Bacteria > Pseudomonadota > Gammaproteobacteria > Xanthomonadales > Wenzhouxiangellaceae > Wenzhouxiangella. Next base: position 30,835 of record JBGTEC010000104.1, read on the forward strand.
CGGCAAGGGCGTGACCTTCGACACCGGCGGCATTTCGATCAAGCCGCGCGAACTCATGGAACAAATGAAGTTCGACATGTGCGGTGCCGCCACCACCATCGGTGTGCTAGAGGCCGTTGCCCGGATGAGATTGCCGATCAATGTCGAAGGCGTGGTCGCCGCCGTCGAAAACATGCCCGACGGCAAGGCCTATCGTCCGGGTGATGTCATCACCAGCATGTCGGGCAAGACCATCGAAGTGCACAACACAGACGCGGAAGGTCGCCTGATCCTGGCCGATGCGCTGACCTGGACCGGACGGAACCTCAAGCCGGCCGCCATGGTCGATATCGCCACCCTGACCGGCGCCTGCGTGATCGCGCTTGGCCATCATGCCAGCGGTGTCATGAGCTCTGACGATGAACTCGCTGGCGAACTGCTGGATGCCGGCACCGAAGCCGCCGACCGCGCCTGGCGTCTGCCGCTGTTGGACGACTACCAGGAACAGATCGAAACCCCGTTTGCCGACATGAAAAACCTCGGCGGCATGCCAGCCGGCTCCATCACCGCCGCCTGCCTTCTGTCCCGCTTTACTGAAGGTCAGCGCTGGGCGCATGTGGATATCGCCGGTTCGGCCTGGCAATGGGGGAAGCCGGAGAATGCCACCGGGCGCCCGGTCGGGATGCTCGTTCAGTGGCTGGTCAACCGTGCCGGTGGCTGGGACAAGGTCGGATCCTGACCGGCACGAACCAGGCGGAGGGGAAGACCTTGCGGGTGGATTTTTACCAGATGTCGGGCCGATTCGACGATCCACTGTTCGTTGCCAGCGTCCTGGTCGGCCGAGCCTGGCCGAAGGCAGCCAGCGTTGCCGTTGTTGCCCCGCGCGGGAAACTCGAGCAACTCGATGCCTTGTTGTGGGAGCAGCCCGAAGGCCGCTTCCTGCCGCATGAGGTCGGCCCCCAAGCCCCGATCAGGCTATTGGAAGACGCCCCCGACCAGGCCGAAGTCCTGATCAACCTGGACCCGACCGCTCCTTTGCCCGGAGGACGCTTCGAGCGTGTTCTTGAAATCGTGCCGCCGGATGAAAGCCTGAAGGAGAAGCTGCGTGCACGCTGGAAGGCGTGGATGGAGCGCGGAGCGGATTTGCATCATCATGTACTGAAGTGACAGGTGAAAAGGTGAAAGGTGAAAGGTGAAAGGAAAACCTGGCCTCCCTTAAACCTTAAACCATAATCCTTAAACCTCGTTTCCCTTTGCCGACAACCACCGACCAACCAAGAATCGATCAACAACCCGACATGGAAAAAACCTACACTCCCCACGACATCGAGCAGCGCTGGTACGGCGACTGGGAACAGGCCGGGCACTTCAAGCCATCCGGCCAGGGCGAGCCTTACTGCATCCTGTTGCCGCCACCGAATGTCACCGGCACGCTGCACATGGGTCACGCCTTTCAGCACACCCTGATGGATGCGCTGATTCGTTATCAGCGGATGAAGGGGCGCGATACCTTGTGGCAGGTGGGCGTGGATCATGCCGGCATCGCCACCGAAATGGTGGTCACCCGTCAGATTGAGGCCGAAGGTGGCAAGCGCGATGATTACACGCGCGAAGAGTTCATCGACCGGGTGTGGCAGTGGAAGGGTGAATCGGGCTCGGCCATCACCGGCCAGATGCGCCGGCTCGGCGCCTCGGCCGACTGGTCGCGCGAACGCTTTACCATGGACGAAGACCTGTCCGAAGCGGTGATTGAAACCTTCGTTCGCCTGCACGAGCAAGGCCTGATCTACCGCGGTCCGCGCCTGGTCAACTGGGACCCGGCACTGCAGACTGCCATATCCGATCTGGAGGTCATCAACAGCGACGAGCAGGGCAAGCTGTGGTCAATCCGCTATCCGCGCAGCGACGGCAAGGGTGATCTGGTCGTCGCCACCACCCGGCCCGAAACACTGCTGGGCGATGTCTGCGTCGCCGTCCACCCTGACGACGAACGCTATGCGGACCTGGTCGGTCAGACCGTCCAGCTGCCGCTGACGGGGCGCGAAATTCCGGTGGTCGCGGATACCTATGTCGATCCCGAGTTCGGCACCGGCTGCGTCAAGATCACGCCGGCCCATGACTTCAACGACTGGGAAGTCGGCAGCCGCCACAACTTCGAGCCGATCAATATCTTCACCCCCGATGCGCGCATCAATGACAACGCCCCGGCCTCCTACCGGGGCATGGATCGCTTCGAGGCCAGAATCCGAATCATTGAGGACCTCAAGGCCATGGGCTTGCTGGTCGAGGAAAAGCCGCACGCCATGGTCGTCCCGCGTGGCGATCGCTCCGGCCAGATTATCGAGCCGTACCTGACCGACCAGTGGTTCGTCAAAATGGATGATCTCGGCAAGACCGGTCTGGACGCGGTCGAATCCGGCCAGGTCGAATTCGTGCCCGGCAACTGGATCAACACCTATCGCCACTGGATGGAGAACCTGACCGACTGGTGCATCTCGCGCCAGCTCTGGTGGGGCCACCGCATTCCAGCCTGGTACGACGAGCAGAACAATATATATGTCGGCCGATCCGAACAGGAAGTTCGGGCCAAAAACCCCCAGCTTATGGGCCCCCTGACCCAGGACAGCGATGTTCTGGAAACCTGGTTTTCCTCGGCCCTGTGGGCCCACTCCACCCTGGGCTGGCCCGACCCTGAGCGCATGGAGACCGAAGGCTTCGAGCGCTACCTGCCAACCTCGGTGCTGATTACCGGCTTCGACATCATCTTCTTCTGGGTCGCGCGCATGATCATGATGACCGGCAACTTCACAGACAAGGTACCGTTCGAGCAGGTCTACATCACTGGCCTGATCCGCGACCGCGACGGCCAGAAAATGTCGAAGTCCAAGGGCAATGTGCTCGACCCGCTCGACCTGATTGACGGCATCGACCTCGAAGCCCTGGTCGCCAAGCGCACCGCCGCCGTGATGCAACCGCAGTTGGCAAAGAAGGTGGAAAAGGCGACTCGCGAGGAATTCCCCGACGGCATCCCGGCCTTCGGCGCCGATGCGCTGAGATTCACCTTCACCGCCCTGGCCGGCCATGGCCGCGACATCAAGTTCGACATGAGCCGCTGCGAAGGCTACCGCAACTTTCTCAACAAGCTCTGGAACGCCGCCCGATTCACCCTGATGAACGTTGGCGAAGAGCGATTGCCGGTGCCGGCCGAAGGCGAACTTGATCCTCTCTCGCGCTGGATCCGTTCACGCCTGAATCGCACCATCACCGAAGTCGAACAAGCCCTCGCCGACTACCGCTTCGACCTGGCCGCCAAGGCACTTTATGAATTTGTCTGGCACGAGTTCTGCGACTGGTACCTGGAGCTGTCCAAACCGGCCCTGTTCGAAGATGCCGACCCGGCCACGGCCCGGGCCACCCGCCACACCCTGGCCAGCGTACTTGAGACCACCCTGCGTCTGCTCCACCCCTTTGTCCCCTTTGTTACCGAAGAAATCTGGCAACGGGTGCGCACGCCCGCTGGCATCGACCACGAAAGCATCATGACGGCACCCTGGCCAACAACCGGTCCTGTCGACGAGGCTTCCGAGGCCGATGCCGACTGGCTGAAGAACATCATTTCGGCCATCCGATCAGCCCGCACCGAACTCAACCTTCCACCCGGCAAGCACATGCCTCTGCTGATCCAGGAAGGCGACCAGGCCGACCATGAACGCCTGGCCCGCTTCAACGATCTGATCAAACGGCTGGCCCGCCTCGAAAATATCGACACGGTCGGCAATGATCGTGACAGCGCTGACTGTGCAGTGACTCTTGCAGGCAACATGCGCCTGCTGATCCCCCTGGCCGGCGTGGTCGATGTCGCCGAGGAACTGGCCCGGCTCGGAAAGCAACTCGAACGCGAACAGAAAGGCCTGGAAAACGTCGAGAAGAAACTCGCCAACGAACGCTTCGTCGCCAACGCGCCCGATGCCGTCGTCGCCAAGGAGCGACAACGGCTGGCCGACCACCAGACCACCGTCAAAGAGCTCAGCGCCCAGGTTGAAAAGCTCAAGTCCTTGTAGCAAGCTGGCATTATGGCAAGTTGCAACCAGGCATTCCCGGGGTGAGAATGGCGACAAGCCGTCACAACCATTATGGAGAATTGCCTGTGAACCGATTGCGTTCCGTCGCCCTGTTCCTGATCTTATGTATCCTGTCGACGACAAGTCACGGTGACTGGCATGACTACATCGACGAGGGCAGCGAAGCCCTGTTCGAGCGAGTCGTGGAGTGGCGTCGACATTTCCACGCCAACCCCGAACTGTCCAATCGCGAGTTCGAGACCGCGGCCTACATTGCCGACTTCCTGCGAGACCTTGACATCGAGGTCGAGACCGGCATTGCCCATACCGGGGTGGTCGGCGTCTTGCGCGGCGGCCGGGCCGGGCCGGTCGTCGGTCTTCGAGCCGACATGGATGCGCTGCCGGTGCCCTCACGTGCCGGACTGCCGTTCTCACCCGACGCCATCGGCATGTATCTGGGCGAAGAAGTGCCGGTCTCGCATGCCTGCGGTCACGATACCCACATGGCCATGCTGATGGGTGTGGCCGAACTGTTTGCCGCCCGCCGTGACGAATTGCCCGGCACCATCAAGTTCATCTTCCAGCCGGCCGAGGAAGGCACCCCACCAGGAGAGGACGGCGGCGCGGAAATGATGGTCGCCGAAGGCGTGCTGAACGATCCGGATGTGGAGGTCATCTTTGGCCAGCACATCTGGTCGCTGGCGCCGGTGGGACGGATTGGTTACCGGCCTGGCGGCATCATGGCCGCATCCGATCAGTTCACCATCACCATTCATGGTCGCCAGACCCATGGCTCAACCCCGTGGACCGGGATCGACCCGATCACCGTGGCCGCCCAGGTTGTGCTCGGGCTCAATCTCATCGTCAGCCGGCAGACCGAACTGACCAAAGAGGCCGCGGTAATCTCGGTGGGGCGTATCCGTTCCGGGGTACGAAACAACATCATTCCGGAATCAGCCGAGCTGATCGGCACGATACGCACACTCGATACCGAGATGCAGGACAAGATCCACGCCGACATTCGCCGCACCGTCGAGCACATCGCTGCCAGCCAGGGCGCCACCGCCGAGATCGAGATCACGCGCGGCTACCCGGTCACTTTCAATGACCCCGAACTGACTGCCATGATGGCGCCGAGCCTGCATCGGGTGGCCGGCGACCAGGCCCAGGTCGTCGATGCAATCACCGGCGCCGAAGATTTTTCCTTCTTTCAGCAGCAGATCCCTGGCCTGTACTTTTTTGTCGGCGGCATGCCGCCGGATGCCGATCCGGCGGAAATGGCGCCACATCACACGCCGGACTTCTACATCGACGAAAGTGGCATGAAGACCGGCGTACGCGCCCTGGCCAGCCTGGCCATCGACTACATGCTGGCCCGGTCGGGAGGGATGTAGCGAGAGCCGTCGGCAGCCTGGTAGCTGCCGGAGTCAGGTTTCGCGGACCACGAGGCGGGTCGGCAACAGCTCGGGTTCTTCCGCCCGGCCCTCGATCAAGCCGAGCACCTTGCGTGCCAGCACCACGCCGCCCTGGTACAGATCCTGATGCACCGAGCTGAGCGCCGGCTCAGCGTTGGCAGCCAGCGCCGTATCGTCAAAGCCGACCACCGAACATTGTTCAGGAATCCGCACATCCGCTTCGCGCAACGCCTGCACCACACCCAGGGCGATCAGATCGCTGCCGGCAAAAATCGCATCCGGCCGTTGGTCAGCCGGCTCTCCGAGCAGGGTCCGCGTCGCCCGCACGCCCGCACTGGAGGTGAAATCCACCTGATCGATCAGGCGTGGCGTCAAGCCATGCGGAGCCAGGGCATCACGGAAGCCGCGGAATCGTTCCTCGTTCTCGGCATAGCTGAGATCCCCCATGAAGCAGGGTCGCTGCCGCCGCTGCTCAAGAAAGTAGCGGGCCACCTGGACGCCTCCGTCGATATTGTCGCTTCCGACCACGACCCGGTCCCCGGAAATCCCGACCGCGCCCCAGACTGCCAGCGGCAGGTTCCAGGAGGCGACCTGTTGCATGGCCTCGCCGCCGACACCCTGCCCAAGCAGGATGACCGCTTCGGCTGACTGGGCACTGAGTGGCAGTTGATCGGTACGCACGCTTAAGAGCACGCTGAAATCGCGGCTGGCCAGTTCCTGGGCGATGCCTCCCAACAACTCCAGTGGATACGAACCCGACATCGGGCGCTCGGGTGTGGGTTTCATTTCCACGATCACGGCGACGGTATGGGTTCGTTTGAGCTTCAGGTTGCGCGCCGAGACGTTCATGGAGTAACCCTGCCGATGCGCCAACTCCTGAATTTTCTCCCTGGTCGCGGGGTTGACCAACTCGCTGTTGTTCAGGGCTCTGGACACCGTAATCGCCGAGACCCCGGCAATGCGTGCCAGATCGGCCATGGTGATATTCCCGGGCGTGCTGGAGCGCTGCTTTTTCTGCTTGCCTGTCTTGCTGCCACTCAATGTCTTTCGATCCGTTTTTTTTTCAGTATACAAACGTCTGGTGATCATGCCGTCGATTTTTCCCGCCAGCGCAACCCACCATCCATGACCTACCCGCAGCGGCCGGGCACTTGCATTCGGCTTGGGTCGCAGAATATACTCGGCGCATGGTATCGATACCATGTTATCGATATCAAATTATTATAAGAAACCAAAAACAACCAAAACGGCCCACTTGACGGCCACCCCCGAGCCAGCGGAGAGCAACGCAGCCCCATGGTCAGCGAACCAAGACCCGGACCCGGACTTGATCCGGATCAGAAGAGCACCGCCAATTCGGCCGAAGCCTGGACGCTCCGGCGCAGCGGATTCGGCCAAAGCGGCGGCGCTCACGAAGAAACCCTGTTCGCGCTGGCCAATGGCCGCGTCGGCGTGCGCGGCGGCGCGGAGGAATCCGGTAGCGCCGGCGGCTGCTTTTCAGCCCGTATCTACGAAAAATCACCCATTCACTATCACGAACGTTTTCCCGGCTTCGCTTCACATACCGACACCCGCATCCCGATCGCCGACCCGACCGGCATTGAGCTTTTCGTCAACGACCGCCGGCTGCACCCGGAAGATCCGGAATGCGTCGAGTTCGAACGCAGTCTTGATTTTCGCACCGGCGTGCTCGGCAGAACCACCCGCTGGCGGCTGGAAGACGGCGCCGAGATCGAACTACAGGCCGAGCGCCTGGTCACCCTGTTCGGCGCCGATGTCCTTGCCACCCGGTGGCGGCTGACTGCGACCGGATTTACCGGTGATCTGGAGCTGCGATCATCAATTCGCGGCGATCAGGCCGCCCCGGCCCAGGGTGATGATCCCCGCATTGGCGTCGGCAGCGGCAGCGGCATGCGCTGGCTGGAAGGCTTCGAGCAGGATGGACTGGCCGTCGCCACTCAGGCCACCCCGGATGGTGCCCGGAAAGTGGCCTGCGCCCAGCTGCATGCGTCACAGTCCGCCAACTTCACGCCCGGCGAGCACAGCGATGAACCGGCTCTTATCCGCCAGCATTTCCATGCCCGTCTGCAATCCGGAATCCCGCTGGTGCTGGAAAAATTTGCCGCCTGGGCTTTCGCCGACTCCGACGCGGGTGCTGCTCGCGAGTTGGCTGATCGGGCGTGCGGGCTGGCGCGCGAAGCTGCCGGGCAGGGCTTCGATGTTCTGGCTCGCAAGCAGCGACAGGTGCTCGACGAGTTCTGGAACTCCGCGGCGGTCTCCATCGACGGGGACCCTCAAGCCGAACTGGCCATACGCTTTAATCTGTTTCACCTGTTCCAATCCGCCGGCCGGGACGCGGCCGGCAGCGCAGCCAAGGGGCTGACCGGTGACGGCTACGAAGGGCACTGCTTTTGGGACACGGAGGTCTTTCTGCTGCCGGTGCTGGCATTGACCGCACCAGAGCTAGCCCGATCCGCGCTGGAATTCCGCTTCCGTACGCTCGATGGCGCGCGCCGCCACGCCCGCGAGATGAATCACGACAAAGGCGCGCTGTACCCATGGCGCACCATTTCCGGCGACGAATGCTCAGGCTATTTCCCCAGCGGTTCCGCGCAGTACCACATCAACGCGGCCGTCGCCTGGGGCATCAGAACCTACATCGAAGCGACCGATGATTTCGCGTTTCTGGCCGCAGGCGGCGCCGAAGTGCTGTTCGAAACCGCCCGCATCTGGCTGCAGGTTGGGCACTTCAACGAGCGCGACAACGGCCGCTTCCATATCTGCGGCGTCACCGGGCCGGATGAATATACCGCGCTGGTCGACAATAATTTCTACACCAACCGCATGGCTGCCGCGCACCTGCGCTTTGCCGCCGACATCTGGAAACAAATGGGCGAGCAGTGCCCGAATGCGCGTACGGAGCTGGCCGCGGCATTGGCGCTCGAGCCATCGGAAATCGACACCTGGCATCGCGCGGCCGAGGCCATGTATCTGCCATTTGACGAGGACCTGGGCATCCACGCCCAGGACGACAGTTTTCTCGAGAAACCGAAATGGGAC
>JBGTEC010000105.1:0-6008 GCA_041747995.1 Wenzhouxiangella sp.
CGAGATCTTGCGCGTCGCCTGAAAACCGTTCAGGCCCGGCATGACCACATCCATCAGGATCAGGTCCGGCACTTCAGCCAGTGCCTTTTCCACACCTTCTTCGCCATTGGTGGCGGTGACGACCTGGTGGCCGGCGCCCTCAACGATCTTGGTCAGTGAGAACAACTGGGTCTCTGAATCATCAACAATCAATACTTTGGCCATTTGGCACCCTTTATGATGGTCATTATCGAGGCTGGAATTACCCTCTTATCATACTCTAATCGGAGAACTGGTTCGCTTCGTTCAACTCACCTTATTCACCACCCTTCCGTAGCGAGACGCCGCCAGGTGCTGTGGCTGGGGCGTTTCGCGACCGAGCGGGCCGGAGGCGTACTTGCCTGTACGGTGAGGACCCGTGACCGAGCGAAACACGCACGGTCGGCCTCTGGCCAGGCGCTTCTTGCTTTCAGCAAACCGCACCAGGCCGCCGGCCTGTGCTCCCGACGCGGGGCCTGGCGGTGTCGCGGTAGGCAGGGTGATGAATGAGGTGGGTTCAACCAACTTCCACCACGATCCGGCCCCGGCCGCCGCCGGCCATCAATTGGGCGAAAGCGGTTTGGAGATCGTCCAGAGCCACCGGCTCGGCGGCAATCAGGTCCAGTTGACGGGGCTTCCAGTCACTGGCCAGACGGCGCCACAGCCGTTCGCGAATCTCGTACGGGCAGCCGGAAGAGTTGATGCCCAGCAGGCTGATGCCGCGGATAATGAACGGCATCACTGTCGTGTGCAGGCCGATGCCCGCAGCCATGCCGCAGGAGGCGATATTTCCCCAGGGCTTGATGACCCGGGTGAGCCCGGCGAGCGTGTCGCCGCCGACGTTGTCCAGGGCGCCGGCAAACTTTGCCGAGGCCAAAGGCGATTCGGGCCAGTACAGTTCATGGCGTGAGATGCACTGCGAGGCGCCCAGTTCCTGCAGCCACTGAAATTCATCGACCTTGCCGCTGATGGCGGTGATCTGGTAGCCGGCGCGGGAGTAGATATCAATGGCCAGTGAGCCAACGCCGCCACTTGCTCCGGTGATGCAGAGCGGGCCCATATCCGGTGTCTGGCCGTTGGCCTCCATCCGGTAGAGGCCAAGAGCTGCGGTGAATCCGGCGGTGCCAATCAACATCGCCTCGCGCAAATCCAGGCCATCGGGCAGCGGCACCAGCCATTCAGACGGCACGCGCAGATACTCGCTGTAGCCGCCGTCGCGCACCTCCGACAGGCCGGAACCGGTGATCAGCACCTCGTCGCCTTCACGGAAGCGCTCGCTCTTGCTCGCAACAACGGTGCCGGAGGCGTCAATGCCGCCGTTCATCGGGAAGCGACGCAGGATCTTGCCCTTGCCGGTTCCGGCCAGGGCGTCCTTGTAGTTGACGCTGGACCAGGCAACCCGGATGACGACATCGCCGTCGGACTGATCATCGATCGACTGCTCAACGATCTCGCCGCGATAGCCGTCTTCGTCGTCGAAGATGCGGAAGGCTTTGAACTTGGCTGGAATAGTCATGGCGGACGTTAGTTCGCCTTATGAATGGCGCGCTTGTCGACCGCCAGGGCGGCTTCGTGCACGGCTTCCGACAGGGTCGGGTGGGCGTGAACGATGCGGGCCAGGTCTTCGCTGGAGCCGGCGAATTCCATCGCCACGACGCATTCGGCGATCAATTCGGAAGCTGACGGGCCGATGATCTGGACGCCCAGGATGCGGTCATCTTCAGCGTCGGCGATGATCTTGACATGGCCGGCGGCATTGCCCATGGCCAGGCCACGCCCGGTGGCCGCGAACGAGAAGCTGCCGCTTCGATAGTCGATACCTTCCTCGATCAACTGCTTTTCAGATTTGCCGACCCAGGCGATTTCCGGGTCGGTGTAGATGACCCACGGTATGGTTTCCAGGTTGATGTGTCCGTGACCGGTGGCCAGGGCTTCGACCACGGCAATGCCTTCTTCCGAGGCTTTGTGCGCCAGCATCGGGCCACGGACCAGGTCACCGATGGCCCAGACGTTCTCGACCGTGGTTTTGCAATGCTCATCCACCTTGACCTGGCCACGGTCAGTCAGCTCGACGCCGCAGTCATCGGCCAGCAGGCCTTCGGAAGCTGCTTTGCGACCGACTGCGACAAGCAGTTTGTCAAACGTTTCGGTCTGCTCGCCATCCTTGTCCTGGAATGTCACCTTGACCTTGCCATCGACCACTTCGGCGCCGGAAACTTTCGCGCCCAGGCGAATGTCCAGGCCCTGCTTCTTGAATTCACGCGCTGCGGCCCGGGACAGGTCCTTGTCGACCACGCCGAGCAGTTCATCCATCGCCTCCAGCAGTATCACCTCGGCGCCCAGGCGCGACCAGACACTGCCCATTTCCAGACCGATCACGCCGGCGCCGATCACGCCCATGCGGCCGGGTACCGATTCAAACTCCAGCGCGCCGACATTGTCGACCACGTGTTCGCCGTCGATCTCGACGTTGGGAATGGTGAAGGGTACGGAGCCTGCGGCCAGCATCACGTGCTTGCCGGTGGCGGTGAATGCCTCGCCTTCGGTCGGCCGAATTTCAACCCGACGGTCGGAAAACAGCTTGCCCCGGCCGTTGACGAATTCGATCTTGTTGGCCTTGAATAACTGCAGCAAGCCGCCGTTGAGCTGCTTGACGATCTTGCGCTTGCGCTCGATCATCCTGCCCACGTCCATTGAAACGTTATCGACGGAAATGCCATGGTCGGCGTAGTCGTGCTGAATGTGATGGAAATGCTTGGACGAATCCAGCAGCGCCTTCGAAGGGACACAGCCGACGTTCAGACAGGTGCCACCGGGTGCCGGCTTGCCGTCGGCATCCTGACGATCATCAATCAGCATGACCTTCAGTTCGAGCTGGGCGGCTCGAATGGCGGCTGCGTAGCCGCCCGGGCCACCGCCGATCACGATCAGGTCAAATTCCTTCTCAGCCATGTTCTTGAATCCTTGTCATTTTTCGTTTGCGTATTGCCAAATCGACCTGCTTCATTCGAGCCTAAAGCCCCAGCAGCATGCGGGCCGGGTCTTCGAGCGCTTCCTTGACCGCGACCAGGAACTGGACCGCATCCTTGCCGTCGACGATCCGGTGGTCGTAGGACAGGGCGATGTACATCATCGGGCGAATCACGATCTCGCCGTTTTCGGCAATCGGCCGCTCCTTGATGGTGTGCATGCCGAGGATGGCGCTTTGCGGCATGTTCAGCAACGGCGTGGACAGCAGTGAGCCAAACACGCCGCCATTGGTGATGGTGAACGTGCCGCCTTGCAGGTCTTCGAGCTGAATGGAGCCCTTGCGCGCCTTGTCGGCAAAGTCGCTGATGGCTGATTCGATTTCAGCCAGCCCCATGCGGTGGGCGTCACGAACGATCGGCACCAGCAGGCCGCGATCAGTGGATACGGCGATGCCGATGTCCTGGAAGCCGTGGTAGACGATCTCGTCGCCGTCGACCGATGCGTTGACGACCGGGTGCTTCTGCAGTGCTTCGCAGCAGGCCTTGACGAAGAACGACATGAAGCCCAGCTTGACGCCATGGGTCTTCTGGAAGTCGTCTTTGTAGCGGGCACGGATGTCCATCACCGCCTTGAGATTGACCTCATTGAACGAGGTCAGGATGGCTGCCGTGTTCTGGGCTTCCTTCATGCGCTCGGCAATGCGCGAGCGCAGGCGTGACATCTTGACCCGCTCTTCCTGACGCGGACCGGTGCCGCCGCCCTTGATGTGCTTGAGGACGTCACCCTTGGTCAGGCGACCGCCGCGACCGGAGGCCTCGACCTCAGACGGATCGACATCGTTCTCCCGAACCACGCGGCGCACTGATGGCGAGAGATCCTTGTCGTCGGACCGGGTCGGCTCGGCTTTTGACTGACTTTCCCGGGACTTTTCGTTGTCGCGCCCCTTGGTGTCTTCGTCGCTTTCCTTGTCGTCCTTCTCGCCGTTCTTCTCCTCATCCTTCTTGTCATCAGATTCGGAGCTTGAAGGGGCTTCACCCTCTTCCAGCATCCCAAGGGCCTGGCCTTCGGTCACTGTTTCGCCTTCCTCGGCACTGATTGCCTTCAGGATGCCGTCGGCCGGGGCCGGGACTTCCAGCACCACCTTGTCGGTTTCCAGGTCAACCAGGTTCTCGTCGCGCGAGACGGCGTCGCCGGGCTTCTTGTGCCACTTGGCGACGGTCGCATCGGAGACCGACTCGGGGAGGTTGGGGACTTTGATCTCTACACTCATTGCGGTTCCTTACTCTGTGCCTTCACCATGGGTCAGCGCCATGCCGACCAGACGTTTCTGTTGTTCAATGTGAATCTGGTAGTAGCCGACGGCCGGCGAGGCGGAGCCTTCGCGGCCGACGTACTTCAGGGTTTGATCGTCACGGATGCAGGCCTGCAGGTGATGTCTGATCTGGAACCAGGCGCCCTGGTTGAGCGGTTCTTCCTGGCACCAGATGACTTCTTTCGCATTGGCATACTTGCCGATGATGTCCTGCATTTCCTCGCGCGGGAATGGGTACAACTGCTCGATTCGGACCAGAGCAATATCGTCAATGCCCTGTTCTTCCTGTTGCGCGGCCAGGTCGAAGTAGACCTTGCCGGCACAGAACACGACGCGTTTGACCTTGTCCGCCTGCGGCGCACTCGGGTCATCGATGATCAACTGGAAGCCGCCGCTGGCCAGGTCTTCAAGCGTTGATGTCGATGCCTTGTGGCGCAACAGCGACTTGGGCGTCATGACGACCAGCGGCTTGCGGAACGGCCGCAGCATCTGGCGTCGCAGCATGTGGAACATCTGCGAGGGCAGGGAGGGCACGCAGACCTGGATGTTGTTGCCGGAACATTGCTGCATGAATCGTTCCAGTCGGGCCGACGAGTGCTCCGGGCCCTGGCCTTCATAGCCGTGCGGCAGGAACATGACCAGCCCGCACAGGCGGCCCCACTTCGCTTCACCGGAGGTGATGAACTGGTCGATCACCACCTGGGCGCCGTTGACGAAGTCGCCGAACTGGGCCTCCCAGATCACCAGCGTGCCGGGGTCGGCCGTGGCGTAACCATATTCGAACCCCAGCACCGCTTCTTCCGACAACAAAGAGTCGATGATCGTGACCTTGTGCGGGTCTTCGGCCAATCGGGAAAGGGGCAGGAACGGCGTGCCGTCGTGCTGGTTGAAGAGCACGGCGTGACGGTGAAAGAAGGTGCCGCGCGCCGAATCCTGGCCGACCAGACGCAGGCCATGACCCGCCTTGATCAGGCCGGCATAGGCCATGGTCTCGGCAAAACCCCAGTCCATCGGCATTTCGCCGGAAGCCATCTTGCGGCGTGACTCGACGATCCGGACCACTTGCTTGTGCAGCTCGAATTTTTCCGGGATGTCGGTCAGGGTGGCCGACAGCTTCTGAATCTCTTCAATCGGCAGCGCGGTATCGGCTTGTTCGCGCCAGTCCTGATCAATGAAGGGGCCCCAGTCGGCCGTTTTCAGGGCTTCTTCATCCGGCACCAGTTCAACCACCGCTTCGCCGGCATCGAGATTGTCGCGATACTCGGTGCTGGCCTTGTCGATGGCCTTTTGTTCGATCAGGCCTTCCTTGATCAATTGATCCGCATATTGCTTGCGGACCGAGTCGAGCTGGCGAATGACCTGGTACATGCGCGGCTGGGTAGCCGCCGGCTCATCGGCTTCGTTGTGACCATGACGTCGGTAACAGACCAGGTCGATGACGACGTCCTTCTTGAATTCGCGCCGGAAATCGGCGGCCAGTCGGGTCGCGTAGAGCACGGCTTCCGGATCGTCCGAATTGATATGCAGGATCGGCGCCTGGACCATCTTGGCAACTTCCGTGCAATACAGCGTCGACCGGGCGTCGATCGGGTTGGAAGTGGTAAAACCGATCTGGTTGTTGATGACGATATGGAAAGTGCCGCCGACGGCAAATCCGCGCGCCTGCGACATATTGAGCAGTTCCATGACCACCCCCTGTCCGGCGATG
>JBGTEC010000106.1:0-5923 GCA_041747995.1 Wenzhouxiangella sp.
AGGTCAGGGTTGACTGAACCCGAAAGGACGAAAATGCGACACCTGATACTCGCCTCCGGCTCGCTCTACAGGCGCCAGATGCTCCAGCGCCTGGGCCTGCCATTCGAGGTAGTTACCGCCGGGGTGGATGAAACCCCCCTGCCCGGCGAAGCCGGCTCGGCGCTGGCCGAAAGACTGGCCGTGGCCAAGGCCATGGCCGTTGCATCGGCGCATCCGGAATCCGTGGTCATTGGTTCTGACCAGGTCGCCGAATGCGCGGGCAGGTTGCTGGGCAAGCCCGGCTGCGTGGAGCGGGCCATCGAGCAATTGCGCTATTGTAGCGGCCGCGATGTGGTCTTTCACAGCGCGCTGGCGATCGTCTGCGGAGAGAGAATATTGCACCAGGTGGTGCCGACGCACGTCCGGATGAAAGCCCTGGCGGACAGTCAGATCGAATCCTACATCGCCCGCGACCAACCTCTGGATTGCGCCGGTGCGATGAAAAGCGAAAGCCTGGGCATCGCATTGACCGACAGCATCTCCAGCGATGACCCGACCGCGTTGATTGGCCTTCCACTGATCGCCGCCGTCTCACTTTTGAAGCAATTCGGAGTTGAGGTAATCAGTCCTTAATCACAAGCTCGAAGTGATAGACTCAAAACCATATGCACCTGAATGGAGTAGATGCTCATGCCACCCGCAGCTTCCGAGACTAACGGCTGGAAACACTGGCGCCTGGAGAATGATATCGATGGTGTCGCCTGGCTGTATATAGATCGGGCCGATGAAAAAACCAACAGTCTGAGTAGCGCACTCCTGGCCGAGCTGGGTCAGATCATCGAGAAACTCGAAAATGAGCACCCGACCGGTCTGGTGTTGATGTCCGGCAAGACGGGCAACTTCATCGTCGGCGCCGATGTTCGCGAGTTTGATGCGACCGACAAGGTCTCGGAGCTCGAAGACAACATCAGACAGGTTCACGGGCTGTTTCAGCGCATCGAGGATCTGCCCTTCCCCACGGCAGTGGCTTTCGAGGGCTATTGCCTGGGTGGCGGCCTGGAACTGGCTCTGTGCTTTGACTGGCGCATCGCCCTGGACGCCGATCACACCCGCATTGGCTTCCCCGAAGTCAATCTCGGTATTTATCCCGGCTTCGGCGGTTCGGGACGAGCGATTAAGGCCATGGGCGGGCTTCAGGCCATGCAGATCATGCTGACCGGAAAAATGCTGCGCGCCAGGGCTGCCCGAAACATGGGCCTGATCAACCAGACTGTCGATCAGCACGGCTCTCTGCGCTGGAGTGCGCGAGCCGCCGTGTTGAAGAAGAAGCGAGCGCCCCGACCGGCATTGACTGCAAGGATGACCACCCTCGGCCCGGTACGGAAATTTCTGGCCGGCCAGATGCGCAAGCAGGCCGGGCGCAAAGCGCGTCCGGAGCACTACCCCGCACCCTATGAATTGATCGACGCGTTCGAGGCAAGCGGCAACTCGCAGTCGGCGATGATTCGCCTGGAGGCGGAAAAAGTGCCGCGCCTGCTGGCCGGCGACACATCGCGCAATTTGCGCCGGGTCTTTCGCCTGATGGAACAACTCAAGGCCCAGGGCAAGCGCAGCGAATTCAAGGCGCGCCGTGTGCATGTGATCGGCGCCGGCGTGATGGGGGGCGATATCGCCGCCTGGTGCGCCTCCCGTGGCCTGGAGGTCACGCTCCAGGACCGGGAGATGAAGTTTATCGAGCCGGCGCTGAAACGAGCCAACAGTTTCTTCAAGCGTCGCCTGAAAACCTCCCAGGCGGTGGCGGCCGCGAACCTGCGCATCAAGTCCGATGTGGAGGGCAAGGGCGTCAAGCGGGCCGATGTGATCATCGAGGCGATCTATGAAGATCGCGAAGCCAAGCGCGATCTGTTCAAGGCGCTGGTGCCGGATTTGCAGCCACATACGCTGGTGGCCACCAATACCTCGGCTATCCCATTGGCGGAGCTGTCGGATGTTTTCAGTGACCCGACGCGCCTGATCGGTCTGCACTTTTTCAACCCCGTGGCGCAAATGCCGCTGGTCGAAGTTGTCCATGGCCAGGATACGAATGCTGACCGCGTCAACGATGGCTGCAGCTTTGCCACCCAGATCGGCAAGTACGCCCTACCGGTCAAGTCCACACCGGGGTTCCTCGTCAACCGGGTGCTCGCCCCGTACATGCGCAACGCAATGAAGCTTCATCGCGAAGGCGTTCCCAAGGAAGCGCTGGACAAGGCAGCGGTGCAGTTCGGCATGCCGATGGGGCCAGTCGAACTGGCTGATACGGTCGGACTGGATGTCGGGCTTGGCGTCATCAGCACGCTGATGGGCGATGAGGCCGGCGAGGACCGCAAGGTTCTGGAGCAAATGGTCAAGGACAAGAAGCTGGGCAAGAAGTCCGGACAGGGATTCTATCGCTGGAAGAAGGGCAGACCACGACGCGATCCCAAGGCGCATGAGGGCCATGACCTGGGCGAACTGGCGGATAGGTTAATGCAACCTTATTTTGATGAGTGCCGGGCCTGTCTCGACGACAAGGTTGTCGAGAACGCCGATCTGCTGGATGCCGGCATGATTTTCGGCACGGGCTTTGCGCCGTTCCGCGGTGGCCCCATCCACTACCTTGAATCCCACACTGGCAGTGTCAGTGAAACTGTCCAAGAGGAGCAATCCTGATGTCCGAGAACAGCCTGCGCAAAATTGCCATTATCGGTGGAAGCCGTATTCCGTTCTGCCGGGCCAACACCCTTTATGCAGATGAGACCAATCTCGACATGCTGACCGGCGCGATCCAGGCGGTGGTCGATCGCTATGGTCTTAAGGGCAAACAGATCGACCAGGTGATCGCCGGTGCGGTGACCACACACCCGAAGGACTGGAACCTGGCCCGCGAGGCGGTGCTGTCCACTACCCTGTCGCCGCTGAGTACGGGTATCACCCTGCAACAGGCCTGCGGCACGAGCCTTCAGGCTGCTCTGCTGGCCGGCGGCCAGATTGCATCGGGTCAGATCGATTGCGCCATCGTCGGTGGCGCCGACACCGTCAGCGATCCGCCCATCGTCTTCAAGCGGCGCTTCGCCCAGCGCATGGTCAAGCTTTCGCGAGCACGCTCGCTGGGCCAGAAGCTGGGCGTGTTCAAGGGCTTTTCTTTCGGCGAGCTGGCACCCCAGCCGCCGCGCAACAGCGAGCCCCGGACCGGACTGTCCATGGGGCAGCACTGCGAGCGCATGGCCAAGGAGTGGGGCATTGCGCGCGCCGACCAGGACGAGCTGACCCTGGAAAGCCACCAGAAAGCCGCGAAAGCCTGGGAGACTGGCTTGTTCGATGATCTGGTCACGCCTTACAAGGGTGTAATCCGCGACAATATCGTGCGACCGGATACCAGCCTGGAAAAACTGTCCAGCCTGAAGCCGGCCTTCGACCGCAATAACGGCACCCTGACAGCCGGCAACTCGACCACCCTGTCAGACGGCGCCGCGGCAGTTCTGCTCGCCTCCGAGGAATGGGCACAAAAGAATGATCTGCCAGTCACCGCCTGGCTGACATTCGGGCGTACCGCATCGGTGGACTATGTCGACGGGGACGAGGGCCTTTTGATGGCGCCGGCGGTCGCTGTGGCCGAGATGCTGACCAAGGCGAACCTGAAGCTGCAGGATTTCGACTTCTATGAAATCCACGAAGCCTTCGCAGCCCAGGTGCTGTGTACCTTGAAAGCCTGGGAGTCGGAACGCTACTGTGTCGAACGACTGGGACTGAGCGGCGCGCTGGGCAGCATCGACCGCTCCAGGATGAACGTCCACGGCGGGTCTGTTGCCATCGGCCACCCGTTCGCGGCCACTGGCGCCCGCATCGTTGCCACCCTGGCCAGCATTCTTGAGGGCGCCGGCTCGGGCCGCGGTCTGATATCCATCTGCACCGCTGGCGGCATGGGGGTCTCGGCGATTATTGAGCGGTGAAAAGGCCACTGGCGTGGCCGGGAAATGGTGAGAGGGGAGACGGGAAAAGGGTTAAAGTCGATTTAGGTGCCGAGGGCGGGATCGAAAGCGGTGGGTGGTGTCGCGCGGTGACGGGAACAGGATTGGATCGCTGCAGGTGTCGGGATCGAAAGTGGCGGCGAGTGGTGTTGCCCGCTGGCGAGCCGTGGGTCAAATCGGCTGGGGTCTTGGGGGCAGGTTCATGGGAGCTTTGTTGGCACTGAAACGACATCGTGGTTGTTTGGGCGTTCAAGGGGTTCTGGAGAGTGAACGGCTGTGGAGAGATGCTGAGGGCTGGGTGTCCTTTTCCGCGACCCACGGCTCGCCAGCAGGCAACACCACTCCCCGTCGACAGATGGTACAGACGCGGGTTTTACCGAACCCTCAGTTGGCTGCATCGGGGGGTGTCGGGCGGATCGGGCTGGTCGGGGCTCGGCGGCAGGTACTACAGACAGCAGCCTATCTGACGCGGTAGAAACTTTGGCGAAGCATAGAGTGCTTGGCACTTCATCGATGGATTCGTGGGCACCTAAAGCTCCCGGGAATCATGGACCACTTTCGATGCCGATAGTCCCGACCGGCCCGAGCCGCCTGGCACCACCGGATGCTCGATGTTGGCCACGGGTCGGGCGGGAAGATGGGGAGAGGGGTGAAGACGGTTTTGGTGCCGGGGGGTGGGATCGAAAGTGGCGGTGAGTCTTCAGGGGCCATCCAGCCGGCCGGGTAGCCAGAGGCTGAGTGCGGGCCACCAGGTGATGATCAGGAGGGCTGCCAGCAGCAGGGCGAGGAACGGCAGGGTGGCGCGGTAGACTTTGAGGATATCGTCGCCGAAGCGGTGACTGGCGAGGAATAGGTTGATGCCGACCGGCGGGGTGCAGTAGCCGATCTGCAGGTTGGCCAGGAAGATGATGCCGAGGTGGACCGGGTCAACACCGAAAGCCAGTGCGATCGGGATGATAAGCGGGGCCAGGATCACAAGCGCGGCAAAGATATCCAGCAGCATGCCGGCGATCAGCAGCACCACGTTGACCAGTAGCAGGAAGACGATGCGACTGTCGATATGGGGTGCAACCCACTCGAACAGGCGCTGCGGCACACCGGCATCGATCATCACATTGGTGGACGCCAGCGACATGCCGAGAATGATCAGAATGGCCCCCACCAACATCATGGCTTCGGTGATGATGCCCGGCAACTTTTTCAAATCAATATCGCGCCGAATGAATACCAGGGTGATCAGTACCCAGGCGGCGGTGACAACGGCGGCTTCAACCACCAGCAGCCAGCCGCTGTAAATACCGCCGAGCACGACAAACGGCAAAGGCAACTCCCAGGCAATATGTTTCAAGCTGCTGAGCAGCGGCGGACGCTCGATGGTTTCAGGCTCAAGTCCACGCTGTGTCCACATGGCGTAGCCGGCGATCAGGGCCAGCATCAGCAAGCCGGGAAGCACCCCGGCCAGGAACAGATCGTCGACGCCGATACCCTGCCCCGGCGCGACCTGCTGGGCCACAACCGCATAAAGAATCAAGGGCAGCGACGGGGCAAACAGAACGCCGAGACTGGAGCCGGTTGTCACCATGCCGAGTGCGAACCGTCTTCTGTAACCGGCCTGGATCAAGGCAGGCAACATCAGGCTGCCCAGTGCTACGACCGTGATCCCGGAAGCACCGGTGAATGCTGTCATCAGGGCGAACATGAACAAACCGAGAATCGCCAGCCCACCTGGTAGCCAGCCAAAGACCGAGCGGGTAAAGTCGACCAGGCGCGAGGGTGTCTGGCTGTGGGCAACCAGCACGCCGGCGAAGGTGAATAGCGGAAGCGCCACCAGCACCGGCATTTCGCCGATGCGCTGGAACTCCATGGCGACGAGTACGGTGTCCAGTTCGGCCGAATGGAAGCCGGCCATGGCCCCGATTGCGATGACGGCAAAAATCGGCATGCCGATCAGGGCA
>JBGTEC010000107.1:0-1923 GCA_041747995.1 Wenzhouxiangella sp.
CAAATCCATGCCAATTGTCGTAATCTGAGTCACGGTCTCCTCCTTCCTGATGCGGATTGAATGTTTGCGATCTCAATCCTGGCGCACCGACGCCGAAATTGAAAGGTAGGGGGAGACCATCTCATCGCAAAGAACGCGAAGAAAAAGCGCGAGAAAAGAACATGCTGGCCCGTCACTAGTCGCTTTTTTTTTTGCTCAATGAAGGACGGGCATATTGCGCTCTAGCACAACAAGCGGGAGGTAGTGCAATAAATGGGCATGCCTTCAGATTAATTACGCCTTTCGCTCTCGATTTTCGCCCTGCTTTTCCTTAGCGCTCTTTGCGTCTTCGCGGTTAGTCGCCTTTGCTTTTGACGTTTATCTGTTAGTTTTCCGGCTGCAGGTGCTGGTCGAAAAAGCGGCTGATCATTTCGTATACATGGACGCGCTGATTAGCGCCGGCGATGGCGTGTTTTTCTCCGGGGTAGGTCATCAGGTCGAAAGGGATTCGCTGTTCCTGCAGTTCCTGCATCAGCAGGGTGGAGTGGGTGAACAGGACATTGTCGTCGGCCATCGGGTGAATCAGCAGCAGCGGGTCACGAATCTGGCTGGCATAGGTCAGCACGTTGCCTTTCTCGTAAACCTCGGGCTGGTCTTGCGGGGTGCCCAGGTAGCGTTCGGTGTAGTGGGTGTCGTACAGGGCCCAGTCGGTGACCGGGGCGACGGCGACGGAAGCGGCGAACTCGCCCGGGTACTGGGCTGAACCCATCAGGGCCAGGTAACCGCCATAGCTCCAGCCGAAGATGCCGATGCGGTCAGGGTCGACGAAGTCCTGACTTCTGAGCCAGTCCATGCCAATCATCTGGTCGGCCATTTCGATTTTGCCCAGCTTGAGGTAGGCGGCATCCTGAAAGTCCTTGCCCTGGCGTTCGATGCCCCGGTTGTCGAGGGTAAACACGATGTAGCCACGGCGAGCCATGTACTGGTCGATCAGCGCGCGTCGGGTCCAGCTGTTGGTTGCCAGGCGATGGGTGGGGCCGCCGTAGACATGGACGAACACCGGGTAGCGCTTTTGCGGGTCAAAATCAGCCGGGGTGATGATGCGGTAATGCAGCTTCTGAGCATCCGGGCCGATGAGGCTGCCGAATTCGGTGGGGCGATGGCCAGGCCGGAACGGGGCGTAGGGGTGATCGCCGGCAACCCGGTTCTCAATCAGCCAGGCCAGGCGCTCGCCATCGGCTGAATGAAGCGCCAGTTGCGGCGGCTGGTCGGTGGTCGAGTAGGTGTCAACGTAAATCCGGGCCGCCCGGTCCATGCGGATGTTGTGCCAGCCGCTACGGCGCGAAACGCGCGAGACGATATCCGGCGATCGGGTCATCAGGGATTGACGGTAAAGGTGTTTTTCCAGTGGCGAGACCTCGGCGGCGGTGAAGTAGAGCAGGCCGAGTTCTTCGTCGACGCCTTTGAGCGCATCAACGCCCCACTTGCCCGCGGTCAGTCGCCGAATCAACTCGCCATCCAGGCCATAGAGGTACAGGTGGCGAAAGCCGTCTCGTTCGGACGACCAGATCAGTGCGGGCATGTCCTTGAGGAAGTACAGGTCGTCGTGCAGGTTGATCCAGGTTCGGGCGGTTTCGGTCAGGAGCACTCGCTGGCTCGGCTCGGCTGGATCGGACAGATCGGCGATGATCAGCTCAAGCGTTTTCTGATCCCGGCTCTGGCGCTGGTAGCTCAGATGCTGTGAATCGGGCAGCCAATCGACCCGAGGTATATAGATGTCTTCGTTGTCGCCCAGGTCCAGCCAACGGGTTTCCGATGTTTCGATGTTGACCACCCCCATGCGGTAGGTGACGTTGGGGGTGCCGGTGTAGGGGTAGCGCTGCTCGATGATCTCGATGCTGCCGCCCGAGATTTCATATCGCAGGCTGATGTCGATCGGGCTTT
>JBGTEC010000108.1:0-9532 GCA_041747995.1 Wenzhouxiangella sp.
TTCGATTGTCACCTGCCAGTGACCTACACGGTTATCCTGGATATGCCCGCGCGTTTCGAGGACCTGGAACCAGCGCATGTTCTTCACCGTGGCGGAGGCTTTTTCTATCGCCCGGCTGACGGCATCCTCGATGCTCTTTTCCGATGAGCCGGTCAGCTTGATTTGCTTGTAGACATGGTCTGTCATCACGAATTCCTCAAGTTGGGCTGTCATTTAAAGATTATCATGATCCCCTGCTTCGGTCATGGAGTGAATGGTCGGATGATTGGATTGCTTCAACGAGTCGGCCAGGCAAGGGTGGAGGTCGACGGGAAGATCATTGGTGAGATTGGGCCGGGGCTACTTGTCCTGGTCGGGTTTGAAAGATGCGATCAGATCGAAAAGGTGGGACGCTTTCTCCAACGCCTGCTCAACTATCGGGTGTTTGCCGATGCAGAGGGGCGCATGAACCTGAGCCTGCGCGATGTCGGCGGCGGCTTGCTGCTGGTGCCGCAATTCACACTGGCCGCAGATACCAATACCGGCAACCGCCCCAGTTTCACCCCTGCCGCCAGCCCAGATGATGGGCAAATCCTGTTCGAAACCTTGGTCACTCAGGCCCGCAGCACCTGGCCGGATACCGCAACGGGCGAATTCGGCGCCCACATGCAAGTGCACCTCGTCAACGACGGTCCAGTCACCTTTTGGATCCAAACAAACTAACCGGCCAACCATCGAACCAGCCAACCACCCCTAACCACTCAGCGGCAATGGCACGTGTAGTGTGCCGCAAATGACGCGCATCAGTTCCATTTCCTCGGCGATGAGCTGCTCATCGTGCATCGCCACACGCGCCATGGCGGCGACGAGCTTCTGCTTCTCGGTGGGGCGCAGTTGGTCAAGCTCTTTCAGCGCTGAATCAAGCTGATCGGGCCAGTCGGCCAGTTCAGGCATGGCCGGCCAGGCCTCATCGGTGTATAAGGCGCCGATGCCGACGGCCAGGGCGGCCCGGGCAACTTCAGGTTCATCAGGATGGCCATGGTGGGCCAGGATGGCCAGTAGCTTATGGGCCGATTGCTTTGTCGCGGCCAGTTTCCTTGAGCCGCCGGGCCTGACGCGGGAGGGGTTGAGCACATCCTGGATCTGGCTGCTGGTCAGGCGGGCCAGCGCGTATTCGAACACATCAACCCGGCCGTCGGCCTGGATCAACTGGTCAATCAGGCTGATCAAGCCGATCAACTCATTTTGCGGACGCCTGCGCAGCGCCGGGAAGGCGATCTCCATGAGCGGCAGACGTTGGGCCGGCTCCAGTTCAGGCGCGGCCTCGCGAAGTGTGCGAATCTGGCTTTCGCTTTCGCTGCCCAGCGCCTTGGCAATCATCAGTAGTTGCTGTTCGCGAACCTCGGCGTCAGTGCTCAGCAGCAGGTAGCAAATAACCTCCTGGGCCCACTCATCGGAATGGGCCGCCCGTTCCAGAGGCTTGGGTATGGCGGCAACCAGCGCGGCGGCCAGCATGACCTGATTCAAACCAGGCTGTCCGATCTGTTCGGCCAGGTTGTCGATATTCAGTCCGCCGGGTCCACGCCTCATTTCCGCTCGCGCTTTCTGCTCGGCTTCGGCCTGCAGTTCGGCCTCGGCCTGACGTGCCTGGGAGTGGCGGCTCAACTGTGCCGCCAGTTCCTTGAACTGTTCGGGACGAAAAGAAGGGTCGATCGCCTGGATTCGTCGCTCCAGCGGCGGATGGGTCGCGAACATCTGCGAGCCTATGCCGCGCGCGAACAGCATATGACCCACCTCTTCCGAATCGGCTGTCATGTACGAACTGCTGCTCAAGGCGCCGATCTTCTTCAGCGCACCGGCCACCCCATCGGGATGGCGGGTGAACTGCACCGCCGACGCATCAGCCAGATATTCGCGCTGGCGCGAAACAGCCGCCTTGATCCAGCGACCGAAAAACAGGCCCACATAGCCAATGACGACCACCGCCAGTCCGATCATCAACACCGGCGCCGCCCCACGCGAATCACGCGCGAACCGGGCGGTCATCAGCAGGCGGCGACCGATGATGGCAATGACCAGGATCCCGAACAGGAAACCGATCAGGCGGATGTTCAGGCGCATGTCGCCATTGAAGATATGGCTGAACTCGTGGGCAATGACGCCCTGCAGTTCATCGCGATCCAGATTTTCCAGGGTGCCCCGGGTCACCGCCACGGCGGCATCGGAAGTCGAGTAGCCAGCGGCGAAGGCGTTGATGCCCTGCTCTTGCTCAAGCACATAGATTTCCGGCACCGGAATGCCGGATGCGATCGACATCTCTTCGACCACGTTACGCAGACGCCGGCGCAGATGGTCCGTGGTTCCCGGTTCAATCAAGGTACCGCCCATCGCCCGTGCCACTTCACCGCCACCACCACGTAACTGTACCGTTCGAAAGGCACTCGCGAGCCCGATGATGGCACCGGTGATCACCGTCGTGGCCAGGATCAACCCGACATTGTTACTCAACAATTGCCCAAGTGACAGCGCCGCGACATCGTCGTCGGCATACCCGTACAGGGCCAGTACCAGGGCATTGACCGCGATCACGATACCCAGCACCGCCAGCGAAAACAGCGTCACCAACAGACGCGTCTGACGCCGGGCCTTGTCCTGATGTTCGAAGAAGTTCATCGAATGCGGAAAAAAGGTTGAAAGGTAAAAGGTAGAAAGGGGTCCGAGTAAGCCTTCAACCTTTCACCTTTCACCTTTAACCTTTCACCGTTTGCCTTTCTACCGCTCAAAAACTCACCTTGACCGCTTCGCGCTTGGCCGGGTCTTCGATGTCGAGCAACTGGGCGGGCTGGAAGCCGAACAGGCCGGCGATGATGTTGTTGGGGAAGCTCTCGCGCAGAATGTTGAAGGTCATGACCGCGTCGTTGAAGGCCTGGCGGGCAAAGGCCACCTTGTTCTCGGTACTGGTGAGTTCCTCGGAAAGCTGCATCATGTTCTGATTGGCTTTCAGATCCGGATAGTTTTCCGACAGGGCGAAAAGCCGGCCCAAGGCACCGGACAGCCCTTGTTCGGCCTGACCAAGCTTCTTCATGGCCTCCGGATTGCCAGGATCACTGGAGGTTTCCTTGAGCTGGCTGACCGCGCCATTACGCGCCTGGATCACCGCCTCAAGGGTTTCCCGCTCATGGCTCATGTAGCGCTTGGCCACCTCAACCAGGTTGGGGATCAGGTCATAACGCCGGGTCAACTGGACATCAATCTGGGCGAACGCATTCTTGTAGCGATTGCGTGCGGCAACAAGGCGGTTGTAGATCGCAATGACAAACAGCGCCAGGGCAATCAGAACTCCTAGCAAAATCAGCATTTCCATGACAGTGATCCCTCAATTTCGGTGGATGCGGGCGGTAATCGGCAAGTTTACCCTTAATGACCGTCTAGTCATAGCCGACCCCGATTGTCAGGCACCACGATTCATGGCGCGTCCTTAGTCTCTGAGCTTCGCTGCTTCCTGCTCATTCCGGTTGGTGCGAATGATCAGGTCGAGCAACATGCCAATCAGACGGCTCTCCAGTAATGGCCACCGCAGGTAGTGCTCCGGGACCGGCACCGGTACTGAGGACGGCGGCTTGCGGTAGGGCACATCCAGCCGAATGATATGGTTGACCTGGTCCAGCCAAGGGCTCAGTCGATCAAGGTCGGCTGCCCCGAAATCATTGACCAGGAGGGCATCGCATCGCCTGACCTTCTGGCGCCTGGTGTTGACGACTGTAAAAGACCAGCGTCGCGCCAGCCGCTGCACCACGCGCTGGGTCGGCGCATCAAGCCGGGTGGCAAGAATGTAATTTCCAAGCAGACGGGTCGTGGGCGAGCGCGTGGGCGCGCCAGCCAGGATCGGCAAGCGTACGACAAAGCGACAGCCCTGGGCGCCTGATTCAGCCAGCTCCAGCTCGCCATCCATGGCCGCCACCAGCCGTCGACAGATCGCCAGGCCGAGGCCGGAACCACTGTGGGCACGGGTGATTGAGGCATCCAGTTGCGTGAAAGGCTCAAACAGACGCTGGCGGTCATCCGGGTCGATGCCAGGGCCGGAGTCGCAAACCATCAATTCCAGGATGCCACCGGGGTGATGATCAGCGACCAGCTCGATGGCACCGCATTCGGTGAACTTGACCGCATTGTTGAGCAAGTTCCCAAGCACCTGGGAAATGCGCCCGGTATCACCGACAGCCAGCATGGGCAGGTCGGAGGCCATGCGCAAGCGCAGGTCAAGGTTCTTGCGGGCGGCGTTGGGCGCATGCAGATCCAGTACCTGCTCCAGCAATGAGGTCAATTCGAATGGATGAACATCCAGGCTCATTCTGCCCGCTTCGATCCGCGAGATATCCAGAACGTCGTCGATGATGCGTTGTAACTGCAGGCCGGACTGGCGCAGGGTGTTGAGCAGATCCTGCTGGCCGGGATTGGATTCGGTTTCGTAGAGCAGCTCCATCATTCCCATGATGCCGTGCAGCGGCGTGCGAATCTCGTGACTCATGGTTGCGAGAAATTCCGATTTTGCCGCGCTGGCTGTTTCTGCCCGCTCAGCCAGGGCCCGAACCTTTTCGATCAGCAGCAGGTTATGCAGGGCCTGCCCCGCCATCTGGATCAGCAGCCTCAGGCGTTCCTGGTGGTCAGGCTGAAATCCTTCGGCGCCAGCCTCGATCAGACAGCGAGCGACTGGCTCGCCTTCAATGCCGAGGTCGATCACCAGTTCGTCCGACCGCCGGGAACGAGCCAGGCGCTGATCCCATGCGCTGCGGGTGATTGTTTTTGCCCCGGCGCCAACCATCAGGGCGCCGTCCGGCAATTCAGCGTGACAATAAGCCAACCAGCCCCGACGCCCGCCGGTGACACTCAGCAGCTCTTCGCCAATGACCCGGGCCAGCGCAATCGGAGAGAGGTTGCTGTTGAGCCGCTCGACCACCTGGCGCTGTTCTTCGGCCAATGCTCGTTTCTGGCGGGCCTCGCTCATTTCCCTGCGTCGCTGCCGGGTCAGCATCAACGTCCGCCAGCCGGAACCGACCCCGGCGATCAGAAACAGGCTATACAGGGCCATCGCCCAGTTACTGCGCCAGGGCGCTTTGTTGATCGTCAGCGCCAACTCATGGCCACCCTCGTTCCAGAGGCCTTCAGGCGTGGCTGCCTGCACGCGAAAGCGGTAATGGCCGGGCCGCAGATTACTGTAGTAATGGCGATTCTGGCCGATCACTTCCAACCAATCGTCATCCCAGCCCTCAAGCATCAAGCGATACCGACTTTGATCGGGCGAGATGTAGGTCAGGGCGACGAAGTCCAGGCTCACAGAATTGGCACTGTAGTCGAGTTCGAAAGCAGCCGGGGCATCGAGGGCGATGACCCAGCGCTGATCGCCGGCTGTCAAGGCAGTCACATGCACCGGCGGTGAGTGTTCGGAGTCAAAAATCGTTTTTGGATCGATCATGACCAACCCGCGATTGGTGCCCAGCGCCAACCGGCCTTCATCCAACCGCAGTGCCGAATAACGCAAGAACTCTGCGATTGCGAGCCCATCTGAACGCCTGTAGACCCGCGGATGACTCTGTCCGGATCGGAATCGAGCCACGCCGTTGGCCAATACCAACCACACATCGGCGTCCTCGCCCGAAAAAATGGCATATACCCGGGCTCCTGGCAGGCTCTCAGTCAACGCCAGCTGCTCCATCCGCTCCAGACCCTGCTCACCCTTGCGCCAACGCGACAGCTCAAAATTTGTCGCCAGCCACAAGTCGTCGTTGATCCATGTCATTGCAAGAACGGGTGCCGCCAGTTCCAGGTGCGGAACGAATCCCAGCTCGGCATCGAACTGGTAGACGACGTTCCGGCCGGCGAGCCACCACTTGCCTGCATCATCCTGTGCCAACTCGTTGACCTCGGCAGCGGGCAATTTCCGCTTTCCCGTGGCCTCCGGATGAAAGTGCTCTTGCTGACCACTCGCAAGATCGATTCGGATCAGGCCCGCATCGAAGGTACCCACCCAGAGATGGGTGTCACCAGCAGAGCGAATCAGGTTGATTGTCCCATGTTCGACCTGCTCGCTCTCCAGCAAGGTTCGCAGAACACCAGTCTCTGGATCGTAGGCCCGAACATCACTTGATGAGCTGAAAACCAGTTCCTCGCCAACATGCGCAAGCCCTGAGACGCGCACAACTTCCCGTAACTGATCATCATCGTAAAAATCATGAAGCCACTCGGCCTGGCCTGTTTTCATATCCAGACGCTGCACTCCCTCCTCCCGGCTGCCAAGCAACAGGGCTTGCTCCATCGTGCGCTGCGCCAGGGCATCGATCCGCCGCAACTTCAGACCAGAGTCGCGCCCCGGTACAACGTGGAATCGGGAAAAGGCCTCGTATCCCGGCGGAAGATAAGCCAAACCATTGCGAAACACAGTCACCCACAGGCCACCCTCAGCATCAAGCATCACGCCTTGCAATGAGTTCGAAGGCAAGCTGTCGGCGATGCCCTCGATGTGCTGAATGCGCTCCTGACGGCCTGTTGCAGAATGCCACTTGAGAATACCGCTATAGGTGCTGAAGTAAACCCAGCCCCCGCTCGCCCGACTGAACCCCGTGATCAGGGCGTCGTGCTCCAGGACCGGCTCAAGACCAATCTCCGGAGACACGGTCAGGAGCGAGTTGATCCGCGAGACATGGACCGAACCGTCGGCAAGCTCAACCAGCGCATTGAAAATCGGATCAGCCGCCTCCCGGTCTCGTTCCAACACGGTATCGAAGCGATCGGCTTTCAGGTCGGGAAGAACGCTGACCCGCTCGGTCTGGACCAACCAGATCCGGCATTCGGCATCGGCATGGATCTGCATCTGGAAACCACGCTCGGCCAGCCCGAACTCTTCGGTCTGTTCAAAATGGACCAGGGTTTCCAGCGCTGGATCGAAGTGGGCAACGCCGCCGCGCATGAAGGCCAGCCAGAGACCGCCCTTGCAGTCTTCCGTGATGGACCAGATGTCGTCGTGCGGCAGGAGACCGCCGTCGGAGACAAGCGAAAGGTGTTGCCTCGGCACCAGGTCCGGGCCGATCTCAACCAGGCCATGACCCAGAATACCAGCCCAGACATTACCATTACTGTGGGCATGGAGAATGGAAATGTTGGTCCCGGGCAATTCCCTCTCTTCAGAAACGCCCTGCCCGACCAACTGTATATTCCGGCCCTGATGGCGAACCAGCCCACCCTGGGTCGCGATCCAGATATAACCGAAACGATCCTGGACCACAGCTTCAACCCGGCTGTCGGGCAATCCGTCAACCACGCTCAAGGTACGGAACACAGGCCCCAGGTCGCTGGCTGACAGGCATGGGACAATCAGAAGTAATAGCAATATAAAGAAAACGCAGGCCAGTCGCACCCGATCAGCTCCCGCTTTTCCCTTTCTGATCGGTTCATTCATTTGCTGTGGAGATCAGCCGGCCGGCTACCTCATCGAAACAGTCAGCTGAAGTTGCAATGAACCCGGCCGATCGCCCTCAACCGTCCTCTTCGGGCCGTACCTCGTCAGGCCGTCCTTCGCCTTCCGCTCCGAGAACTTCCCGACATTCTTCCGAAAGGGTGCGGCCGGCAATCTGCATGGCCCGACAGGACTGCAGGAAGCGATCCTGTGCCGCGACTGCGAGCCGCTCGGCCTGGTCCCGCTCCAACATGGCCTGACGGGTTTCGGTATCGTTGATGGCGCGGATATAGGTGCGCCACTCGCGTGCTTGATTGCGGGTAGCCGGAAACCGTTCCGCCTGGGCAAGCGCCTGGTCCGCCAATTGGCGCTGCTCCCGGTCTCCCGGGCCGGCCTGGTTGAAGCGGGCCGTACCCAGTAGAACCCAGGCCTCTGCCAGAGTGGCCTGGTCAAGCCCACCTTTCTCGATTGCATTTTCAAACGCTTGCTCGGCCAATTCATTGCGCTCATCAGCCAGCAACGACTGACCCAGCCGGAAAAACAACTCACCGGTATCAGATATCTGGGCCGCTTCGCGAAGGACCGGAATCGCCTTGCGATGCTCGCGCGCCTGACTATAGAGCTGGGAAAGCAGCTGCAGGTTCTTGACATTCCGCTCAACCCGGCCTCTTTCCAGCTCACTCTCAATCAGCTTGGCGCCCCGGTGTGGGTTGTTGAACGTCGAGTAGAACTGGGCCAGCATGGTGATGTCATCTTCAGATTCGATCACACCGCCCAAATAAGCCGACTCCAGCGCGCCAAACGCTTCCATCTGTTGATCCTGATCCATATACAGAGACGAAAGCTGCCGCCAATAGGACAGCTCGTCCGGCCAGTACGTGACCATCTCCTTCATCAGCTCGGTACGGTCCGGCACCCTGTTCAGCTCATTGAGCAGGACATTCTTGAGATCGAAATAACGCCGGTTGGGCTCGTCTTGCTTGGATAAATCAATGGCGCGGTCGATCGGATCAAGCGCCTCGCGAAACTGATCGAGGTGGTAATGCGCCGCAGCGAGCATGAAATAGGTATTTTCCGTGGCCTCAGCATCATCCTCCTGGAGCCACCGATTGAAGAACTGGATCGACTCCTCATAGCGCTCGGTCACGAAATACAGCTGGGCCAGGTTGAAACGCAACCGCGAATTCTGGGGCGCCGGCAGGGCATTGAGTTCCAGGGCTTCGGCAAAATCATTGAGCGATTCGTCAAGATTCTCGAGGTTGGCATGAACTGAACCCCGAATCTGGAGCACCGAGGCCCGGTCAAAGCGGGTCATGTTCGCGCCACGTTCGGCCATGAGCTGATTGAGCTTGGTCAGTGCCTCGCGGTTTTTTTCCTCTTCCATCAACTCGAAGGCGGCCAGCAGATCACGGCCCACGTTGGGACTGAGCTGTGCTTGCTCTTGCTCTCGCTCTTGGGCAAAGGCGGCACTCCATCCCAGACTGACAATCAGGAGCACCAATACACCAAGCAGTTTTGTTGACTGAAACTTCACGGGCATCACTCCAGATTGAAATCGAAGGTGGTACGAACTCCCAACCGCGGCTGGGCCACACCATCGACCACGCGGGGCTGGTAGCGCCACCGCTCAGCCGCGCGCGTGGCAGCACGGTTGAAGCACGAGTTGGTCGAGTTGATCACTCGGGGATTGATTACCGACCCATCGGGGGTGACATCGAACTCGACCACCACGCTTTCGAGAGGACGTGCCATGCGGCTGCACTGGCCGGGATACTGGGGCGGAATACGCACCAGTGGTTGGGCATCACGGTCCGGGTTGAATCCGGTGCCGATATCCAGATCAGCGCCCCGCAAGTCTGGAATGGCTCCCATCTGGACAGCCATAGACGGCCGAAACGACGGGTCGGTGACCATGGGCGGCGGTGGCGGCGGCTGATCCAGGACCGGGCGCTGAAAATCCTCCGGCCGCTGCATGGACCGGTCTTCGATCTGGCGCGTCACATTGATCTGAACCGATCGATCATCATCGAGCTGAACGTCCTGGTGGCGGGCAATGACCGAGGCCAACAGCAGGAAAATCAGCGTTGTGATGATAATCGCACC
>JBGTEC010000109.1:0-2561 GCA_041747995.1 Wenzhouxiangella sp.
CGTGAATTGGGCATGGCGCGACAATTGATCGGCATGCTGGAATCTGAATTCAAGCCCCAGGATTATCGCGATGAATACCGCGAGCGTGTGCTGGAGCTGATCGAGAAAAAACGCTATGGCGGCAAGGTCAAGCGTCCGGCCGCACGCAAGAAGAAAGCGCCGGACGATATCACCCGGGCGCTGGAGGCCAGCCTGCGGCAGGTGAAGCATGCCTAGGAAAAAACGCGCCGGCCAGGATCAGCAGCCTGACCACAACGACAACAAGGCGTCCGGCCAGGAAGGTAGCGAGAATCAGTCGCCGCCGCAGCCGCGCCCATTCTGGTCCGGGGTCATCGTTTTTGGCCTGGTCAGCCTGCCGGTCAGTCTGTTTCCGGCCAATCGCAGTACGGCCAGCAGCCTGAAGATGGTGGACCGGGATGGCACGCCGTTGAGCCGGCGGTACTTTTGCGAGAAAGAAGGCAAGGCATTGACCAGCGACGAGATTGTGCGCGGTTACGAAATCGACCAGGATCGCTTCATCGTCGTCAGCGACGACGAGCTTGATGCACTCTCTCCCGACAAGACCCGCGAGATCGACCTGCGCCGCTTCGTGCCCCTGGGTGAGATTAATCCCGTGTTTTTTGACCGCGGCTACTTCCTCGCTCCTGACACTGACGCCACCAAGGCCTACCGGCTGCTGGCAAAGAGCATGGAGGACGAACAACGGGCCGGTATCGCCACCTTCGTCATGCGCGGCAAGGAATACATCATCGCGATCCTGGCCGAGAAAGGCATCCTGCGGGCCGAGACCCTGCGCTTCCATGACGAGATCAGAAGCCCGCGCGATGTCGGTCTGGGGCCATTGCAGAAACCCGACAGCCAACTGGTCGGCGAATGGAAAAAAGCTATCAAGTCCAATTCCGACCAGACCCTGGACCGATCTCTGCTCGTTGATCGACAGACTCAACGCACGCTTGAGCTGGCAAAGAAGAAGCTGAAGGCGGGCAAGGATGTGGTCGATGTGCCAGAAGAGACGCGCCCGGCCGAAGAGGAGGAGAGTAACGTGATCGACCTGATGCAGGTCCTCAAGGAGCGTCTGCAGGGCAAAGGCTTACCCGAATCAGCCAGCAACGGGAGGTCCGACGGCAAAGGCATGTTTAATGACAAGGGGAAAAAGAATAGCGAAAAACTGGACAGGCTCAGTCGCGATGAGCTCTACCAACTCGCCAGCGAAAAAAACATTCCCGGAAGAAGCAAGATGAACAAGAAAGAACTGGTGTCGGCGTTAAACAGCCTCTGAAAAAAAACAGATTCACCACGGAGGCACAGAGACACAGAGCAAACAGATTAAAAAAAGCAATCAATGCTCTTTGTTTTTCTCTGTGCCTCTGCGTCTCTGTGGTGAGCTTTTTTACGCTGCTGCGCGCTGGGCGTCGGCCGGGTCGGTTCCGGCCATCTGACGCAGGACGTAGTGCAGGATGCCGCCATGCTGGTAGTACTCGACTTCCTTGGGCGTATCCAGACGCACGCGGGCCTTGAAGTTCTTTTTGTTGCCATCAGCATCGGTGGCGGTTACGTCAACTTCCTTGGCGGTACCGTCGCCCAGACCGGTGATGTCATAGGTTTCGGTGCCGTCCAGGCCGAGGCTCTCCGGGGTTTCGCCTTCCATGAAGTTGAGCGGAAGTACGCCCATACCAACCAGGTTGGAGCGGTGAATCCGCTCGAAGCTTTCGGTGATGACGGCCTTGATGCCGAGCAGTCGGGTGCCCTTGGCGGCCCAGTCGCGTGACGAGCCGGAACCGTATTCCTTGCCGGCGATCACGATCAGCGGGGTTTTGTCCTGCTGGTATTTCATGGCCGCATCGTAAATCGGCATGACTTCGTCGTCCGGGAAATAAGTGGTGAATCCGCCCTCGGTGCCTGGTGCGATCTGGTTGCGGATACGGACGTTGGCAAAGGTGCCGCGCATCATCACCTGATGGTTGCCGCGGCGCGAGCCATAGGAGTTGAAGTCAACCGGCTTGACGCCATTGTCCTGCAGGTAGCGACCGGCCGGCGAGTTTGGCTGAATTGAGCCAGCGGGCGAGATGTGGTCGGTGGTGACTGAATCGGCCAGCTTGGCCAGCACCCGGGCGCCCTTGATGTCACGCAGTTCGTCCAGTTCCATGCTCATGCCTTCGAAGTAGGGCGGGTTCTGAACGTAGGTGGAGTCATCCTTCCAGTCAAACATTTCGCCGGTTGGCGTGTCCATGCTTTTCCAGCGCTCATCGCCTTCGAACACGTTGCTGTAGGACTTCTGGAACATGGCCGAAGAAACATTTTCAAGAATGAATTCCTGCAGTTCCTTCGCGTTTGGCCAGATGTCTTTCAGATAAACCGGGTTGCCGTCCGGGTCTTCGCCAAGCGGGTCGGCGACGATGTCGGCATCCATGCGCCCGGCAATGGCATAGGCCACGACCAGGGGTGGCGAGGCCAGGTAGTTGGTCTTGATTTCCGGGTGGATACGGCCTTCGAAGTTGCGGTTGCCGGACAGCACCGAGCAGACAACCAGGTCATGGTCGTTGATCGCCTTGTCGATTGCT
>JBGTEC010000110.1:0-2106 GCA_041747995.1 Wenzhouxiangella sp.
CAACTCGAAGCCGATTGCGCCAGCGACGAGCCTCGTCGAATGATTGCCTGACAGAATTCATGGGAAGGGGAACCCGAGAAAGGTGACCATGTCTGCGAAACGTCACCGCCCTTGTTGAAGATTGACCAGGGACAGACAAAAAACGTGCCCACCTTCTGGTGGGCGCGGCCTTTTTGCAACCTGGAATTCATTGACTCAGCGCTCGATGCTGAAGCTTAAATCCACACCGGTGTCGCGTTCTCCTGAAACCACCCGGACACCCCAGCGCCGCGAGAGCTCGTAGCGGCCGGACAGAACGTTGCCGGCTTCAAACAGGCCGATGCCGTAGCTGACAAAAAGGCGAGGCAGTAGATAGAAACCCAAATTGACCGCGCCGTGGCCGCCTGCGACATCGAAGTCGGCGCCGGTGACGACGTAGGCGAGCGCGGTCTCCTGGCTCGTTGGCGGATCGGTGAACAACGTGATGACGGGATCCTGGGCGCTGCCTTGAATATGCACGCCAGCCTCATCGACCTGAGGGTCGCCGAAGATATCGCGGACCGCCCTGATATTCAGGCGTGGGTTATCCAGTGGGTGACCGGTGAACAGGATTTCACCCTCACGAACCTCCAGGGTCTGGCCGTAAGCACTGTATGACCCATTGCGCAAGCCGATCTGGCCACGTGCCCGCGGCCGGGGCGCCTGTGGATCGAAAAGCATTTCGATGCCGCCGGTCAGCTGGGTCTGCAGACCCTGGGCGCTGATGCGCGCATCCTCGCCCATGAGAATGGCCAGGCGGCCGCTGAGCTGTTGCTCGAAACCTTCATCGATTTCATCGGGTTCCCCAACGACGCGCACATCTTCGGATTCGGTTACGCGGGCTTCAGTGCCGGGCGGCATACCGGCCCGCAGCCGCGTGATCCGAATATCACCATCCAGATCAATCTGCTCATTGCGGCGGCTGATACTCACTTGCGGACTGGCCCGAACCCGCAGCCAGTCAATATCGGCAAACTGGAAATCCTCGCCGTTGAGCGTCACTTCGTAATTCCAGTGCTCGTCGTCCTGGCGAACCGCGCCGGTGACCCGCAACTCGCCATCGCCCGAGCGCATCCGGCCGGTTAGCTGGCCCCGGTCATTCTCGACATCGAGGTTCAGCTCGATTTGTGAGACCACCAGTCCCAGGGGGGCATGGGCAACCAGACCATTTGTCAGCCGCGCGCTGCCATTAAGCGCCGGATTCGAAAGCTGGCCCTGAACGGCCAGGTCCACCTGCAATTGCCCTTCGAGGTTGTCCAGTTCGGCCACCAGTCGGTTGAATACGCCAATATCCGGCAGATTGAGTCGGGCTTCTGCATCAACCGTCGCGGACTCGAAGTCGGTCAGGTCCAGTACCAGCGCCTGGCCACGCAGCCGGCTGTCGCCTTCCAGCAAGGCTTCGAGGGTCACCAGCAAGTTGTCCTGGCCAGAGTCAGGCGTCTCGAGGTCAAGGCGTACGGACTCGATCACCAGCAGTTGCCGGTCGGATTCCAGCGGCTGCAGGGCCCCGGGGCCCAGGGCAAGATGGCCACCGAGTCTTTGCAGTCCGATATCGGCGTTCCACTCGGCATTGAGCTCGCCCGAAAGCTGGTTGGTCAGGTTGAATAACGGGTTGATCGGGAGCAGCACCAGGTCCATTGGGACCTGTTCGATGCCCAGCTCAATGCTGCTGTCCTCGCCAAGGGTCAGCGCACGCAGGCAGATTCGGCCTTGCCGGCTTGCTGATTCGACCAGACAGCCCGCCTGCGCGGTGACCCGGTCGGGCGAGATTTCCAGGGCCAACGTCTGGTTGAGTTCCCAGTCGCCGGCGATGGTATTGGTCAGGTTCAGTCGCTCCACGGCTCCCGACCAAGTCTGCCCGTCATCCAGGCAGTCGGGCAGGGCACCCCGGGCGGCCAGGTCAAGATTACCGCGTTCGGCGAACAGCCCCAACCGCAGGGCGTGACTGTCGCAGGTGCCATTGAGGCTGAGATCCAGCTGCTCGATTCGTTCCCATGGATTCAGGTCCAGTTCGGTCAGGGTGAGGTTCACTTTGGCGCGTGGCGGATCCTGCCAGTTGATGTCTGCGCTGAGGTCGCCATGCGCCAG
>JBGTEC010000111.1:0-2956 GCA_041747995.1 Wenzhouxiangella sp.
CATGCCAATTGTCGTAATCTGAGTCACGGTCTCCTCCTTCCTGATGCGGATTGAATGTTTGCGATCTCAATCCTGGCGCACCGACGCCGAAATTGAAAGGTAGGGGGAGACCATCTCATCGCAAAGGTCGCAAAGAAGAGCGTCTTTGCGGTTAGTCGCTTTTCAGTCTCTAGATTTTGATATCGCGCCGTGCCAGGGGCATGGTCATGCAGCGGCAGCCGCCGCCGCCGCGTGACAACTCGGCCCCGCCAATAGTGACGATGACCCGTTCGTCGGCCTCGATTACGCGGGTCCCGTCAATCACGGCTGCGGCCTCGGCGACGTTGAACCCGGCCTGGCTGAGTGCTTCTACCGTGTACTGGTTGTGCGCATAGCCCAGGATCTGGCCCGGGCCGAAGGCAAAGAAATTGGCCCCGCTGGCCCATTGCTCCCGTTCCTGATGAAAATCATCCTCTCCGCCGCAGGCAATCGGCGTCAGGTCCAGATCCAGCGTGCGCAGTGCCTCGATGACGCCGGGATACTCGACGATTTTCGCCTGCTTGCCGTTGTCGAACCGACAGTGGAACGCCCGGGAGCGTTTTGCACCTGTGATCAACGGCGGGAAAACCACGCACTTGTCCCGGTCCACCAGGGTGAAAATCATGTCCAGGTGTATGGTCGCCCGAGTCTTGGGGATCTCCACCACGACGAAGTTTCGTACCGGCCCCTGGCTGGCGATGGAGCGCATCAACTTGTCGATGCCGGCTACCGATGTTCGCTCGCCGTAGCCAATCACCACCAGGTCTTCGCGGATGACCAGCAGATCGCCGCCTTCAATGGTGATATCCGAATCGCTGTTGGCGGTGCCATCAAAATAGAATCCATTGCTCCTGACCTCGGGGTGGTACTTGAAAATTGCCTTCAGCAGCAAGGCTTCGGCCACCCGGGCCTTGAACGCCATCGAGCCGATAATCACGCGATTGTTCAGGCACATCGTTGCGTCACGGGTGAAAAAGGTGTTCGGCAACGGCGGGATGGCATAACGCGAGGGGTTGAGGAACTTTTCCAGGCTGATCGCCTTTTTCGGCGTCCCTTCGATCAAGCGTCCGGCCAGCCGGTCCGATGACAGCGCAACCAGCGATTCCTTCAACTCAGGACACTCATAGAGTCTGCACAGTTCTTCGATCAGTGCGTCCTTGATCCGATCCTGCTCAAGCACCTGGGCCAGCAGTTCGCGCAGTTCGATCACCCGCGCAACCTTTTCCAGCACGCCCTTAAGTTGCCGATGCTCATTCAATGCCAGTGGCAGGCTTAGAATATCGTCATACAGCACCTCGGCAGCAGTCTGAGGAGTCATGTTCTCGATTTCCTGGCCAGGGGTATGAACAACCACTGTCTCCAAGGGGCCGATTTCGGAATTGAGATTGATCTGGATCGACATAAAGCTGGCTCTCTATAAATCAGGGAAACAACCCGCAACCGGGGCAAGGCGGCGTTAGTTTACGGGCTTGAGGCCTGCGAGTCATCCTGAGCGTTCGCTTGACCCGGTTCGTCCAGCAAACGATGATGGCCCAACGCCCAAACCCGACCACAGGATTCAGAGCCCATGAGCGAACCGGTCCGGCATGAACTCAGCGCCCAGCAAGCCGAATTACTGGGAAGACAACTGGCCACGGCTTTCATGAACCTCAATGGTTACGGCGTCGAGCACCCCATGAGCGCTCGTTCACTGGATGCCCTGTATGAATCGCTCACCGCAGCCCTGAAAGAACACGACAGCATGACGGTTCTGCTGGATCGTGGTCGCCTCTATTTCGAAAAACACGCGGTTGGGAAAAAATTCAACCCGGGTCGTGTCATCAGTATTTTCAATGCTCTCGGACTGGAATCCATCTTATTCGAGCCGGGATTGATCCAATCTGCGTTCCTGGAATTCATGATGATCACCGCCGACCCAGAGTCCTTTCCCGACGTTGACGACGTCAAGGCCGAGATGACGCGACGTAATATCGAACACATCCGCCTCAATTACATTGTTTACCGCAAGGTCACCACCGATCAGCAAGTGGTTGCCGGTAGCGAGTGCGAATCGGCAGCCACCATTTCTGCCGAGTTGTCGCCTCTGCTAGAAAAGCTCATGGGAAGCGTGAAGGAAGACCCCGCCGATGCCCTCCGACTGATCACCCTGGCCACGAGCTTGCGTGAGAGCGGCGTTGGCAGGAATAAAGAGCTGGTCGATGCCTTCGCCGACTACATTGGTCGGATCAGCCACAAGTTGCTCAATAACCAGCCCGCGGAGACTGCCGACAAGGCAAGCCTGACCGATCGCCTGCAAACGATTCAGCACGATCTGGTGGAAAAACTGAGCCTGCACGGCATCAATCAGGAGCTGGCCGCAGAAGTTGAAATCCGTTTGCGTCAAGGTGCTCGAGTCGACCCGCAACAAGCGGGTCCGGAGACAGAAAGCGTCTTTGCGACCTGGCCGCAACGCCTGATGAGTACGACCAATCTGCGCTTTTTTCTGGATCGAGAGGTCAGGCTCGCCTTGCGTTACAAAAGCAGCTTCTCGTGCGCCTGGATTACCATCGATCGCCTTGCCATGGCGGGCCAGGCGGCGCGGAAACCCGTACCCGAGGAACTGCAACACCTGCTGCCCGGAATCTATCAGTTGCTGATCAACCTGATGCGCGATCTGGACCTGGTCGGATCACTGGATGCCAAAACCCGCACCATACCGCTGATCATCCTGCCCATGACGCCCCACGGCAACGCCAACATCGTTCGCTTGCGCCTGGAAGAAGCCCTGGCGGCCGCCCGTTTCAGCCTTGATGGCAGGCCTGCGCGAATCGAAACCACCGTCACCACGCTCGGGTTTCATCCCGAAACCGACAAGGATTTGAAAGGCTATCTGACCAAGCTGCGCCAACATCATCGAAATAATCAGGTCAGAGCCTGACCAGCGCCGTGCTGGAACTTT
>JBGTEC010000112.1:0-1938 GCA_041747995.1 Wenzhouxiangella sp.
GTTATCATGCCCCGAAGACCGCCTGCGCAAGGTCTTCATTGTGGTTGTCAATGCCGACACGCTGGGAGGCAGGATCCGCAGAATGTTTCACAAACCGGAAGGCTATTGACGTCAGCTTCTCGACTGGAGCCGGGCCGGGCCAGGCCTCATTCAGCTACGGTTGATGATCATTGCTATACTTTTGTATCTGGATGAACTGAGCTGGCCCGATGAAACAAACCACCATGTGTGCCTTGATTTTGTTGGCGGGCAGCTTTTCAGCCTCGGCCGAAATTTTCCGTTGCGAAGTCGACGAAGTGGTGATCTTCAGTGACAGTGCCTGTCAGGCTGACGCCCGGCCCTATCAGTCGAGCGCGGGTCTCAGCGTGATTTCGGCACCTGCCGACCTGGATCGCACCCACATGCTCAATCAGGCCTTCATTCGTGAACGCCTGGACCATCAGGCCGCGCGGGACGAAGCCCGCGCTGTGCGCTCAGCGCAGATTGCGCAAAGGCCGGTCGTCAAGCCCGCACCCATTGTTGCTCTGCCCTTCTACGGTTTTCATCATGAATTACCGGTGCGCCGTCGGCCAGGCCAACGTCCTGAGCAACTGGACCAGGCCCCCGGCCAGCAACCCTTTTCTGCCCTCAGCGGACCCTTTCCCGGCACCCGGCGGGACCGTGAACGACGGCCATGAATTCAAATAACATGTATAGAAATAAATAGAAAGAGGGCCATAATCAGAAATGGCACGCCAGCGCCGCAGGCGCAACCAGCCAGCCGAGGTGATCTGAATGTCCAAGTCGATTTACTTGATAGCGCTGGTCTGCACTCTTTCTTTCGCGGGGCTGGCCATGTGGATTTTCCAACCTCCACAAGCCGGACCAGCCGCGTCCGCCCCTATGCAACCCGGCACGCCGCCCCTCCTGATCGAGCCCTGGCAAGCCGATCCCAATCGCGCCCAACTGACGCTGTTATCACAGCCTGGTGGCTCCGGCTTCGAGAACCTGCCACCCGGTGTGGTCACCCCCATCATTCCAAACCGCGAACTGCCCTCGGCCCCGGGACAGGATTTACGCCTTGACCTCGGTCGGCATCAGCCGCTAACACTTGAAGTTACGAGTTTCTCAAGACATGACAATGGCGACATCAGTATTCACGCTACCAATTCAGGTAGCGATCTGCAACGCGCCACCCTGACCTTCGGTGAAGCCGGCATGTTCGGCCGGATCAGCTCCGAAGACGGGCTCTTCCTTGTTCATAGCGATGCGACCGGCACCTGGCTGCTTGATCTGAGCGATGAGCGGCTGGATGTCGACAACTTCCACAACGATACGATCGGGCAGCCGCTGCTGCATCCAATCGCAGCCCTTGATTCAGGCCAATCGAATCAGTCCGAGCACAATGGATTGATGTTGCGTGAACTTGGCGCGGTCAATTCTTCTGGCAAAAACCTCCAGGTCCCAAGTCAGATTGATGTGATGTTTATCTATCCGCCTGACATGCTCGCGCGCTACCCGGGCAGCCTGATCAATACCCGACTCAATCACCTGGTCGCAATCGCCAACCAGGCCATGGTTGATTCACAAGTTCCCATTGCCGTTCGACTCGTCCATCACCGCATGGTGACCTCCGACCAACATCAGGATAATCGTGAAGCTCTTCGCGACCTGGCTCGGGCCTTGCGTGGTGAACCCGTACCAGGACTGGCAGGTCTCCAGCAGAGCAGACAGTTCTACGGCGCCGATATTGTCGCCCTGACCTGGCCGCATGACATCGAGACCCGCGGCAGTTGCGGCATCGCCTTTCTTCCCCGACAGGCGCCTGGCGGCGGTTTTGACTCCAGCCTCGGGGTGCATATTGACAATGACGGGGTCAGCAACTGGTCAGTGTGCTCCGACGCTGTGTTTACCCATGAACTGGGGCACAACCTCAACGCCGAGCACCAGCGCGGCGCA
>JBGTEC010000113.1:0-3978 GCA_041747995.1 Wenzhouxiangella sp.
GCCGCCTATGATGCGAGCCTCGAATATGCTCGCGAGCGCAAGGCATTCGGGCGCGAAATTGGCACTTTTCAGATGATCCAGTCCAAGATCGCGGACATGAAAACCAGGCTGGAAGCTTCACGCCTGCTCACCTTGCGCGCAGCCTGGGCCAAGATTCAGGCTCAGGAAACCGGCGCCCGGTTCACGGTGGACGGCTCGATGGCCAAGCTGTTTTCATCCGAAGCGGCCATGTGGATCGCCCATCAGGCCGTGCAGTTGCATGGTGGAATGGGGTACAGCAAGGAAATGCCGGTCGAGCGCTACTTCCGCGACGCCAAGATTACCGAAATCTATGAGGGCACCAGCGAAATTCAAAGGCTGGTCATCGCGCGTTCCGAGACCGGCCTGCGCTAGTCATTATTTATCGCTTCCAACCATTAGCGCCACGCGGACGTCAATTTCAGGCCCTTAAATGAACAGTACCGAAGAACATCGCAAGAGTGATTACCTCGAGTCCATAGAAGCACGGATTCGCGAAAGCGGAGGCAAGGAAGAGGCTGCCGATTTCGCCCGGCAGTTGCTGCAGCGGATCCCGGCCCCCGAACTGGAATCGGCCGATGTCGCTGACCATGCTGCCCTGTCCCGGGATTTCTTCGAATTCGCGCAGCAGCGTCGTCAGCACGAGGTCAAGCTTCGTACGCTGAACCCGGAACGGGATCGCGAGGGCTGGGAATCGAGTCATACGATTCTGGAAATCATCAACGATGATATGCCGTTCCTGGTCGATTCTGTGGTGCTGGTCCTGTCCGAGCTTGGCCTGTCGGCGCACTTGATCATTCACCCCGTGATGCGGGTTCGCCGTGACGGGGATGGCAACTGGCTTGCGTTGTGTGACGCTGATGACGAGGACGGCCAGAATGAGTCGTTGATGCATGTCCAGATCGATCGTCAGACCTATCCCGACAGTCTGGCTCGAATCGAACGGCGCGTTCGCCGTGGGCTTGCCGACGTCCGCCGCGCCGTGGTTGACTGGCGGGCGATGCTCGGCAAGGCGCGTGAGATCGCGGCCGAGCTGTGTGAAACCCACTCGCACATGAGCAATGAAGCCATCGAAGAGTCGCGCGATTTTTTCGAGTGGCTGGCCAACGACCATTTCACGTTCCTCGGCTACCGGGAGTACGTGATTGAAAAAGGTGATGGTGGGCGTGTGCTCACGCCGGTGGCGGAAAGTGGCCTGGGCATCATGCATCAGACCCACCGCAAGGCCCCGGTTCGCAAACTCAAGGATCTGCCGGGCGGAGGACACGACCCTTCCCTGAACGATCCAATCATCATCACCAAGACGAATGCCCGTTCGATTGTCCACCGCGGTGGATTCATGGACTACATCTCGGTCATTTACTTCGACGCAAACGGACAGGTCTGCGGAGAAAAGCGCCTGATCGGACTTTTCACTTCCGGCGCCTATATCCGCAGGTGCCAGGATAC
The DNA here is from genome assembly GCA_041747995.1 of Wenzhouxiangella sp. Taxonomy (GTDB): domain Bacteria; phylum Pseudomonadota; class Gammaproteobacteria; order Xanthomonadales; family Wenzhouxiangellaceae; genus Wenzhouxiangella. Next base: position 1,468 of record JBGTEC010000113.1, read on the forward strand.
ACCGCTGGTTCGGCGCAAGGTGGCCAAGGTCATGACCCAGTCCGGATTGCGCCCTGGAAGCCATGCAGGCAAGGCGCTGTTGCATATTCTCGAGACACTGCCTCGCGATGAGTTGTTCCAGGCCTCAGCCGATGAGTTGCTGGATTTGGGCACCGGCATCCTCGATCTTCAGGAGCGCAGTCAGACGCGGCTGTTCATTCGCCGCGAACGGTTCGGTCGATTCTTCTCCTGTCTGGTGTTCATTCCACGCGACCGCTTCAATACTGAAAATCGCGAGAAGATCCAGTCCATTCTCAAGCGCTCATTGAAAGGAGACCGGCTGGATTTTGCGGTACAGGTCGGCGAATCAAAACTGGCCCGCGTCCACGTCATCGTTCGTCCCCGGGGAATCGAGAAAACCGTTGAGTACCAAATTTCGGAAATCGAAAAAAAGATCAAGCAGGCGATCCGGTCCTGGGATGATGGCCTGAGCGAAATCCTGGTGCGCGAACACGGGGAAGAGCAGGGGCTGGAACTCAGTCGTCGGTTCGCCAAGGCGTTTCCGGCGTCCTACACGGAAGACGTCTCGCCCAACGTCGCCCGTCATGATGTGGACAATATATCGCGTCTGCGCCACCGGGAAGACCTTCGCATGAGCCTGTACAAGCCGCGCCAGCGCGGCGAGGGCATCATACGCTTCAAGTTGTTCAAGTATGAACGGCCGATCCCGTTGAGCGAGGTTTTGCCGATGCTGGAAAACCTCGGCATGCGCATCCTGTCCGAACGACCGTACGAGCTGAAGCTGCCTGACGGGCATCGGGTCTGGATCCAGGATTTCGACATGCAATCGTCGGAAGGCGATGAGATTCGCCTCAATCTCATCCGGGAGAATTTCCAGATCGCATTCGAGCAGACATGGCGGAAGCATTGCGAAAACGACGGTTTCAACCGACTGGTTCTTCAGGCCCATCTGAGCTGGCGTCAGGTCACCTTGCTGCGGGCTTGCTGCAAATATATGTTGCAGACGGACATTCCCTTCTCCCAGGCCTATATGGAGCAGACGCTGTCGGCCTGGCCTTTGGTCGCCCGCTTGCTGGTCGAATACTTCGAGACTCGATTCGATCCTGAACGAAGGAGCGCCGGCAAGCAGCAGCGCACAGCAGGCCGCAAGGCGCTGGAAGCCCATTGTCGGGAACTTGCATCAGGGTACAGTGATGAGGTCCTGACCGAACTGCTCGACGATGTTTTTCATCAGCGTGAAAGTGAGCAGGTTGAAGCCGACGCCATATCCATTCGCAAAACGATCCTGCGGGCGATCGACAGCGTGTCCTCGGCGGACCAGGATCGCATTCTGCGTGCGTTCTACGACCTGATTCGCGCCATGCTGCGAACCAACTTCTTCCAGCAGGATGCCCAGGGCGAGTATTCCGAGCATCACAGTTTCAAACTTGATTCTTCAATTGTTCCCGACCTTCCCAGGCCGCGGCCGTTTCGCGAGATCTGGGTTTATTCTCCACGGGTCGAGGGTATCCATCTGCGCGGCGGCAAGGTTGCGCGCGGCGGCTTGCGCTGGTCGGATCGGCGCGAGGATTTCCGGACTGAAGTTCTTGGCCTGATGCGCGCGCAGAATGTAAAAAACACCATGATCGTCCCGGTTGGCGCGAAAGGTGGGTTTGTGGTCAAGCAATTGCCGGAAAGCGATGACCGTGATGTGGTCATGGCCGAGGTCATTTACTGTTATCGAAGCTTTATCAATAGCTTGCTTGATATTACCGACAACCTTGATGGTGACAGGGTCATCCCGCCGAATCAGGTTGTCCGGGCCGACGACGAAGATGATCCGTATCTGGTCGTCGCCGCTGACAAGGGAACAGCGACGTTTTCCGATATCGCCAATGCCATTTCGGCGGACCACGGCTTCTGGCTGGATGACGCGTTCGCGTCTGGCGGATCGAACGGCTACGATCACAAGAAGATGGGTATTACGGCCAAGGGCGCGTGGGAATCCGTCAAGCGGCATTTCCGTGAACTGGGGCTCGATACCCAGGAAGACGAATTCGATGTTGTCGGTATCGGTGACATGGCCGGCGACGTGTTTGGAAATGGCATGTTGCTGTCACGGCACATCCGCCTGAAAGCAGCCTTCAACCACATGCACATCTTTCTCGACCCGGAGCCCGACGCTGAGAAGAGTTTCTCGGAGCGTGAACGAATGTTCAACCTGGCGCGTTCGTCCTGGTCGGATTACGACACGAGTCTGATTTCCAAAGGTGGTGGCGTATTTTCACGTCAGGCCAAATCGATCGAAGTCTCACCCGAAGTTCGGCAGTGGCTTGGCATCGAGGAGGAGTCACTTGCGCCTCATCAGTTGATCAGGGCCTTGCTCAAGGCGCCAGTGGATCTGCTCTGGAATGGCGGTATCGGCACTTACATCAAAAATACCGCTGAAGCCCACGCCGATGTCGGCGACCTCGCCAACAACCTCGTTCGGATCAATGGCGCCGAAGTTCGCTGTCGCGTGATCGGAGAGGG
>JBGTEC010000114.1:0-9979 GCA_041747995.1 Wenzhouxiangella sp.
GAAGAGCGCGGCCTGGAAGAAGGGCATTACGTTATCACGCTGCTCAACACCAGCGGCCAGCCGCCGCTGGCCTCGATGGAAAATCGCGAGGCCCGCGAGCGGGTCCATACCGCATCTCTCATCCGTGGCAGCCGCGGCAACGACAACGACACCACCGGCATCGTGGCCCGGGTTGTCGAATTGCGCGCCATCCGCGCCAAAATGTTGGGCTACGACACCCATGCTGACTACATCCTGGAGGTCCAGACGGCCGGTGATGTTCAAACGGTCAACGATTTGCACGATCGCGTGGGCCCGATTGCCGTTGCCAATGCCCGTCTCGAAGGCGCAGACATTCAAAAGGTGATCAACGAGACCGACGAAGAGCCATTTGAACTGGCTTCCTGGGACTGGTCTTTTTACTCCGAGAAGGTTCGTCAGGAGCGCTACGACTTCGATGAGTCGCAGATTCGTCCGTATTTCGAAATGAACAACGTGCTGGTTAACGGCGTATTCTATTCGGCCGAAAAGCTGTTCGGTATTACCTTCGTCGAGCGTCCGGACCTGCCGAGCTATCACCCCGATACCACGGTCTGGGAAGTCTTCGAAGCCGACGGCACGCCGCTGGGCCTGTTTATCACCGACTTCTACGCCCGTGCCACAAAACGAGGCGGTGCGTGGATGAATTCCTACCGAGTCAATTCGGGATTGCTTGGCGGCCACCCGGTGGTCGGCAATCACCTCAATATACCCAAGCCGCCGGAAGGCGAGCCGACCCTGCTGACCTGGGATGAAGTGACCACTATGTTCCACGAGTTCGGTCACGCCGTCCACGGCCTGTTCTCCGATGTGCATTTCCCAACCTTCGCCGCCACCAGCGTGCCGCGTGATTTCGTCGAATACCCCTCGCAGGTTTATGAGATGTGGGCTTCCTGGCCTGAAGTGCTGGCCAACTATGCTCGTCACCACGAAACCGGCGAGCAGATCCCGCAGGATCTCCTGGACCGGGTCATGGATGCCGCCATCTTCAACGAAGGCTTCCGCACCACTGAGTACCTGGCCGCTTCCATCATCGACATGGCCCTGCACCAACTCACGCCCGACCGGATTCCGCCGGCCGACGAAATCATGGACTTCGAAGCCAAGGCCCTGACTGAATCCGGCATGAACTATCCGCCGGTTCCGCCCCGCTATCGCACCCCCTACTTCTCGCACAGCATGGGTGGCTACTCAGCCGGCTACTACTCCTACTTCTGGAGTGAAGTCCTGGATGCCGACAGCGTGCTGTGGATTCGCGAAAACGGCGGGCTGAATCGCAAGACTGGCCAGCATTTCCGCGTCACCATCCTGTCGCAGGGGGGCAGCAAGGACGCGATGGAGTTGTACCAGGACTTCGCCGGCCGCATCCCGGAAATCGAACCCCTCCTGGCCCGCCGCGGCCTGGTCATGGAAGACTAAAACGAGTCAGGGTCCTTCCTGCCCCGGCCGTGAAACAACAGCCTGCCGCCCACCTGGGCGGCAGGGTAACGAAAACCGGCAAGCCGATCCAACAACCCAACGATTACCTCGACGCCTGAGTTTCACGTTGAAACCCTTACTCCAACTGACCCGTGTGCCAGATCGCGCCAACCGCCTTCATCCGGTCCCATAGGAGATCGTTTCCAGATGAATAAAGTAGTGGTCTTGATCCTTGCGATAGTTGTGGTGATAGTAGGGGCTGTCGCTATATGGTTGTGGGTGGAACGAGTCGTTCAAAATGGAGTCGTCGCCCTTAAGAATGGCGACGGCGAGGTAGCAATTAGTCATTTCGAAAGAGCCAGCCTCTTCGGATCTGCTAATGCGAAGATTCATTTAGCAGAAATGCACGCCTTGGGTATTGCAGTAGTGCAGGATCGCAACAAAGCTCTACAATATTACAACTCCGTTCCCATCTACAAGTTAGTGGAATCCATTCAAGATGTTGTGTATGCATTGCGGGAGGGCCACCACGCCCTTCCCGATGCGGAGGAGGCAGCTTATTGGGAGTCGTGGTTGGAAAAAAACGTCTACTAAACAGGCCGCTAGGCTTTGACGTTCAAGTGTCGCGACAGGCTGGATGACCGGAAGCGGTTTTCTCTAAATCGCGAGCCCACTCCACGTTGGCCTGAGGGCAATCCCCATTGACTCTGCATGCGGCAACGTAGCGCTTTGACTCAATCACCAGGTTTTCGCAGTCGTACAGCTTGTTGTAGGCCATCAGTAGCCGAAGGCGACCGCGGCTGCGTTGTGGATTCACTTCAATCGCGCGCAAGGCGGCGTCACGGGCATTTTCGTATTCGCCGAGTTCATAGTGTATCTGGGCACGATAGGTCCAGACGCGACCCTGGTCGGCACCGAAAACGAGGGCGTCATCCAGGGCTTCAAACGCTGCCCTCGGGTGGTCGCGATAGTACAGATAGCCGGCTTTCTGGCGCATGATGTCACTTTCGAGCGGATCGTACCGGATGGCCTGACTCAGCAACTCGAGGGCTTCCGTATGTCTTCCCGCGGCTGCCCAGACGCGAGCACGTTCTCGCAACAGCTTGACGTATTCGGGGTGAAATTCCAGCGCCCTCTCGACGACCTCCAGCGCCTCCTGGTCGCGGCCCACGGCCCCGAGCAGCAGCCCGTGCATGTAATGGTATTCAGGGTGATCGCCGTGTTCCAGGGCAACCTCGACCTGAGCGAGTGCGGTACTGAATTCTCCACGCGTTCGGAGGAGGTCGGCCAGGGCAAAGTGATCGAATCCCCGCAATTGGGCAAGAGCCGGATTCTCGGGAATGCGGGGTTCCATGCGTTCCAGCAAGGCCTGGGTTCTTGCAATTGATCCACCATACTTGGCCTGTGACCGGAAAAGTACCTGAAACCAGGCGCTTTCCGAAAGCGGGGCGTATTCATCCAGAACGACGTCCCAGTTGATCCCCGAGCCGCGCACACTGTCCGGAAGATTGGCCAGGAACATCTGGACCACGCTGTTTTCCGGATCCAGTTCGCGTACCCTGTAGAAATAGCCTGCAGCCCGGCTCGCGCCGTCAAGAAACTGCTCGCGCTGCCGGTCTGTCACGTGGCGTGCCCCGTCCGTGCCACGATAGGAAGCACCCAGATGGCGATGGTGCGTGCCCATTGCCAGTTGCGCCATGATCGATTCCGGGTGTTGGTCGAGCCAGCGCTCCAGGATGGTCGACATTTCAGGATCGGTGCTCTGAAACGCGCGAAGGTGGTCAAGCAGCACTGAATCATTGCTTCCACCCGGACCGATCTGCTCCCGAGCCGATGCAAGTAGCTGTTCCGCGTGGGCGAAATCGCCGCGCTCGATAGTCTCAATCAATTCCAGGCGGGGCCTGCCGGCCTGAGTCGACAGCACAGCCGGCTGTTGAAGCCAGTCGGCCTGAGAGGGAAGCGCAGCCGGTTGCTCGGACCTGTCTGTCGGAGAGGTGGTCGGCAGCCATAATAAAAAGACAGCGCCAGCGAAGAGCGCGGTTACAAGTGCCAAAGCCCAGAAGCGCATGGTGTATTCCCTCGTTGTTTTTAAAGGCTATCCGAACCGGCCGGATGCTGCAAAAGATCAGTGCTTCACAAAACCCATTGCGACACCGGGAACTGCCCGCGGCGCCAACAAGCATGACGCGTATTTGCATCCATCCTTGATCCACAAATATAACCCAAAGGGTTGCCTCTTTGTCCATATCCGGCTAGCGTGAAATCAAATCGGGAGTAAAAAACGAAGTAACAACGAGAGCGGTTGCCGGCTTATGGAGTAGTCGTTTCGGCGCGATAACTCACAATCCGAGGCCTGCGGCATCGCTATACTTCAAGGTTGAATTTCGGGGCAAAGGACACGGCAGTGGTGACTCAGGCCATTGATCAATCAAGCAGCGAACCAGAGCGAAATACTGCGGACCTGATTCGCGTTGCCCGCGAGTTCGGTCGGCAGGGCTGGACACCAGCGACCAGCGGTAATTACTCAATTCGTGTGGGCGATGATCGAATCGCGATGACCCGTTCCGGTGTTCACAAGCGCGATCTGGACCGGGGCGGCCTGATGCAGGTCGACCTGGATGGGCGTCCCGTGGACGGGGGGCTTCCGTCGGCAGAGACTGGCCTGCATATACAGATTTACCGGCTCAATCCGGATATCAAGGCCATCCTGCATGTGCATTCGCCGGCTGCCACCGTTGCCTCACGACGCTACACGGCAGAAGGCGGGATTGTGCTGACCGGTTACGAATTGCTCAAGGCTTTTGCCGGAATTAAAACGCATGAATCGAGCCTGCATGTGCCGATTTTGGGCAATTCGCAGGATATCGATGCTCTGGCCGCGGCTGCCGAGCCTTTCCTATGCGCCCAGCCCCGGCCTTGGGTGTACCTGATTGCCGGCCACGGTCTTTATGCCTGGGGTCGCGACGTGGATGAAGCGGCGCGCCATGTCGAGGCGCTGGAATTTCTGTTAGCCTGCCACCTGTTGGAAGATCGAGTTTCGATGTTATGACAGAATTGCGTGTTTACCCCGTCTCAAGGCCTGGTCAACCGGAATTGGATACTGATGCATTCGACCAGATCCAAACCACCCTGAAAGCCGTGGGGATCTCCATCGAGCGCTGGCAAACCGACCACGGCATTGATTCGGCCACCAGCCCGGAGGCCATCCTGGCTGCCTACGCCGACGACATCGAGCGCCTCAAGCGTGAGGGCGGCTACCAGACCGTCGATGTGGTCAGCATGGTGCCCGATCATCCAGACAAGGGAGCCTTTCGCAACAAGTTTCTTGCCGAGCACACCCACAGCGAAGACGAGGTGCGCTTCTTCGTTGCCGGCAAGGGCCTGTTCAGTCTGCATATTGGCGACCGGGTCTACGAAGTGCTCTGCGGTTGTGGCGATCTGATTCGCGTGCCTGCCAACACGACGCATTGGTTCGACATGGGGCCCAATCCGGAATTTACCGCCATTCGCCTGTTCAACAATCCGGAAGGCTGGGTGGCGAACTTCACCGACAGCGACATTGCCAGTCGCTTCAGCAGGCTCGAAAATTGATAGTCGATGTCGTACTGACCGATATCGAAGGCACCATCGCCGATATCGACTTTGTCCGACAGGTCCTTTTTCCCCACGCCCGACGGGCGCTGCCCGATTTCATACGTGCAAATGCCCTTGAGTCCAAGGTCGCAGCGCAGTTGCAAGCCGTGGCGGAAGAGTCCGGGCTGGCTCCGGACGATCTTGAAGGGCTGATCACGACCCTGCTGTCCTGGATCGACGCCGATCGCAAGCTCACGCCGCTGAAGGCGCTGCAGGGAATGGTGTGGAAAGCTGGCTACGAACAAGGTGATTTCACAGCTCACCTCTATCCGGATGCGCACTCGGCGCTCAAGGCCTGGCATGAAGCCGGCGTACCGCTTCATGTTTATTCTTCAGGCTCAATACAGGCGCAGTTGCTGTACTTCCGCTACAGCGATTACGGTGACATCTCGGACTGGTTCAGCGGTTTCTACGACACCACCAGCGGTCCCAAGCGCGAAGCCGAATCCTACCGCCGCATCGCCGAGGACATTGGCTGTGAGCCGGCCAGGATCCTGTTTCTGTCGGATATCGGCGATGAACTCGACGCCGCCGGCCTGGCGGGCTTCGAGACGGTGCAAGTTTGCCGGCCAGGTACACAGCCGGCGGCGGGGCATCGCCAGGTCCCGGACCTTTCCCGGCTCAGCCGTCAAGGCCCATTGCAACGTTAGACTTGCAACGTTAGGCTAGTGCCCTGGACACCACGTTACGGATGGTGAAGCGGACGGTAGTTCTTTGCGCAGGCAAGCTGGAATACCGTCAAGCGCGTTGATCCAGGGCTCCTATTCAATCCTCGGTTGTTTGGTCTTCAGCCAGGTCATTGGTTGTAGACTCGACGCACACACGGTTCTTTCCAGAGCGCTTGGCCTGGTACAGAGCCTGGTCGGCCATGCCGACGAGTTCGTTGGGGGTTCGATCGCTATCGGGCACGGCGGAAGCGGCTCCGGCTGAAATCGTTGTCCCAAGTTTGCTGTTTTCGACCGCCGCCCGCAGGGCCTCTGCAATGCCGGTAACGCTTCGAAGATTTGCTCCCGGCAGCAGGATCAGGAACTCCTCACCACCGTAACGCCCGGCAAGATCGCCCTTGCGCTTGACGGTGGCTTGCAGGTGGGTGGCGAGAGACTGCAGATAAGCATCCCCGGCCTGATGGCCTCGTTCGTCATTGAAACGCTTGAATTCGTCCACGTCGACCAGGATGACGCCCAAAGGCTGACCAGCACGGCTGCAGACCTGACCGGCCAGTTCCAGGTGCGCGTCCAGCCGCCGCCGATTGGCCAGGCCGGTCAGGCCGTCGACGTTGGCCATCCGCTCGAGCTTGGCATTGGCATGCGCCAGCTCTCGGGTGCGTTCGGTCACCTGGGTTTGAAGGTGCGCCTGGTCTGCAGCCATTCGTCTGATACGCCACAGTATCAATCCCCTGACCGCAGTGCTCAACAATACCAAAGCCATGACAACCCAGATGATCATCGCCCACGTTGTGGCGTACCAACGCGGCAAAATGACCAGTTCAAACGGTTCGATAGCAGTGATGTGCCCACGGCTGTCACGCCCGCGCGCTTCGAAACGGTAATGACCTGGGCGCAATCGGGAATAGGTGATACTGGTCCAGGTTTCCCAACTGCTAAAATCTTCCTCGTATCCGAGCAGGCGCGACTGGTAGCGTACCTCGTCCTGACCGTGAAAGTCTTGCAGGTGCAAGCTGAAGTGGACGCCAAAGTCGCCTCGAACCAATCGCTGGACAGGACCACGAGTCAGTGACACTGGCTCGATTGATGTGCCGTCTGATGTGCCTTCACGGCGCAGTGCCACTTCGCGCAAGCCGATTACCGGGTGCACTACGCCTGGACTCTCGGCACTGCCTCCGGGCGTGTAATACACGATGGTATCGCTTGACCCGAACAGCGCATGGCCGGACTCGTGGAAACCGATCGACGACAGGCCACCCCTTTGCAGCCGCGAAATATTTTCACGATGCCAAAGGTTGCCATCGTAGTAGAAGACGCGGTTCCAGGCCCAGGCCCACAGCTTGCCCTCCGGGCCCACGTTGATGGTCAGCCATTGATTGTCCTCGCGCAATTGCTCAAGCCCCATCAGGTCAGTGCGCACGAAGCGTTCGCCGGACCAACGGAAAAAACCGGCTCCAGTGCTGGCCAGCAGTTCGCCGTCCGGCAGGCGCACAATGCCGGCCATGGCTGGTTCCCCGTAGTCGATGCCAGCTTCGCTGGCCATGTGCTCCCAGACAAACGGCTCTTCGCTGTCAGGGTGCACTTCGACCTGCCATAGGCCATGCATGTCGGTGGCTACCCACAGGCGGCTGGACGATTCCTCTACAAGCTGAATGGCACGCGCGCCCGGCTGATTGGCTGGGACATGTACTTGTGGCGTTTCGCTGTCCAGTCGCAACCACGCCAGGCCGTCGAAGGTGCCAACGAAGACCGTGTCAGGATTCATGGTGCTTCGCAGAAGGGTCGAGGGGTACAGGCGGTCATCGCTGATGGTCGATACAACCCCGTTATCGACCAAGTGCAGGGACAGGGTGTCGGCTAGCAGGCCGCGCTCATCATCCAGGGCCTGCCAGGCCCAGGCCTCGAACGTGGTCCAGCCAGTGGGTTCGAAACGTACCGGTTGGCCGGCTGGCGTCGGAACCGAGGCGTAAACGCCGCCGTCAGTCAGTGCGAGCCACTGCTCCTGCCAGTAGTGGATCGCCAGCAAATGGCCACTCAAACCTGATCCAGGTCCAATCTGGCTCCACTTTGCCGGCCAGTGCAAGTAGTACACCCCGATATCCGTCAATGCCAGCACGCCACCCTGGGGCGATGGTGACAGCGCATTGATGCGTTCGGTGGTGAGTTGGAATTGCCTGAAGTGGCCACTGACCGGATCCAGGTGCGTCATCATGCCGCCCTTGCCGGCCAGGATCAGTGACCGGTCCGGAAGGGCAAGGCCGGTGACCAGTTCTTCCGGCTGATTGAATCCGACAGGCAAGACGTAATCTGTCACGACACCGTCGCGATACTCGTGCCAGCGGCCATTTGCCGACAGGATCAGCAGTCCGTCATCTGGCAAAGGCAGGATCTCATAGGCCAACTCCTCCACATTCTCACTACCGGGCAGCAGCGAAAAGCCACTGCCGTCGTACTGTTTCAGACCAAGGCCCCGAAACTGCACAATCAAGTTTTCTTCGCTGACCAGCATGGAGCCGAACCGGCCAGGGTGAGAGTGAACGGTGATTTCGTCTTGGTCGGGGCGATAAATGAAAAGATGTTCCGAGGCCATGAAGACAACCGCATCACCCACGGCCTTGATGTCCCAGATATCACGAAAGCGCAGTCCCTCAAGTTGGGCGCTAAAGCGCTCGGTCAAGTCCGTGAATTGCAGCTGACCGGCGTCATCGTGCAGGAAGTAGCCAAACAGATTGTCACCGCCCACGTACAAACGGTCGGCGATGATGACCAGGCCGCGAGCAAAAAAACGATTGGGGAGGTGTTGCAGCGTCCAGCGCACGCCGTCGTAAACCAGCAAGCCCTCGTAACTGCCCACATAGAGCAAGCCATCTTCGGTTTGCAGAAGGGAAAAATGCTGCGGGTAAACTTCGATGTCTGGATAGGTGACAGTGAACGGCGGTTTACCCGCCAGGAGATCGGCGATAGTGCCCGTTGCCGGCAGCCAGAACAGGCACGCCACGATGAAGATTCGGCAGTGACGGCTGCGTGCGTTCATTTCCCCTTCTTGTTCAGCATACGCTGGTAAACCCAGTTGCCGACAAAGTCGGCTCCCCCCAAACGCCAGTATAGCAAAAATGCCACGAATGGCTACCAAGGCGATACGGCGTGTCATTTCTGGTCTCTTCCGGGGCTATGATTCGGTCTTGGCGGCGCAGTTCGCAAATGCTTGACGGCCGATATTGGAAAAGCAACAGCAAGCGAAAAGTGGAGGTAACCTTGTCCGGAACCACAGAAATGGAACACCGGCCGCCTGACTGGGCGGTGAACCTGCGCCGACTGACAAGTTGGTTGGTCGAGGATGCTTTCGGTGGTCCGCGGCCCTGGACCCTGGCCTGGGTCATCAATTTCCAGAAAGCTGGTACGTTTTTCTTTGTCGGCTTTCTGATCTGGTATTACGGCAATGACAGCTTTGGTTCCTGGGTCTACCTGGCCTTGCACGGCAGCTATGGATTGGTATGGCTGATCAAGGATTTTGCCTTTCCCGACCCGGCCTGGCAGAAGCGGATTACCATCGTCGGAGGCATCAACGCGTTCATCGGGGTACTCGGTTGGTACTGGGTTTTTGCCTGGTTGCTTATTTCCAGCGTGGCCGACCCCGCTTATCCGCTGCCGGAACCTGCCTGGTTCGCTCTTTGCATCAGCCTGTGTCTGATCGGTTCGGCGATCATGATTGCCGCCGACGCCCAGAAGTTCTATACCTTGCGATTACAGAAAGGGCTGATCACCGATGGCCTGCATCGCTATGTCCGTCATCCCAACTACCTGGGCGAGATGATGATCTACGGCAGTTTTGCGCTGATGGTCTGGCACTGGTTGCCGTTTGTAGTGCTGGCCTGGGTATGGGGCGGCTTGTTTGCGGTCAACATGCTGCACAAAGAAGCCAGCATGAGCCGCTATCCCGAGTGGTCCGCGTACAGGAAACGGACCTGGTGGCTGGTTCCCGGCGTCTTTTAACGCCAGCGAGCCTGGTGGGCCATGCGGTAAATTAGGTCACGCTCAGCCGTCGCACAAGCGTCGTGGGCAAGGCGCGCGAGCGCAGGACTGGCCGTCGCCAATTCAAGCGAGCGCAACGCAGCCCACGGCGTTTGTGCGGCGGCCCTTTGGGAGCCACTGTGCTGGCGCGACTCAGCGTTGCGTTTCTTGGCAAGGACGCTGCCATTCCCTGCGAAACGCGTCTTGATTCGCGTCAGCACAGTGGCTCTGAG
>JBGTEC010000115.1:0-6301 GCA_041747995.1 Wenzhouxiangella sp.
CCGACAAGAGCAACAGAGAGTTAAGGGAAAACTTGAAGTCACAAAAGCAGGTTTACCACGGAGGCACAGAGAGCACGGAGGGAATAAACTATAAAAACGATTATCTGGCTTTTCTCTGTGACCTCTGTGCCTCTGTGGTTAGCTTCTTTTTTCCCGACAGTGGGTTCGGGGATTCAGCTGATCGCTGACTACTGACGAATGCGCCTACTCCGTCAATTCCTCGACACCCTGTTGCATTCGTTGCGCAACCTGTTGCCGATCATCCTGGTGGTCGGAGTTTTTCAGTTCCTGGTGCTGCAGCAAGTACCCGAGGGCCTGACCTCCATCGTGATCGGGCTGGGCATCGTGGTGCTCGGTGTTGCCCTGTTCCTCCAGGGTCTGGAAATGGGCGTGTTTCCTATCGGCAAGAGCCTGTCGGATGAATTCGCCGCCAAGGGTTCGCTGCCCTGGCTGATGATCTTCGGTTTTTTCATGGGTTTTTCGGCGGTGATCGCCGAACCCGCCCTGATCGCGGTGGCCGAGCAGGCCTACATCATCAGCGAAGGGCGGATCAATCCGCTTACCCTGCGCCTGCTGGTCGCGACCTCGGTCGGTGCGGTGATCGCGGTCGGGGTGTTGCGCAGCATTCTCGGCCTGCCACTGCACTGGATGATGATCGGCGGTTACCTGACCGTTGTCATCGTCACCTTTTTTGCCCCGGAAGAGATCGTCGGCCTGGCCTACGATTCGGGCGGCGTGACGACCAATATCGTCACCGTACCACTGATCGCTGCGCTCGGCCTGGGCCTTGCTGCATCGATCCGTGGCCGCAATCCGCTGATCGACGGCTTCGGGCTGGTCGCCCTGGCGGTGATGGTGCCGATGATCACGGTGCAGCTTTACGGCGTGATCGTTTTCAGCCTGGCTGAAACGGGGGCGGTCGGCGCGCCCTTGGTCGACCCGGTCATCGTCGCCCCGGATCTGGCTTCGGCAGCCCCGGGAACCACGCTGCTGGCCGACCTGGGCCGGATGGTGCGTGATGTGCTGCCGATCATCGCCGTGGTGCTGCTGTTCCAGTTCGCCGTGATCCGCAAGCGCATCCCGCGACCGGCCATGGTGACTTTCGGCTTCGTCCTGGTGATTATCGGTCTTTACGCTTTCGTGGTCGGCCTCAAGCTGGGCCTGTTTCCGATCGGTGAGCGCATGGCCGAGCAATTGATCGGCCACGATCGGATTGTCTGGATCTACCTGTTTGCCTTTGCCATCGGTTTCGCCACCACCATGGCCGAACCGGCCCTGATTGCGATCGGTGCCAAGGCCGAGCAAGCCGCCAGCGGCAAGATCAACGGCAACCTGATCCGGGTGATCGTGGCGGTCGGCGTGGCCATCGGCATCACCATCGGCGTGCACCGGATCATCGCCGGTGACTCGATCCATCTCTACATCATCTGCGGCTACGCGCTGGTCATCTTCCTGACCTTCCTGGCGCCGCGCTACATCATCGCCCTGGCCTACGACCTGGGCGGCGTGACCACTTCCGAGGTCACCGTACCGCTGATCACCGCGCTGGGCATCGGCCTGGCGACCCACATCGAAGGACGCAACATCATGATCGACGGTTTCGGCCTGATCGCATTTGCCTCCATTTTCCCCATCATCACCGTTATGCTCTATGCCATCGTGGTCGAGCAGATCGCCAAGCGAGGTCAACCCACATGAAATTTTCCGTACTGATCGCCATTCTCGCCGAAGAAATGGAAGACAAGGCTATCGACATTGCTCGCCAGGCCGGGGCCGGGGCGGTGACCCTGATGAACGCGCGCGGCATCACTGGTGACGAGAAAAAGACCTTTTTTGGCCTCACCTACGAAGGTGCCCAATCGGTGCTGATGTTCGTGCTGGAAAAGAAGCTGTCGGTCAAGGTGCTCAAGTCCCTGACCCGGGAGCTTGACCTGGAGAATGATTCACGAGGCGTGGCCTTCACCTTTCCGCTGGAACACCTTGGCGGCATCGATACCCGCGAGATCGACCAATTCACCCAGAAAATCGAAGATGAGATCTGACCATGAGCAACGAACAATCCCGCAAGCGCGTCGAAGACCTGATGAAATCCGAGGTCGTCACCATCTCTCCCCTGGCGACCCTGCGCGAAGCCATGCAACTGATGCGTCAGCATTCGGTCAAATCGGTCGTGGTCGAAAAACGGACCGACAGTGATGCCTGGGGAATACTGACCTACACCACTGTTCTCAAGACCATTGTTCAGGAAGATGGCGATGTCGACCTGATCAATGTCTACGACATCGCCAGCAAACCGGCCCTGACCGTACCCCGCCAGCTCGGCGTCCGCCACGCCGTCAGCCTGATGGTCAACTTTGGCATCAAGCGCCTGATCGTCGCCAGCAACAACGAACTCGAAGGCATCCTGACGATGAATGACATTGTTGGGGCGATATTGGAGAAGCTTGAGGAGTGAGGGGAAGGTGGGAAGGTAGAAAGGTGAAAGGTGAGACGGGAGACGGAAGTCGCGTCTGTGCGTCGGTGGTCGGTGGTCGGTGGTCGGTGGTCGGTGGTCGGTGGTCGGTGGTCGGTGGTCGGTGGTCGGTGGTCGGTGGTCGGGAAAGGCTGCCTGAAATGGCGATATAGGGTATTGATTCCTGTTCAAGTCCGTAAAACCCGTGCCTGTCGCTGGCTTCGAGCATCGGGTGATGCCGAGTGCTTCGACCCGGCCGGGACGAAGCCCCCGACACCCTCCGATGCAGAAGATTGGGGTTTGTTTGAGCCCAAACCTGCCGATCGACCCACCGCACGAGCAGCAGGTGACGCCACTCGCCGCCTGCCGCGATGGCTGAAGTATGTACATAATCAGGTTAGCTTTTGACCTTTAGCTTTTGCTTCCCTTCGCGTTCTTTGCGGTCTTCGCGGTTAGTCCGCTTTTGACTTTGACTTTGCTGTGCTTACCTCTGCGCTCTTTGCGGTTGGTCGCCGGCAACGCGCCGCGTTCGGTGGGCAGCAGACCTTGCATGTCGATTTCAGGTTTTTTGCCGGTAACGATGTCGGCGATGACCTGGGCGGAGCCGGCGGCCTGGGTCCAGCCCGTGGAGCCGTGGCCGGTGTTGAGGTACAAGCCTTCGATGCGGGTCGGGCCCAGCAGCGGCGGGCCTTGTGGGGTCATGGGGCGCAGGCCTGCCCAGGTTTCGGCGCGGCCTGAGCGTATTTCAGTGGCGAGGTTCGGCAACAGTTCGCAGGCCGAAGTCAGCAGGCAGTTGATCCTTTCGGGCCGGATGTCACGGTTGTAGCCGTCAAAGTCGGCCAGGCCGGCGATGCGAAGCCGCTTGCCGAAACGGGCGGTCACGATGCGGTGCTCCAGATCGAGGAGGGGAATGGTTGGCGCCAGATCCGGTTGTTCCAGTTCCAGCGTCGCCGAGTAGCCCTTGACCGGATAGATCGGCAGGCGTAACCCTAAAGGACGGGCCAGTTGTCGACTGCTGCAACCGGCCGCCAAAACCGCGGCGTCGGCATCAATCGTCTGATCATCCAGAACCAGACGCTGGAAACGCCCCTTGTCGCACTCGATGGCCCTGACTTCGGTATTGAACAGCAATCGCGCACCCATTGCCTCGGCGCGCTCGGACACCTCGGCCGAGAAACGACAGGCATCGCCCGACTCGTGCAGTGGGAGCAACATCGCACCGACCATGCGGCTGGCCACCGGCGCCAGGGTCGGTTCCATGGCGATGACTTCATCGACGCTGATGGTCCGGATCTGCACCCCCGGATCACCGATCATCCGGCGCAGATTCAAAGCATGATCGAGTTCGGACTGATTGAAATACAACTCCAGCGAGCCGTCGACGTAATGGTGATATTCGAGTTGGTGTCGCTCGCGCAGTTGGCGCAGGCAGATTCCCGAATAGACGGCCAACCGGGTACTGTGGCGCGCGTTGCGGTAATAACGCTTGCTGGTCGAGTTGGCCAAAAATTGAATGCCCCAGGAAAGCAGTCCGGGCAAGGCGTGCGGATAAAGACGGAACGGCTCGCCGGCGCCGGAACGAGTCATCATTCGTCGGGCGATGCCGGGCGAATTCCAAGGTTCGGCATGGCCAGGCGTGATCCCGCCGCCATTGGCGTGGCTGGTTTCCTCGGCTGCAATCCCGTGGCGTTCGATCAGGGTGACCTCTACGCCACGCTCTGCCAGGGTCAGCGCTGTGGTGGCGCCGACTACACCGGCGCCGATTACTGCAACGTGCATGGGGATGGGGTGGTCAGTGCGGGCATGGGGACATTGTAGGGGAGCGGTGAAAGGTTGAAAGGTGAAAGGTGAAAGGTTGTCTCTGTGCCTCTGTGGTGAACCTGATTTTTTGTGACTTCAGGAGATGACTTTGCCGGGGTTGAGGAGATTGTGGGGATCGAGGGCGGTCTTGATGCGCTTCATCAGTTCGACCTTGAGCGGTTGTCCGTCGGCCAGTTCATCACGGCGAAGTTGGCCGATGCCGTGTTCGGCGGCGATGGAGCCGTGGTACTGGCGGACCAGGTCGAAGACGATCCGGTTGCACAGGGGTTCCAAGGCCCGGAATTTTTCGGCTGGCATCGCTTTGGGCTGACTGAGGTTGAAGTGCAGATTGCCATCGCCAAAGTGGCCAAAGATACACGGACGGATGCCGGCGACCGCCTGTTCGAGCTCGACCGTGGCCCGGTTGACGAATTCGGGTATGCAGCCAACGGGCACGGCAATGTCATGTTTCAGGCTGACGCCACCGGTTTGCTGCGCCGGAGAGATGGCTTCGCGCAAGGCCCACAGCGCGTCGGCCCGGGCCTGGCTGTCGGCGATGACTGCATTGTGGACCAGGCCACCGTCAAGCGCGCGGCTGAAGATTGCCAGGATCGCCGGTTCAAGCCAGTCGCCCGCCACGCATGTGTCGGCCTGAACCGTTACATACCAGGGATGAATCCGCTCAAACGGGTCACGGGCCTGGGACAGATGATCAAGGACGAAATCCAGGGCCAGGCGCGGCATGAATTCGCAGGCTGACAGGGTCTCGCCGAGCCCGGCGCGCAGTCGCGTCAACAGCGCCAGGCCATCCTCCAGGTTGGCCACGGCCACCATGGCGGTCATCGACTGGCGGGCAACAGGTTGCAGCGCGAGGGTCGCTGCGGTGATGATGCCAAGCGTGCCTTCGCTGCCGATAAACCACTGCTTGAGATCGTATCCGCTGTTGTCCTTGCGCAGTGACGACAGATCCTGGTAGATCCGGCCATCAGCCAGGACCACTTCGAGGCCCAGAACCTGGCGCCGGGTATTGCCATGGCGGATGGTCAGGTTGCCTCCGGCATTGGTCGCGATCGTGCCACCAATGGTTGCGGTCCCTTCCGATGCCAGGCTGACCGGATAGAACAGTCCATGGTCAAGGGCTGCCTGTTGCACAGCCGTCAGGGTGCAGCCGGCTTCGGCAACCAGGCTGGCATCGGCGATGTCAATCGAGCGAATCCTTCGCATGCGCTCCAGGCTGACAATCAACTGCGACTGGTCTTCAGGTACCGCTGCGCCACCGACCAGACCGGTGTGCCCGCCCTGGGCCACCATGGCGATCCCCTGTCCGCGACACCACCTGACCACCTCGGCCAATTGGCCGGCGTTTCTCGGTCTGGCCACCGCGAGTGGACGACCCCGGTAACGACCGCGAGGCTCCTGTGTATAGCGTGCCAGGTCGTCAGTAGCCAGCAACAGTCCGTCGGCATCCAGTAGTTGTTGAAGTTGTGCGATCTCACCCATGTCCTCAGTCTCTCACGGAACGAACAAACCAGGTTCAGCACGGAGACACAGAGTGCTCAGAGCTAAATGCTTTAATACGTCATTGATTCTTATGAACAAACTGCTTCGTTTCTTCTTTTCTCTGTGACCTCTGTGCCTCTGTGGTGAGCATTTCTTGTTTCTTTCACAACAGCGGGCAGCGGACGGACTCGGACACAGCAAGTTCGGCGACAGACTCGGCAGTAAAACAATATTGGTAGTCAGCGACGTTTTTTGCAGCTAAGATTAACTCAGGCGTAGTAGCAGTATGGGAGTAGTAATGATATGAATGGCTTTAGCTGTATTGCTGGTCAGTTCAAGCAACTGGCCAGTCTGGATAATCACCAGATCAATCTTCTTGAATCCCTGGAACAGGACGTTCGCAAGTTCCCGGCCGGCAGCATGATCTGCGAAGCCGGCGGTGAGGCAAACTGGCTGTACATCCTGCATGAAGGATGGGCCTGTGCGACACGGCTGTTGGCCGATGGGCAACGCCAGGTTCTGGATATCTTTCTGCCGGGCCAGGTCATG
>JBGTEC010000116.1:0-3859 GCA_041747995.1 Wenzhouxiangella sp.
CCAATCCCCCTCCATCGCCAAAGTGAAAGTACCGGTGTCATCGCGGAGATCACCGCCATGGGCCTTCACGGTGAGATCAAGCAAGGCCGCCGCATCCAGCCCGTCGTCAAATTCAAGCTCGGGTTCGGCCACGGGGAACGACGTTGCGCACCCGCTCACCAGCAGCACGAACAACAGGTACGAGCATCGTATTGTGAGCATCGTTGCTTCCAGCAGTCTTCCAAATGAACAAATTACCTGTCAACCGTGAACATCCCGACAGCACCTGACCTGATCCTTTCGGCCAAAATGGCCAGGAACCCTCAAAACAGGCGCCAGGTATTCTAGTATTCTGTGAGCCGTCCCAATCCAACCTTGCCGTAGAGACCCGCCATGAACCGATTTTTTTTGATGCTTGCCGCCGCCTTCGCTCTGGCAGCCTGCGACACTGCCGACTATCAAGCAGAGACGGCGAGCCCGAAGGCCGACCTGGTGCTTTTGAATGGCACCGTGATTACGGTCGACCCCGGAGTGCCGGACGGCAATGCGGTGGCTGTACTGGATGGCAGAATCCTGGCGGTCGGCAGGTCAGACGAATTGCAGGCACTCGCTGGCCCGGAAACCCGGGTGATCGACCTGGATGGTCGGGTTGTGATTCCCGGTTTCATCGAAGGCCACGGCCATTTCCTCGGCCTGGGCGAGGCGATGACCATCCTGGATCTGCAGCCGACGACAACCTTCGAACAGATCGTCGAGATGGTGGCAGCGGCTGCAGCCGAGGCCGAACCCGGTGAATGGATCCGGGGCCGCGGCTGGCACCAGGAACGTTGGGATCCCCTGCCCGAGATCACCTTCGACGGCGTTGCCACCCACCATGCCCTGAGCGCGGTCAGCCCGGATAACCCGGTCTTGCTGACTCACGCCAGTGGCCATGCCTCATTCGCCAATGCCCGCGCCATGGCGCTGGCCGGGATCGACCGGCATAGCGAGGACCCCGAAGGCGGCACCATTGTTCGCGATGACGAGGGCGAACCCACCGGCTTTCTGCGCCAGGCCGCGCAGATTCCCGTGCGCCGGGCGCTGGCTGAAGCCGAGCGATCGATGACCGACAACGAGCGCCAGGCCCGATTCCTGCGCCAGGTCGAACTGGCCGGCGCCGAGGCCCTGCGCCATGGCGTCACCTCGTTCCACGACCAGGGTTCGAGCTTTGACGATATCGAGCGACTGAAAGCCCTTGCAACCGATGGCCAGCTACCTGTGCGCCTGCACCTGGCCGTACGAGGGCACAACAATGCCGAAATGAAGCAGCACCTAAATGATTTCAGGATGATCGGCTTCGGTGACCAGATGCTGACGGTACGCGCCATCAAGATCCAGATCGACGGCGCCCTGGGCACCCATGGCGCCTGGCTGCTCGCCCCTTACAGCGACAAGCCGGATACCGCCGGCCTGCCCCAGGTTGCTTTGGATACCCTGCGTGAAACGGCAGCAATTGCGCTTGAACACGGTTTCCAGCTCAACACCCATGCCATTGGCGATCGCGGCAACCGCGAAGCGCTCGATATCTACCAGGAAATATTTGCCGAAAGCGACGAGGACGACCTGCGCTGGCGCATCGAGCACGCCCAGAACCTGCATCCGGACGAAGTGCCCCGCTTTGCCGCCATGGGCGTGATTGCTTCCATGCAGGGCATCCATGCCACCTCGGACGGGCCATGGGTACCACAGCGGCTCGGTCAAGAACGTGCCCGTGAACGCGCCTACGTATGGCGCTCACTGCTCGATGCCGGCGCGGTGATCTGCAATGGCACCGACGTGCCAGTCGAGCCAATCTCACCCATCGCCTCGTATCACGCCTCGGTCACCCGCCTGATGCGCCATGGCGAACAATTTTTCCCGGAACAGGCCATGGACCGCACCGAGGCCCTGCGCTCCTACACCATCGGCTGCGCCCGGGCCGTATTCGAGGAAGACCTGCTCGGCACCATCACCCCCGGCAAGCTCGCCGACCTGGTCGTCCTCGACCGCAACCTGCTGACCGTGGCCGAAGACGAACTGGCGGAAACGCAGGTCGAGATGACGATTTTGGGGGGTGAGGTTCGGTATGAGCGATGAAGAGGGTTAGAGGGTTAGAGGTTAGAGGTTAGAGGTTAGAGGTTAGAGGGGAGACGGGAGACGGGAGACGGGAGACAGGAGACAGGAGACGGACCCATGTTGTTACCTGGAAGGGCGAGACATTGTTCAGGATATCTTCGGTGGTTCGCAGGGTCATTATGACCCCGGTATCCCTGACCACGCTGATCGTGGCGAATGCGTTGTAAATCAACTCACCGCTTGCGGTGGTCGCGGACAGTTCCCAGTTGCCCGCTGGCAGCGAATTGAAAAAGAATGTTCCGTCGGGTTCAACCAATGCGCTGCGGACGATATCGAAATCGATCAGGAAGCGAGCATCGACGGTCAATCCTTCAGGATCAAGTCCGGGATTGGACGGCGGGGCCTCAAGCCAACCGCTGACACTGAAGCGGCCGATAAAGAAACCGGTGACGCCGCTGTAGATAAATCCGCGCTCATCCTCTCCGTAAGCCTCAATACCGACTTCTCCGTGCGGCAGGGACAGCAAGGCTGAACGAAATGCTTCCAGGTCGGTAAGCATCAGATATCCGTCAGCTGCAAGTTCGAACAGGCTGGTAACATTGATCTTCGCATCGGCATGGGTCGGCGACCGCAGGAACACATAGTCAAAAAAGCTGAGTGGCGCGATGGCGCCATCGGGGGTTTCGAAGTGAAGCGCGAGCTCCGAAAAGCCGGAATCGAGCACCCGGTCAACTACCCCGTCAAGCATCAGGTCAGCTTTCTCGGTCACGCCGGCCTCGCTTTTCATGATGATCTCCAGACTTTGCGTGCCGGCATCGCTGGCCTCAATAAAGATCGAGGCATCACCGCCAACCAGCCCAACCATAAGAGCCCGCACCGAATATTCCCGGTTGGCGGTCAGTTCAATGGTGAATATGCCATCGGCGCCTGTAGCGCCAACTTCGTTGCCGTCGATAAAAATCAATACCCCCTCGCCGGCGGGGATATCCGGGCTGTCCATGAACGGGACGATGGTCAGGGTCTCGCCGGTGTCGGCAGCGAATGGAACAAATAGAAACGCGCCGACGACGCTAAGGAAATAACTCAGCACATGTAGACGCTTCATCGGATGTTTTCCCACCAAGCTCAAACCCGCCTTCTCACTCCATTGCACTATCGTACACCATCAGACCGCACACCCCCAGTTCCTCCATGTATCCCATCAGCTATTGGCACCCCTGGCGCCTCGAATAAAGTCCCGCACCTGCGGATAGACCTGGGCACGCCAGCGCCGGCCGCTGAAAATCCCGTAGTGACCGGCACCTTCGACTTCGATATGCTGCTTCTGATCGTCTGCAAGACCAGTGCACAGCTTGTGCGCGGCGCGGGTCTGGCCGAGACCGGAGATGTCATCCAGCTCGCCTTCGATGGTCAATAACTGCATTCCAGTGATGGTCTGTGGCTTGACCCGTTCGTCGCCCACGACCCATTCTCCCCGCGGCAGCAGGTGGTCCTTGAACACGACCCGGACGGTGTCGAGGTAGTATTCGCCGGCCATGTCGAGGACGGCGTTGTACTCGTTGTAGAAACGCCGGTGCGCTTCGGCATCTTCCAGGTCGCCGTTGATCAGTTGCTGGTAGAAATCCCAGTGGGAGGTAATGTGCCTGCGCGGGTTCATCGCCATGAACCCGGCGTGCTGCATGAAGCCCGGATAGACCATGCGACCGGCGCCCGGGTAGTGCGCCGGCACCGGGTGAACCAGGTTGGCACTGAACCAGCTCAGGGGATGATCGGCTGCCAGGTCATT
>JBGTEC010000117.1:0-34867 GCA_041747995.1 Wenzhouxiangella sp.
CGGTTCGATCCCGCCTGGCTCCACCAAAGATTTCGACCTAGGCACGAAGAAACGCTTTATTGTCCCCTTCGTCTAGAGGCCTAGGACACCGCCCTTTCACGGCGGCGACAGGGGTTCGAATCCCCTAGGGGACGCCAAAACAAAAAAAGGCCCGCCTTGCGCGGGCCTTTTTTTGTTTTGCCGCCCCCTGTGGCGGAATCGAACCCCCCGGTTCGAACCGAGCCGAAGGCGAGCTCGCTGAGGCGCAGCCTCAGCAATCCCTGTCCCCTTTCGCGGGCCTTTTTCAACCCGTTTTGGGCGGCGTCCGCACATTGACAGCTAGAGTCAACTGAGAGAGGTGGGTCTCGCCAATCGAGTCGATGATGGCTTGCTCCACCAGTTTTTTCAGGGACAAGCCCTGGCGGGCGGCAAAGACTTTCAACTGGCGATGCAGTTCGGCACTGATGGCGACGTTGCGGGTTTCGGGCGCTTGCGGATTAACCTGTTTGGGGTCAAGCATGTCATACTCCCTAACATGAACTTGTAAAAATGTAGAATCACAAACAAAGTAGATACGATATCCCACCGAGTTTGGATTTGTCAATACTCACTGGGAGTAGTATGTCTTCAGAGAGAAAAATGAAACTGGGCAAACGATTGGCCGAACTACGGAAGGCTGCGAAGATTGGCAATCAGGAAGTTCTTGGCCTCAAACTAGGGGTCACGAAAAATACGATCTGGCACTACGAATCCGGCAGAACGCTTCCTGACCTGGATCTTCTGGCCAGCTTTGCCAAGCTGACCGGCGCTGACCTGAACGAATTGATTCAGCTTCGACTGGCTGCGGGCGGCCATGATGATTCTGCGCGGATGATCAGATCCCTGCATCACGCCGAGCCACAATTCGAGGCGAACCGCGAGCAATTGCTCACGTTGCGGCTGCGGCTGATCGGCAGTTCGGTGCCCGCGGAATGGGCCTTGCTGGTCACCGAACTGGTGGCCGGTGGCAAAATGAGTATGGAGGCGGGGGCGGCCATCATCGATTTCTTCGACCATTGGCGTCCGGACAGTGCTTGGCTGAGTCAGCTCGAACCGGAAGTTTCTTCCTGACCCTGGCTGCAGTGTCTGGCAAACGGCTTCCTTCAGCGTAGCCATGCCCCTACCCAAATCAGCCCGCCGATCGACAGCATCAGCAGGCCGGCTACCGGCAAGCGACACAAGTACTTCTCCAACGCCGCCAAGGGCTGACTCCAGGCCCGCTGCGAACCGAGGGCGGGGAGTGCATCTGGCCCTTTGATCCGATCGCGGCCGGCCACAAGCCGCCGGGCGAGTGCTTCCAGCGCCACCACCAGATCACCCTCGGGCAGAACTGTTCGCTTTTCAGGCAGCAGGCGCGCCGTGCTCAATACCACTACCAGGGCAATCAGGATAGGCCACATGGCCGACCAGGCACTGCGCAGGGTCAGCGAGTACAACAGGTCCTGATGAATGGCCCACATCCAGGGCAAAAGCAGGGCAAGCAAAGTGAGAGTGATCCATTCGAGCCGAAGCGCGGCTGAATTTCCCGCCAGTTTTCCGGCCAGCCTCCAGACCCGCCACATGATCAGTGCCGAGGCGGTTGAAGTCAGAGTAATCAGCAGCACCCAAAGCCCTTCAGGCAACGCCTGCTCTGCGCCGGCCTTGAGCCAGCCCTTGGCGATGAAGCCGGTGGTCAGGGGTGCGGCCGCAATCGAAAGTGCCGGCAAGGCGACCAGGGTCATTCGCCAGCCTGAAAGGGCCGGTTGCGAGCCGCAAGCAAGAAAAAGCGAAGCCTTGTTCAGGCCATGATGAAGAACAAGCAGACCAATGGCGGGCAACATGAATTCTGCTCGTTCAGGCGCGATGTAGAGCAACGCGAAGGCGCACAATACAAGGCCCATCTGGCTGATTGTCGAATAAGCCAGAACGGTTTTTATTCGCTGCTGGGCAAGCCCAAGTGCTGCCCCGGCAAAGACGGTAAACAGACCAAGCGAGAGCAGCGTCAGGCCAAGCCATTCAGCTTCGAGCGCGCTGGGTGGCGCAAGGCGCAGCCACCCCATCAGCCCGGCTTTGACGATCACGCCTGAAAGGATGGCGCTGGCTGGTACCGGGGCCGCAGGATGGGCGAGTGGCAGCCACATGTGCAGTGGAACGATCCCCATCTTGACGGCAAAGCCGGCCAGCAGCAGCCACCGGGCCGGGCTTTCCATCAACACGGCAGTTTGTTCAGCCAACTCACCCAGTTCGACATTGCCCAGTTGGGCGGCAATGAACAGTACGCCAGCAAGAATGGCGGCTTCGCCCATCAGCGCCATCACCAGGTAGACCCTCCCGGCGCGCCAGGCCTCGCGGTCGCGGGCGTGAGTGATCAGAAGATAGGCCGACAGGCTCAAGGCGGCATAGCCGATATAGAACGTGGCCACATCGGCCGCAAGCAACAACAGACTCATTCCGGTCAGGCTCCCGAGCCAGCCGGTCCAGAACCAGGTTCGATTGGTGCGGATGGTGGCAGCGCCGAAGACGCCGGCGGCGGTCCAGGTCACGGCGGTCAGCAAAAGCAAGGGTTGGCTGATGATGTCGACGTCCAGATGCATCATCATCAATGGCCATTCCATTTTGATGGCGGCTGTACCCGGATCGAGCACCGGCCAGAGCAGGATCAGCGCCGACCATGGCGCCAGCATTATCGCCAGACGTCGCGGCAGGCCAGGCGCGGCCAGGAGCGCAAGCAGCGCCAAAGGCAGGCCGATGGCGATCAGGGCGCTCAAGGAAAGTACTCCATGACGATACCCGAGACCCAGGTTAAGGGGCTTAAGGGGTGGCTGGCCAGGACCCCGACCAGAAGCGATAAGGAAGCTGCGGCCATAGCCGAGCCGACCATCGCGCATCGCTCGACGCGACTGATCCGGGTTTCGGCGGGCCAATTCTCTGGCGGCGGATGCAGCCAGATCCGTTTGACCAGTGGCAGGAAATAGGCGGCATTCAGCAGTGTGCTTGCGATCAGCACCGCCACGACCCAGGTCTGACCGACAGCAATGGCCCCGGCGCCCAGGTACCACTTGGTTATGAACCCGGCCACGGGCGGCAGGCCAATCATGCCGAAAGCGCCAACGGTAAAGCAGGCCGAGGTCCACGGCATCCTGCTGCCGAGACCGTCGAGCTGATTAACGGTGCGTACACCAAGAAGGTTGGCGAATATTCCGGCGCAGAAGAACAATGTGATTTTCATCAAGCCCTGGTGAACCAGATGCACCAGCCCGCCAATCGTCGCGATAGGTCCACCAATGCTGACCCCGAGCACGATATAGGAAACCTGGCTGACGGTGGAATAGGCCAAACGACGTTTCAGATCCTGTTGACGCAGCGCCAGCACGGAACCGTAGATGATGGTTGTCGCCGCAACGAGCATCAGAGGTAACGCCAGCCCAAGGTCCCCCAGCAGGCTCCGTCCAAAGACATCTTCAACCACCCGCACCAGGCCAAAGGCACCCGCCTTGACGACAGCAACGGCATGCAGCAGCGCACTGACCGGGGCCGGCGCCACCATGGCCTGAGGCAGCCAGGCATGCAGGCCGACCAGCGCCGCCTTGACGCCCATGCCAACCACCAGCAGGACGAAAATGATGCGCAGCACGGTGTCTGCACCGCCATGAAAATGGGCCAGCGTGCCGCCGACGATGAAATCCTGTGGACCGGCCAGACCATAAAGCCAGATCAACCCGACGAGAAAAAGTGCACTCCCCGTCAGCGTGTAACGCAGGTATGTGCGTCCTGCTGCAATGGCTTGCGCGGTCCCTGTGTGGACCACCAGAGGCCAGGTCGTCAGGGTCAGCAATTCGTAGAAAATGAAGAAGGTCAGCAGGTTGCCGGCCATGGCGATACCCATGGTGGCTGCCACGCACAGGCTGAAGAAGCCAAAGAACCGGGCGCGATCGGGCGAGCGTTCAAGATAGGCGACCGCGTAGATCGTGGTGATCAGCCACAGCACGGCCGAGAGCGTTGCAAACAGCATGCTCAGGGCATCGGCGCGCAGCACCAGGTCAAGGTCGGGCAACAGTGCAATTCGGAACTCCGGGGTGTGGCCGGCCAGGACCAGCATGCCCATGGTGCTCACAAGCGCGAGTTTCACGATGGCTGCGCCCAGGTTCAAAATGGTCCTCAGTCGCTGGCGCGTTTCGCCCAACATGAAAATCACCATGCCGGTGACTGCCGAAACCAGGACCGTCAGCAGTGGCAGCCATAACATCAGGGCCTGAGTCATGGCATCTCCGGCGGCAGCCCCGCCTCCAGCAGCCCCAGGATCGGGGCAGAGGCAAAGCCGGCGATGATGGCCATCAGTGCCAGTGCCAGCGCGGCGATACTGGCAGGAGCGGGCGGCAACGCTTTCACCCCGCGGTTATGACCGGCGGTCTTTGGGTGAAAACAGGTGACGGCAAGAATACGAAAAATGTAGGCTGCCGACAGCAGGCCACCGGAGACGATTACCACCATCCAGGCCCAGCCGTCCTGTTGCCAGGCTGCCGTGAGCAACAACCATTTGCCCAGAAAGCCGCCGCTGGGTGGCAATCCCATGATGCTGACGCCGGCCAGCGCCAGCGTGAAGACATCCATCGGCAGGCGCTGGTCCAGTCCGGCCAGGCGCTTGATGTTATCGGTGCCGAGACTGAGCAGGATGTTTGCAGCCGCCATGAACATGGCCGCCTTGGCCAACCCGTGGGAGAGCAGGTGATAGACCGCACCCTGAAATGCCACGGCGCTGGCCAGGGGAAAGACCAGCATCAGGTAACCCAGTTGGGCGACCGTGGAATAGGCAATGATCATCTTCAAACGCTTTTGGCTCAGCGCCAGGATGGACCCGTAAAAGATGGCGACGGCGCCCAGCACGCCGAGCAGGTTGGCGGCAGTCATCAATTCCCAGGTCGGCGCCATCCAGAACAAGAGCCGCCAAATGATATAAATCGACACCTTGACAACCAGGGCCGAAAGAATGGCGCTGACCGGACCGGGTGCGTTGCCGTGGGCACCTGGCAGCCAGATGTGCAAAGGGAAGATGGCCGATTTCACCAGCAGGCCGGTCATCATCAGAACCAGCGCGGTGAACGGTAGCAAGCCTGGATCCAGTGTCTGGCCCGCCTGGTATAGATCCAGCGTGCCGGTCTGGCCATAGATCAGGCCCACACCGAGCAGGTAAAGCAGGGAGGCCATGATGGCAAGCAGCAGATAGCGCATGGCCGCCTTCAGGGCCGCCGGCTTGCCGTCAATGGCGATCAGGCCGATGGCAGCCAGGGTCACCAGTTCGAGAGTGACATACAGGTTGAACAGGTCGGCTGACAGCAGCAATGCGTTCATCCCCGCCGACAGTAGCAACCACAGCGGCCAGAAGCGTCGCCCGCGATCTGTCGCAGTTGGATAGGATGCGAGGGCCTGGACGCCGGCCAGGGCGCCAACAACGGCATGCAGCCAAAGCAGGAGCAGGGCGAGTGCATCGACCCGCCACACGATCCCAAGCGGACGATCAAAGCCCGCCAGTTGAAGGCTGAACGCTCCTTTCGTCCAGAGCGCTACGGTAATCGGCAAAAGCAGGAAGAGCGGTCCGACCAGGCTGAGGACGACGATCGCCGTTGCCGGGACTCTGCCGCTGCGACTCGGCAGGGCCAGCACCGCACAGGCTGCCAGCAAGGGCAGAAAAACGAGCCCGGCCAGAGCTTCAGTCGTCATCGACTTCCTCGAGTTCCTCATCCCCGAGCGTTGCCCGGCCCGTTTCCCGGTAGAGCCTGACCATCAGGGCAAGCGCGAAGGCGGTGGCCGAGACCGCGATTACGATGCCGGTCAGGACCAGCGCCTGGGGCACTGGATCCGGCCCATGTTCGAATGGCCCGGCGACCGTTACCATCAGAATGAAGACAGCATTTCCCATCAGGTTGAGCGCAAGCAGCTTGCGCAGCAAATGCCCGGCGATGATCAGACCATAGACGCCGATGCCGAACAGCACCGAGGCCGTCAGGACGTAGAGGGTCAGTGAACTCATCAGTCCGCGCCTCGACGCAGGCCGGCTGAGCCGGTGAACAGCAGTACCAGAGCGACGGCGATGGAAAGCATCATGGCCGTTTCAATGGCATAAATTGCCCAGATGCCAGGCATGGCGAGCAAGGGCAGGCCGAAGCCGGTCACGATCAGGCCAACGAGACTGAAACCCACCAATCCGGCCAACAATCCCAGGCGCAGCAGCGGGCCGGTTTCGGCACTGGGCACAAGCTTGCCGGTCAGCGACAGCAGTACGCCGCTTGCAGCGAGCACGGCACCAGCCTGGAACGCGCCGCCCGGCGCATGTCCACCAACCCGAAGCAAATGGGCCGCGACCAGCACGGTCATCGGCACGATGATGGCCAGCAGCGCCCCGACCAGCGGGCTCTGGCTGCGGTGGGACAGTGGCAGGGGGCTGGCGCCGGGAACGGTCACGGCTCTCGCTGCCGCAAACGCCGCCAGCAGCACCGCAATCTCCAACAGGGTGTCCAGGTTGCGGAATACGAGTAGAACGCCCGTGATCGGATTGCCGAGACCGGTGTGTTCCAGTTCGTCCATGACGGCCCTTCCGGCGAACCCGGGTTCTGGTTCCAGCCCGATGGCCGCCAGGCCAATCATGGCGACCAGGGCGCTGGCCAGCATGGCCACCGGAAGAGCCAGAACAGACCGGCGCCGCTCCGTCCTGGCCGGCTTGTCCGGGTTGATCTCGATCAAGCGCCGATAGGCGACCAGCATCAGGGCGCCAGTCAGCCCCGCCCCGATGGCCGCTTCGGCCATGGCCAGATCCGGTGCGCCCAGCCTGGCCCAGGCCAGCGCCATGGTCAGGCCGAATACGATAAACAGCACGATGGCCCTGAACAACACGCCGCCGACGACGATCTGAACGGCCAGACCAATCAAAGCCGCGGCAATCAACAGGTCGACGGCCAGGCTCATCGTATATTGTCTGATTGTGAGCGCGCGCTCTGTTGTTCCCTGAGTGCATGGCGTGCGATGAGATGAGCCGATACGCTGGCGGCTATCAAGCCCAGTAACCAGATGATGCCAAGCAGGGCGGTCGTTTGCCATGAGGCTGCCAAAACGGCCAGGCCGCTGCAGATCAGCAGTAACCCCAGGTTGTCAGCCTTGGTCAGGGCATGCAACCTGCAGAATACGTCCGGAAAGCGCAACATGCCCATGGTGCCGGCAAGGTAGAAACCCGCGCCAGCGATCAGCAGAACCAGTGAAATCCATTCGCGCGGGCTCATGATTCCTCCTCCTCCCGTGGCAGACCGACGAAAGCCAGCGAGATCACGCTGGCCAGCATGACAAACAACAGGGCGACGTTGCGCAAGGCCGGCTCTCCCATCCATTCGGCCATCACCAGCAGCACCGCTACCGTCGTGGTTCCAAACAACAGCGCCGACAGCATCCGGTCGGCGGCGGTCGGCCCACGCTGAACGCGCCACAATCCGGCACCCAGGTTCACAAGCAGAAATATCACCAATCCAGGCAGTACGAAATCAGTCACGATCCGTCCTGCTCCAGCGAGAACAGCCATGCGATCTGGTCTTCCAACACGCCGATGGAGCGCGAGGATTCCGGGGACAACGCGTGGACCACCAGGGTGGCGCCATCGCCTTCCAGATCAGCGCTCAGCGTGCCGGGCAGCAGACTCAGGATGCTGACCAGCAGTGTTCGTGGCTGACCGGCTGGCAAGTTGACAGGATGGCGGGTGAAGCAGGGTTCGATCTGCAGGGTCGGATGAAATGCTCGCCAGGCCACGTCGAAACCCCCTCGAAATGACTCAAGCAGGAAAAATCCGCCAAAGTAAATCAACCGGTGCGGTTTCCACGGGTGGGGCAGGTGACTTGCAAGGGCGCCACCCAGCACTGCGCCCGCGCATGACGCCACAAGACCCAGCCACCAGCCGCCCAATCCATTCAGGGCGATCCAGGTCAGCATCAACACGACAAAGGTCTGTGCGCCCCAGACAAGGCGAGCCCCGACAGCGAGAGGGCGAGCTTGGATATCTGCTTCAGCCATGGTCGATTATGATACACAGAACGGACTATCCTCCTTGATCCATGACATCCTATTTCACGATACTGATATTGATCGCAGGCGGACGCCTGCTGGCATGGGGCAGGGTGTTCCCGGTCAATGCGTCGGAGGTCCTCAACCGGTTCGTGCTCTATCTTTGCCTGCCGGCACTGATCCTGATTCATGTTCCGACGCTGGAGCCCTCGCTGGCCCTTGTCCCGTTGATCGTCATTCCCTGGATGTTGCTTGCCGTGACCATTGCCGGAGTGCTGCTGCTGTCGAGGCTATTGCACTTCTCGCGCGAGGTTACGGCGGTGCTGCTGGTGTTGATCCCGCTGGGCAATACCTCGTTTCTCGGGTTTCCGCTGATCGAAGCCTTGCTGGGGCCGGAATTTATCCGACTGGCTGTCGTTTACGATCAGTTCGGCTCGTTCCTGATCGTCTGCACCCACGTGTTGTTTGTCCTGGGATGGTATGGCGAGGGTGATAACCCGACGCTGGCCTCCATGGCCAGACGGGTGGTTACCTTCCCGCCATTTTTGGCGTTGATTGTCGCTTTGCTGCTGGGAAATGCATGGCTTCCCGGCTGGCTGATGGCTTTGGTCGAAACCTTTGCGGTCATGCTGCTGCCAATGGTCACCCTGGCCATCGGCATGAGCCTGAAGCTGCGCCTGGTGCCAGACTATCGTCTGCCACTGCTGCTGGGCCTGGTTGGCAAACTGCTGGTGCTGCCAGGATTGGCCGTGGGGCTGGCGCTGCTGCTGCGCGCCGATTCGGACATTGCCACGGTCGCTGTGCTGGAATCGGCCATGCCGCCAATGATTACCGCCGCGGCACTGTTGGCCGGCGCGCGTCTGGCGCCACCGCTGGCCTCGGCACTGGTGGCCTGGGGCGTGCTGGTTTCGGCGGCGACCGTTCCCTTCTGGTTCTGGATCAGCCAACAGATTTTTTGACCCGGGATGTCAATAAACCCATCGCGTGAAGCCCGGCGCGGTACACTGATCCATTGATCATTGACGGAGCCCTTATGGCCAAGCCCAACTACCAGTACGACAAGCGCCAGCGTGAATTGAAGAAGGCAAAACAGCAGGAAGAAAAACGCCAGAAGAAACTGGCGCGCAATGCCCCGGCGGACGACTCGCAGCCGGAATCACCCGATCAGGAACCGGAGCAAACATCATGAGCAAGGGCAAGGACCAGAAGAAAGAGACCAAGAAGAAAGCGACGAAATCGCTGCTGGAAAAGCGTGCGGCCAAGGCTGAAAAGAAGAACAAGTAAACGCACCGAACTTGCCCGGACTTAGCCTCTGTTTCAGGCCGGGTGAATCGTTCCGCAGTTGTCACAGGTGCGGTTTTGCTCGCTTGACTTGAAGCGATTGATCACCGGCGGGAACTGGGTTTCGATGCTATCCAGCTCGAAGTATTCTTCGTAGAGCTTGTGGTGACAGTTGGGGCAAAACCACATCAGCCCATCCAGTTCATGCGGCAGGCGCTTGCGCTCGATGACCAGCCCCACCGTGTTTTCCAGCCGCTGGGGTGAATGCGGGACTTTGGGTGGCAAGTAGAAAATCTCACCTTCGCCGATCCTGACATCGCGCGGCCCCGATTCTTCCATCAGTTTCAAAATCATGTCGCCTTCGAGTTGATAGAAAAACTCCGGCCCTTCATCGTGATGGTAGTCCGTCCGCTCGTTCGGCCCACCCACGACCATGACGATGAAGTCCTCGTCGTAGACACACTTGTTACCCACCGGCGGCTTGAGCAAGTGGCGGTTGTCCTCGATCCAGCGCTGAAAGTTGATAGGTGGAAGCATGGCGGCGATGAATTGTTGAATACGCCCAAAGAATATCGCAAAACGACCCGCATAATCGCTCAGCGCAGCGGAGTGCCTCTCTAAAAGCCTCTCGGTGTAGAAAGTTTCGAGCATCGGGTGGTGCCGTTCGCTTCGGGTCGGCCGGGGCGATCGGCATCGATCAAGAGGCTGAATTCATGGGAGCTGGGCGCCCACGAAACACCGTTTGATCAAGTGCACCGCATAACGGTTTCCTGAAAGTTGATCGGCTACTGAAAGAGGCTGCTGGGATAAGAGTCACGTCCGCGCCCCGGCCGACCCAAAGCGAACAACACCCCCCGATACAGCAGACTAATGGTTGTGTCCCTTTCACCTTTCACCTTTCACCTTTCACCTTTCACCCGCCTCACCCAAACGCCGCCACACACTTGAACTCCACCGCAATCGGCGTCGGCAGGGCATTGATTTCCACCGTGGTGCGGCACGGTGCGGCATCGCCAAAACACTCGGCATAGATCCGGTTGAAGCGCTCGAAGTCGCGCTGCATGTCGGTCAGGAAGACGGTGATGTCGACCAGGTGGTTGCGGGTCGCGCCGGCGGCTTCGAGCACGAAGTCGAGATTGGCGACCAGTTGGCGGGTCTGGCGTTCGATGTCGTAGTCGATCAGGCGACCGTCCGGGTCATGGACGTTGCCCGGAATTTCGTTGCTGCCAGGCACACGCGGTCCCAGTCCGGAGAGAAACAGCAGGTTGCCTACCCGCCGGGCGTGGGGATAGGCGCCAACCGGTCGTGGCGCCTTGTCGGCGTCGATGGAGCTGGGCATGTTCATTCCTCTGGTTTCATTTGTCATGGCAATCACACGCCTTGATTGTAGTGGTTGACGCAGGGAGAATGACAGGCTGTCCTGCCAGGAACACGCATCATGAAAGCCAACCGTACTGAACGTTCACTGATTCTGGTCAGCTGGATTTCCCTGTTGATTCTTGGCCTGTCCGCATGCGGCAGCGGCATCTCTGACCAACCGGCCAGCGCGTCGGCGGCGGAAGCGGAGCCTGCGACGACGATGCCCGTTGCGCTGGTGACCGGCTCGACCCAGGGGCTGGGCGAGGAGGTCGCACTTCGCCTGGGTGAGCTGGGCTATCACGTCATTGTTCATGGCCGCAGCGTGCAGCGCGGCGAAGCGGTCGCTGAACAGATTCGGCAGGCCGGCGGCAGCGCCGAATTTCGCCGTGCCGACTTTCTCGAACTGGCCCAGGTACGCGAACTCGTGGCCGGCGTCCAGGCTGATTTCGATCGCCTGGACCTGCTGGTCAACAACGCCGGCATCGGCTCGGCCGAAGACGATATGAGGTTGACCGTCGATGGTGTCGAACCGGTTTTCCAGGTCAATTACCTGGCTCACTTCCTGCTGACGCACGAGTTGCTGGATCTGATCAAGGCGAGTGCTCCGGCGCGGATTATCAACGTCTCCTCTGCCGCCCAGGCGCCGATCGATTTCGAGGACGTGATGCTGGAAAACTGGCAGCCGGTGGAGGGGCAGATCGGTCGGCCGTACGCGCAAAGCAAGTTGGCGCAGGTGCTCCATGCCAAGGACCTGGCCGAACAACTGGAAGATACCGGCGTCACCATCAATGCATTGCATCCGGCGACCTTCATGGATACCTACATGGTGCGTCGGGCCGGGATCGAGCCGCGCGCCACAGTCGACGAGGGCGCCGATGCCGTCATGCAACTGGTCACCGATGATGTAGGAACGGGTCAGTATTTTCGCGACATGGCGCCGGCCCGCGCGCACGACCAGGCTGATGACGCTGAGGCCCGTCGGCAATTGCGTGAATTGAGTATCGAACTGATTCAGCCGTAATCAATCATCTCCGTCAGCGCATGCTGATGAAAATGTTTTTCGGCTCGGTAAAGAATTCCAGCGACCACTGACCGCCTTCGCGGCCCAGTCCTGAATCCTTGACCCCGCCGAAGGGCGTGCGCAGATCGCGCACCAGCCAGTCGTTGACCCAGACGATACCGGTCTGAAGGCGGGCGGCAACGCGATGGGCGCGGCCAAGCTGTTCGGTCCAGACCGTGGCCGCCAGGCCGTAGTCGACGCTGTTGGCCAGCGCGATCGCCTCGTCTTCGCCACTGAAGCGTTGCAGGGTGACGACAGGCCCGAAAATCTCATCGAAGTGCAGGCGACTTTCAGTCGGCAGGTCGGCAATCACGGTCGGCTCGATGAAAAAACCCTCGCTGCAGCGCCCGCTCGGTTGCGCCGCCTGGCCACCGCAAAGAATGCGCCCGCCTTCGGCTCGCGCCTGCTCGATGAATCCCAGCACTTTTTGCTGATGAGCGCGGGAGACCACCGCGCCCTGGTGGGTGTCTGCATGTCGAGGGTCGCCGACGCGCAGGGCGCTGATCGTTTTGGTCAATCTGTCGGCAACCTGATCATGGACGGCTTCGTGAACCAGGATGCGCGAACTGCACAGGCAGACCTGCCCCTGGTTGGTGAATCCGGCCCTGACCAGGCCG
This sequence comes from Wenzhouxiangella sp., assembly GCA_041747995.1. Lineage (GTDB taxonomy): Bacteria > Pseudomonadota > Gammaproteobacteria > Xanthomonadales > Wenzhouxiangellaceae > Wenzhouxiangella. Next base: position 12,355 of record JBGTEC010000117.1, read on the forward strand.
GGGATGGTCTTCTCAAGATCGGCATCGTCAAAGACCAGGGCCGGGTTCTTGCCCCCCAGTTCGAGGGAGAGCTTCAACAGTCGAGGGGCAACGGCGCTGGCAATGGTCTGGCCGGTAACCGTTCCGCCAGTGAAAGAAATGGCCTTGATCTCGGGATGATCGACCAGGGCCTGTCCGCAGCCGGGGCCGGTGCCGTGAACCAGGTTGAAAACGCCATCGGGGATGCCGGCCTGGCGGGCCAGTTCACACAGCGCATCGGCGGTCAGCGGTGTCAGCTCCGACGGCTTGGCCACGACGGTATTGCCGGTCACCAGCGCGGGCGCCAGCTTCCAGGTCAGCAGATACAGGGGCAGGTTCCACGGCGTGATCAGGGCAACCACGCCCTGGGGCTGGCGCAGCGTGTAGTTGAATCCCGTGGCCCCCATATCGTGTCCGGCGCTGGTCCATTGGGTCATGGCGCTGGCAAAGAACTTCAGGTTGGCCTGGGCGCGGCCCATGTCGATTTCGCGCGCCAGTTTCAGTGGTTTTCCGGTATCGGCAGACTCCAGCGCTGCGAGCTCGTCGGCCTTGTCCGCGATCAGCGCGGCCAGACGCTCCAGCAAAGCGGCGCGTTCGGCGACGGGCGTGGCCGCCCAGTCCGGAAAAGCCGAACTGGCGGCCGCCACGGCCCGGTCGACATCATCAGGGCCGGAGTCCGGCACCGAGGCGATGACCTGGCCGGTGGCCGGCTCGATGTTGTCAACATAGCGGCCGCTGGCCGGGGGGCAGAACTGGCCGTCGATGAAATTGGCCAGCCGTTTCACAGCGACTTCAGTCTGCCGCCATCCACGGCCAGGCTGATTCCCGTGATGTAGGACGCTGCCGGCGAGGCAAGGAAAGCCACGGCGTTGGCGATTTCGCCCGGTTCGGCAAAACGGCCCATGGGCACGCTGGCGCGCATTGAACGGGCGACCTCGTCGGTGCTCAGGCCCCCTTTGTCAGCCCTGCCCTGAATCAGGCTGTCGAGGCGGTCGGTGGCGGTAAAGCCGGGCAGAACGTTATTGACGGTAAAGCCTTCCGGCGCCAGCTCACCGGCCAGGGTCTTGGCCCAGGCGGCCACCGCGGCGCGCACGGTGTTGGAGACGCCGAGACCGGGAATCGGCTCGCGCACCGAAGTGGAAATGATGTTGATGATCCGGCCATAGCCGGCAGCGCGCATGCCGGGCAGGGCGGCCTGGGCCAAGACCTGGTTGCACAACAGGTGAGCACGCATGCCGTCGAGAAAAGCCTCGCCTTCGGCGCTGGCGATCGGGCCGGGCGGTGGGCCGCCGCTGTTGTTGATCAGGATCGTCGCCGGATGCTGCTGCAGCCAATCCTGGAACCGCGCTCTTACCTCATTCGGTTTGGAGAAGTCGGCGCTAACAAATTGATGTTGCTGATTATTACTGACATTCAGATCCTCAATAACCTGCTGAAGCCGGCGCTCGTCGCGGGCAACAGCCGTGACTGTCGCCCCAAGCTCGGCCAGAACCTGGGCGCAGGCCTGCCCAATCCCGCGGCTCGCCCCGCAGACCAGCGCATGCTGTCCCGTCAAGTCCATTTTCATAGAAGCCTCGCAGTTTGAAAGACATGTTCATGCGACATCGCCAATTCATCCCTGGCTCGCTATCACAAGGTCGAATCATCGCAAAAGAGATTGAACCACAGAGGACACAGAGTTCACAGAGCAATAAATGTGTTTTCTCTGTGTTCTCTGTGCCCTCTGTGGTTAATGCTTTTTCTTTTTTCAGTCATAGCTAAGAGCCGCCTGAAACCCAAAAGCCTCAAAATGGCGCGTTGCCCGGCGTGCGCGGGTAGGGGATGACGTCGCGGATGTTGCCCAGGCCGGTGATGTAGTTGAGCAGGCGCTCGAAGCCCAGGCCGAAGCCAGCGTGGGGCACGGTGCCGTAGCGGCGCAGGTCCAGGAACCACTTGTAGGTCTCGGCGTCCAGGCCGTGTTCGGCCATGCGTCGGGTGAGGACATCCAGGCGTTCTTCACGCTGGGCGCCGCCGATGATCTCGCCGATGCCGGGTGCGAGCACATCCATGGCCGCCACGGTCTTGCCGCCATCATTCAGGCGCATGTAGAAGGCCTTGATTTCAGTTGGATAGTTCATGACCACCACTGGTGCGTTGCAGTGCTTTTCGGTCAGGTAGCGTTCGTGTTCGGTTTGCAGGTCAACACCCCAGTCGGGCTTGAACTCGAACGACTGGCCGCTGTTTTTCAGAATGTCGACCGCTTCCGCGTAATCCATGCGCACGAAATCGGTGTCGACCAGTTTTTCAAGACGCGTAATGGCCTCCGGCTCGATTCGTTCGGCGAAAAAGGCCATATCCTCGCCGCAGCGCTCCAGCACCCGGGCGAAAACGAACTTGAGGAACTTTTCCGCCAGAGTGGCCAGATCGTTCAGGTCGGCAAAAGCGACTTCGGGCTCGACCATCCAGAACTCGGCCAGATGACGGGTGGTGTTGGAGTTTTCGGCGCGGAAGGTCGGGCCAAAGGTGTAGACCTTGCTCATGGCCAGGCAGAATGCTTCCACGTTGAGCTGGCCGGAGACGGTCAGGAAGGTTTCGCGGTCGAAGAAATCTTTTTTGAAATCGACCTGACCGTTCTCGGTGCGAGGCACGTTGGTCAGGTCCAGCGTGCTGACCCGGAACATCTGACCGGCGCCTTCGGCGTCCGAGGCGGTGATGATGGGGGTGTTGACCCAGAAGTATCCGTTTTGGTCAAAAAAATCATGGATGGCGCGGGCCGCAACATGGCGTACGCGGGTGACCGCGCCGAAGGTGTTGGTACGCGGGCGCAGGTGGGCCACGGTGCGCAGAAACTCGAATGAATGCTGTTTCGGCTGAATCGGGTAAGTGTCCGGATCTTCGACCAGGCCCAGTACCTCGACCGTCTCGGCCTGAATCTCCAGGCTTTGACCACGGCCCTTGGATTCAACCACCTGGCCACGGCATTTGAGCGATGCGCCACTGGTGAGGCGAAGGATTTCGGAATCATAATTCGGCAGGTTCTTGTCGGCGACCAGCTGGAGGTTGCCGAAGCTCGAGCCGTCATTGAGCTGGATGAATGAAAACCCGGCCTTGGAGTCGCGGCGGGTGCGTACCCAGCCCTGAACCATGATTTCCGTGCCCGCAGCGAATTCGCCGCCGAGCACCTGTCGGACGCTTGCAGTTTGCATTGGTTTGAACAGTCCCTGATTGAAACGCGTGGAATAAAGCACAATAATACTGGACATGGCTAGCGCAACTGAACCCGTAATCGATAATTCCGGCATTTCCCTGACCCCGGCGGCTGCCAGTCGCGTCCGCGAATTCATGGCGCGGGAGGGTGGCAGCGGCCTGCGCATTGATGTTCGCCGCACCGGATGCTCCGGCTGGGCCTACGATGTCGGCATCGCCCGTGAGGCTGGAGATTCGGACCACGTGTTCGAAGACCAGGGCGTCCAGGTCGTCGTCTCCGACAAGGCCATGCCCATGGTCGCCGGCACCACCGTCGATTTCGTCCACGACGGCCTGATCCGCGAATTCCGCTTCCGCAACCCGAACGTAGTCGGCGAATGCGGCTGCGGCGAAAGCTTCACAGTAAAAACAAAGAGCTGACAAATAAAAGACGATTTTGGCCTCTGACCGCCGACTCTTCCGTCTTCCGTCTTCCGTCTTCATTCTTTTCCTGCTAAAATAGCCGGCTTGCCTCCGCCTCGAAATGCGTTGGCAACCTTGCTCCACGGCCGGACATGGTTCGCGCCGGGGGCTTTGCGGGTCCGGAATAGTTCCGGGCTTCGAATCCACAAGGAGAGAACATGCGTCATTACGAGATCGTGTTGCTGGTCCATCCGGACCAGAGCGAGCAGGTGCCCAGTATGCTGGAACGCTACCGCGCCCTGATCGAAACCAATGGTGGCACCGTCCACCGCAGTGAAGACTGGGGCCGCCTGCAGATGGCCTACACCATCGCCAAGCTGCACAAGGCGCACTACCTGATGCTGAACATCGAGTGCGATGCCGCCACGCTCGAAGAGCTGGAAGGCATCTTCCGCTTCAACGATGCCATCATCCGTCACCTGACCGTGCGCAAGGACGAGGCCGAGACCGAGCCCTCGATCATGCTCAAGCGCAAGGAAAACAAGGATGAGCGCGAGAAGAGCCGTCGCGCATCTTACGAATCCAGTAGCGATGACGATGATGACAGCGACGATGATGACGACGACGCTGATTCCGATGATGATTCAGACGACCAATCCAGTGACGACGGTGACGACAGCACGCAGGATGCTGACGATGCCGACGGCGCCAACAAAGACAAGGCGGAGGCATAAGTTATGGCTCGTTTCATGAGAAGACGCAAGTACTGCCGGTTCACTGTCGAAGGCATTGAACAGGTTGACTACAAGGACATCGATCTGCTGAAGGATTTCGTCGGTGAAACCGGCAAGATCGTACCCAGCCGGATCACGGGCACCAAGGCCAAGTACCAGCGCCAGCTGGCCACGGCCATCAAGCGTGCGCGTTACCTGGCCTTGTTGCCGTACTCCGACAACCACTAAACAGGTGCCGTCATGAAATTGATTTTGCTGGAAAATGTATACAACCTCGGCGACCTTGGCGACACCGTCAACGTGCGTCCCGGCTACGGCCGGAACTTTCTTTTGCCGCGTGGCAAGGCAGTTCCCGCTACCCCGGAGAATCTTGAAACGTTTGAATCCCGCCGTAGTGAGTTGCTCAAGCACGCCAACGAGAAACTGGGTGCTGCCGAAGCTCGCCGTGAGGCGATCGACAGCATCGAGGAGATCGTCTTCACGGTCGCGGTCAGCCCGGAAGGGCGTCTGTACGGCTCCATCAACCCAAACGAAATTGCGGCAAAACTGACCGAAATGGGTTTTGCGGTGGAAAAGTCGGAAGTGGACATGCAGGAAGGCCCCATCCGCGAGCCGGGTGAATTCACCGTCGGCCTGATCCTCCACGCCGACGTACAGACCGAAATCAAGGTCACCGTCGTCGCCGAAGGCGGCTGATCCTCAGCCCGCCGGGCCCCGGCGGGCAGGCGAACCCTGGAAAGGGGGAAGAGGCAGAGTCCTCTTCCCTCTTTTTTTTCCTTTCACCTTTCACCTTTCACCTTTCCCCCGCCTTTATACTGGTCGGCCACAAGCTCCATCGGCAAAAATAATTCCAGTCCGTGGCTGAAGCAATCTTTTCACAGATGAGCAGCGTCAAGGCGCCGCCGCATTCGAACGAAGCGGAGCAGTCGCTGCTTGGCGCGCTGATGCTGTCGTCGAATGCCTGGGACAAGGTGGCCGACCAGATCGACGAGGCCGATTTCTACCGTGAAAACCATCGGTTGATCTTCCGCGCCATCACCGAATTGAGCCAGCAGGGGCAGCCCTGTGACGCGGTGACCGTAGCTGAATGGTTCGCTCGCAACGGCAAGCTCGAGCGGGTCGATGGCGGGGCCTACATCACCATGCTGGCCAACGAGACCCCGGGACCGGCCAATATCGTCGGCTACGCGCACATCGTGCGCGAGCGCTCCATCCTGCGTCAGTTGATTGAAATCGGCACCAGCATTGCCGACGATGCCCTGCAAACGGCGGGTCGCAACAGCAAGGAATTGCTGGAAGAGGCCGAAAAACGGATCTACGCCATTGCCGATCAGGGCGCACACCGCCAGTCGGGTTATGTACCGATTCAGAAGGTGTTGGCAGACGCCATGGACATGCTCAACGAGTTGCAGGAGAACGAGGGCGAACTGACTGGTGTGCCCACCGGATTTGCCGAACTCGACGCCCGAACCGCCGGGCTGCAGCCGACCGACCTGATCATCATTGCCGCCCGTCCGTCGATGGGCAAGACGACCCTGGCGATGAATATCGCGGAAAAGGCCTCGATTCGCCACAAGGTGCCGGTGGCGGTCTTTTCCATGGAAATGTCCGATACCCAGCTCGTGATGCGGTTATTTTCCTCGCTTGGGCAGATTGGCCAGGACAAGTTGCGTACCGGCAAGCTCGACAACCATGACTGGGTCAACCTGCGCTCGGCCATGGCCATGTTGAAAGACGCCCGCATGTTCATCGACCAGACCCCGTCATTGTCGCCCATCGACCTGCGCGCCCGCGCCCGGCGCATGAAGCGCGAGCACGATATCGGCCTGATCGTGATCGACTACCTGCAGTTGATGAAGGTGCCGGGTACCGGCGAAAACCGCACCCAGGAAATCAGCGAGATCTCACGTAGCCTCAAGGCGCTGGCCAAGGAATTGCAGGTGCCGGTGATTGCCCTGTCGCAGCTCAACCGCGCCCTGGAGCAGCGGCCCGACAAGCGGCCGAAGATGGCCGATCTTCGTGAATCCGGTGCCATTGAGCAGGACGCCGATCTGATCCTGTTCATTTACCGCGATGAGGTCTACAACGAGGATTCGCCCGACAAGGGCAAGGCGGAAATCATCATCGGCAAGCACCGCAATGGCGCAACCGGCCATTTCAACCTGAGTTTTCAGGGCGAGTTTCTGCGCTTTCGTGATTTCACCTACGACCACCATGGCGTCGACCGGTAGAGTCCGACGCCGTCTGAAAGCCCATGGCCCGCAACACCATTGCCCGGATCCATCCTGACGCGATTGCCCATAACCTGGGCCGTGTCCGCGAGCTTGCTACGGGCAGTCGGGTGATGGCGGTGGTCAAGGCCGATGCCTATGGTCACCGGCTGGACCTGTGTCTGCCAGCCCTGGCCGACGCGGACATGCTCGCTGTCGCCACCCTGGAAGAGGCTCGTGCCATTCGGCGGCTTGGGAGTGGCCTGCCGGTTCTGCTGCTCGAAGGGGTGATTCACGACGGTGATCTGACCGTGGCAGCCGATCTGGGTCTGGAGCTGACCATTCATCATCCGACCCAGATCGCGGCACTGGAGAAATTCGGTCGCTCACCCGCGCCACGTATCTGGCTGAAGCTGGATTCAGGCATGCATCGATTGGGCATCCCGGCTGATCAGGCTCGCGCGATGCATGAACGACTGCTGCGCCTCCCCGGCATCACGCAAGTCAACCTGATCAGTCACTTCGCCAGCGCCGATGACCCTGACAACGAGCTGACGGCGCGACAGATCGAGCGCTTCGAGCGAATGATCGAGGGCCTGGAAGGTGAGCACTGCCTGGCCAATTCGGCAGCCGTCCTGCGTTATCCGCACGCCCACCGCGACTGGGTGCGCGCCGGGATCATGCTTTACGGCATTTCGCCATTCGCCGGAACCACTGGTGTCGAGCTGGGACTGAAGCCGGCCATGACCCTGACCAGCGAACTGATGGCAATCAACCAGGTGCCGGCCGGTGAAGCCATCGGCTATGGCGCCCGGTACCGCGCCGGTCAGGACATGATCATTGGCGTGGCAGCCATTGGTTACGGCGATGGCTATCCGCGCAGTACCGCTGATGGTGCCCCGGTGCTGGTCAACGATCAGGCGTGTCACCTGGCCGGTCGGGTGTCCATGGACATGATCACCATCGACCTGACCCAATGCACGGATGCCGCTATTGGTGACCCTGTCGTGCTCTGGGGACGCGGCCTGCCGGTGGAGACCATCGCCGCCCACGCCGATACCATCGCCTATGAACTGGTGTGCCGGGTGACCCGCCGGGTACGTTATCGGGCCTGATTCGTTCGACTCTCCACAAGTGCGATACAATATAAGGTCCTATCGAATTTCTTAGTGCAGCATGGCAGGCAAGCTTTACATCAAGACCCACGGTTGTCAGATGAACGAGTACGATTCGGCGAAGATGGCCGACGTGCTGGCCGCCTCCCATGGGCTCGAATTGACCGATTGCGCCGACGATGCCGATGTCATCCTGATCAACACCTGCTCGATTCGGGAGAAAGCTCAGGAAAAGGTGTTTTCCCTGCTCGGCAAGTGGCGGCCGCTGAAGGAAAAGCGGCCCGGTGTGGTGATTGGCGTTGGCGGTTGCGTCGCCAGCCAGGAGGGGGAGGGCATCCTCAAGCGCGCCCCGTTCGTCGACCTGGTCTTCGGGCCCCAGACGATTCATCGCTTGCCGGCCATGGTTGACCAGGTCCGCACCGATAAAAAGCCGGCGATCGACATCAGCTTCCCGGAGATCGAGAAATTCGATCACCTGCCGCCGGCTGGCGCCAAAGGCGCGACCGCCTTTGTTTCGATCATGGAAGGCTGCAGCAAGTACTGCTCGTTCTGCGTGGTGCCCTATACCCGCGGTGAGGAAGTCAGCCGGCCGCTTGATGACGTCATTGCCGAGGTTGCGGGTTTGGCCGGGCAGGGCGTATGCGAGATCAACCTGCTGGGCCAGAACGTCAATGCCTACCGCGGCCCCATGCACGGTGGTGGCACTGCCGACCTGGCCCTGTTGATTCAGTACGTGGCACACATCGACGGGGTCGAGCGAATCCGTTTCACGACCTCGCACCCGGTGGAATTCTCCGACAGCCTGATCGAGGCTTTCGCCCAGGTGCCCAAGCTGGCCAATTACCTTCATCTGCCGGTTCAGGCGGGCTCGGATCGTATCCTGTCGCTGATGAAGCGTGGTCATACCATCCTGGAATACAAGCAGAAGATCCGCAAACTGCGCGAGGCGCGGCCCGATATCGCCCTGTCTTCGGACTTTATCGTCGGTTTTCCAGGTGAAACGGAACATGATTTCGAGCAGACCATGGAACTGGTGCGCTCGCTGAATTTCGACCAGAGCTTCAGTTTCATCTACTCGGCGCGCCCCGGCACGCCGGCCGCTTCCTTTCCCGATATCGTCAGCCTGGATGAGAAAAAAGCGCGCCTGAAGCGACTGCAGGATCAGCTCAATCTGCAGGCCCGGGTTATCTCGGATGCCATGGTGGGAACGATCCAGCGGGTGGTGGTCGAAGGGCCGAGCAAGAAAGACCCCAACGAACTGGCTGGCCGGACCGAGAACAACCGCGTCGTCAATTTCCAGGGTCCCGCTGAATTGATCGGACGCATGACCGATGTCACCATCACAGCAGCCATGGCCAACTCCCTGCGCGGGCGCCTTGAAAGCACCCGCACCGAAGCGGCCTGAATGAGCGCGACCGCGTCGACCGTCATTCTGGAGCTGGAGCCGGCCGACAATGAACGGCTGGCCAACCTTTGCGGGCAAATGGATGAGCACCTGCGTCTGATCGAGCGTCGCCTGGGCGTATCTATCGCAGCCCGGGGCAATATTTTTAGTATCCAGGGAGAGCCCGATTCGATCAGTGGCGGCCGCCGGGTGTTGCGCAAACTTTATCGCCAGGCCGAACGAGAGATCCTGACCCCGATGCTGGTCAACCTGCAATTGCAGCAGGCCGGGCTGGACGAGGCCGAGGCCGACGCTGACACCGAGGTCAGCATCCGCACGCGCCGTGGGCTGATTCGTGGGCGCGGCCCGAACCAGAAGCGCTACCTGGAGCGAATCGCCACCAACGATGTGAACTTCGGCGTGGGCCCGGCCGGCACCGGCAAGACTTTCCTGGCCGTGGCCTGCGCCGTCGACGCACTGGAAAAGGATCGCGTACAGCGCATCATGCTGGTTCGTCCTGCTGTAGAGGCTGGTGAGCGCCTGGGTTTTCTGCCCGGTGACCTGGCCCAGAAAGTGGATCCGTATCTGCGGCCGCTGCACGATGCCTTGTTCGAAATGCTGGGCTTCGAGCGCGCAGCGCGGCTGACCGAACGCAACGTGATCGAAGTGGCTCCGCTGGCCTACATGCGTGGTCGCACCCTCAACGATGCTTTTGTGATTCTTGATGAGGCCCAGAACACCACCTCGGAGCAGATGAAGATGTTTCTGACCCGTATCGGTTTTGGATCAAAAGCGGTGATCACGGGTGATATGACTCAGGTTGACCTGCCGCCCAAGGTGACGTCGGGGTTAAGGCAAGCCATTGATCTGCTCAAAGGGGTGGAGGGCGTCAGCCAGACCTTTTTCGACTCGCGCGACGTCGTGCGTCACCCGATCGTTCGCAGGATCGTCGAGGCGTACGAGCGGGCCGACAAGGAAAAGCAGGAGAAGAAGTGAGCCATGGGAGCTGTTCATGATCGAGCTTGAAATCCAGAGAATGGTCGATGATCCGGGCGTGCCGGAAGACGAGCAGATCCGGCATTGGGTGGATTGGACACTGGGATCAGAGGGCGATGTCATGGTCAACCTGAGGGTTGTTGACGAAGCCGAGGGATGGGCCTTGAATCGGCAGTGGCGCGGGCGCGACAGCTCAACCAATGTATTGGGTTTTCCGGCCGACTCACCACCAGTCGACGGGTATCAGGTGCTTGGCGATGTAGTCCTTTGCGCACCGGTCATTGCCCGAGAGGCGATTGAGCAGAACAAGAAGTTGTCAGATCATTGGGCGCATATGATTATCCATGGGCTCTTGCATCTGACCGGTTACGACCATATTGATGGCCAACAGGCCGAGCGCATGGAAGCGCGCGAGCGAGAGCTCCTCTCTGGCCTCGACATACCTGATCCATATATACACCATGAAACCTGACCCAATTTTTGAACACGAGATACCGGCATTTTCCGCCGGTACAGAACCTGTATGAGTGATGAAGGCTCTGGCAGTAACGGCGCCGGCTCGCGCGGCTGGCTGGAAAAACTCGGACGCGCCTTTGGTGGCGAACCCAAAAGTCGTGACGATCTGGTCGAATTGTTGCGTGATGTGACCGCGCAGGGCTTGATCGAGTCTGACACCCTGGCCATGCTGGAAGGGGCGTTGGAGGTGGATGAACTCCAGGTGCGCGACGTCATGGTTCCGCGATCGCACATGGTTGTTATCGCCGAAAATTCCAGCCTGATCGATATTTTGCCGATCATCATCGAGTCCGGTCACTCCCGCTTTCCCGTTGTGGGCGAAGACAAAGACGAGATCAGGGGCATTCTGCTGGCAAAGGATCTGCTGCAACTGGTCGTTGAGAGCGGCACGCCGGCCCTGGCCGATCTGCTCAGGCCAGCCGTCATCATCCCGGAATCAAAACGCTTGAACGTTTTGCTGCGAGAGTTCCGGGCCAGCAAGAACCACATGGCCCTGGTGGTCGACGAATACGGTGGTGTGTCCGGCCTGGTCACGATCGAGGATGTGCTGGAAGAAATAGTCGGTGACATTGATGACGAGCATGACGCTGAAGCCATTGCCGATGTCCAGCGCATCGAGGACGGTCGCTACCTGGTCCAGGCGCTGGCCGCCATTGATGATTTCAACGAAGCGCTTGGCACCGAACTGAGTGATGACGACTACGACACCATCGGTGGCCTGGTTGTCGCCGAGTTTGGTCGCCTGCCCGAGGCTGGGGAATCGGTCGTGATTGACGACTGGAATTTCAAGGTGACAAGCGCCGATGATCGGCGCCTGCATGCCATGGAAGTCAGTCGGGCCGAGTGGGATCAATCCTGATCGGATTCATCGATCCGCAGAAATCGGCTGGCCCAGGCCGCAATGAGCTTGGCCGCATAGGTGGCGTCGGCAGAGTTGCTCAACAGATGGTCAGCCTGATCCAGGCTGACAAAGCTTTTCGGGTGTCGGGCAGCAGCAAAGATCTTCTGTGCATGATCAATGGACACCACATCGTCCACAGGTGAGTGCATGATCAGCAAAGCTCGCTTGAGCCCGGCGAGTCGTTCATTCAAGTCATGACTGCGAGCGTCCTCGACAAAGTCGCTTCGAATGCGAAACGGCCGACCGGCCAGTTCAACTTCTATGCTGCCTTCGCGTTCGATTTCGGCCAGGCCGTCTTCGCCGAAATGGCGCAATATATTCTCCGGCGTCGATGGGGCGCCGATCGTGGCAACCGCGCAAACGCTGTCCAGCCGTTCGGCGACGGCCAGCACGGCCGCACCCCCGAGCGAATGACCGATCAGTAACTGGATCGGCTCGATCTCGTCTGCAAGCCACTGGGCGGCGTCTTCCAGGTCATCCAGGTTGCTGGAAAAGTTGGTATCGGCAAAGTCGCCTTCGCTTTCGCCAAGCCCGGTGAAATCAAACCTGAGAACGGCGATCCCCACATTGGACAGGGCTTTTGTGATCTCGCGTGCGGCGCGCAGATCGCGGCCACAGGTGAAGCAATGGGCAAACAGAGCCGTAGCCCGGACCGAACCAGACGGCCGCTCGAGGTTGCCCGCGAGACGGATACCGCTGCGATTGCTGAACTGAATTTTTGACATCAGGTAACCTGGCCTTGAATGTGGGGTTCAGTGAACGTGAAGCTCAGTCTAATGCCTTCTTGATTATTCACCTAACTCATCTACTGCCGCATGGCCCACTAGCTATTTCAAAACCGGTTCAAGTCCAGAAATCTGTGCCTGTCGATGGCATCGAGCATCGGGTGATGCCGAGTGCTTCGACCCGGCCGGGGCGATCGGCGCTTATGATGTGGTCTGACATTCGGGGGCCGGGGACCCTCGAATACCCGCTGGTAAAACTGCAGTGGAGTGGATTTCCTGAAAAGTTCTTTGGTTGGCAAAGAGGCTGATGGGTTCAGTAAGATTGCCGCGCCCCGGCCGGGCCGAAGCCCACGACACTCGCCGCCTGCCGCGATGGCTGAAGGATGCACCTAATCAGGAATGCCTTTGTCTGGTTAAAGCCGCATATTTCAATTACCATTCATGCTGATTCTGCGACCAGTCGCGATCGTGCGAAATCATAAACTTTTAACCCTTCTGCTCCTTGGACTGCTGCAGACTGCGGCGATGGCCCAGGAGGCCTGGCTGGTGACCTATGGACCGGGTGAGGATGTCTGGGAGCGGTTCGGCCACAATGCGTTGTGGCTGAGAGACGCAGAAGCCGGACTTGACCATACGTTCAGCTTCGGTTACTTCGAAATGGATCGGCCGGGCTTCCACCGTGATTTCGCGCGTGGCATCATGCTTTACTTCGGCGCTGCCGGAACGCCCGAGCGTGAGTTCGAGTTTTACCGCCAGCGGGATCGTTCGATTTCCGTCCAGCAATTGAATCTGGATGCCGACCAGTTCAGGCATCTGTACCGGCTGCTGGACGAGGCCATCTTTCCCGAGCCGCAGTACTACCACTATGATTACTATTTCGCCAACTGCTCGACCTGGTTGCGGGACCTGCTTGACGAGGTCCTGGATGGGGAACTGGCCCGACAATGGAAGACGGAGCCGGCGGTTCAGAATTTCCGGGATCATACCCGCCGACTGACCGAGCAGCGTTTCTGGCTGCATACCGGCATGATGCTGTTGCTGGGCCCCCTCATCGACCATGAGCGCAACGCTTGGGAGGAAGGCTTTCTGCCAGCCAGTCTGGCGCAATGGGCGGATAGGACTCAAATTGCCGGCGAGCCGCTGGTGCTTCATGAACAGGTATTGTATGCAGGGCGCTCGCACCGCCCCCCGGCCACACCGCAAGGCACCTGGCTGAATTCACTCGCGATTGGATTGGTACTGGCCTTGTTGATCGCCTGGCCGGGCCTGTTGGGAAGCAAGTTCCGGCATCGCCTGCCATGGCGGCTTGGGCTGCTGGCGGCAGGCATCGCCGGGACACTGGTGCTGTTGATGTGGCTGGCCTCCGGACATGAAGCAACCTGGCGCAATGGGATGGTGCTTTTGCTCAATCCCTTATGGCTGATTTTCCTGGCGCCAGGCATGATGCGCGGCAAGCGAGCAAGTATGTACCTCCTGCTCGCCAGCCTGGTTGCGGGGTCGATTGTGCTGATCTGGCCGACGGGGCAGTACCGTCTTGACCAGGTTTTTCTCGTTGTCCCGATGCTTGGCGCTTTGTTGCTGGTTACAGCCAAACAATGCCGTCTGCCCTAAGCTGTGTCACCATAGGATGGGTCATCAAAACGCAACCACATTACTTCCGACATTGAGGATGCCAGAATGATGCGATCACAGACCCGTCGCAGGGTGCCCACGGGCCAACGCCTTCTGGCCAATCCGTTCCTGTGCCTTGCCATCCTGGCCGGCCTGGCTTTAGGCCTGATTCTGTCTTTGAATCTGGGGCCGGGTGATTCGACCTTCGGTGCATTGAACTTTGTCTGGCAGACCCTGGGTTTTGGTTTTTTCTGGATGGCCGGGGTGGTTGATGGCTTGATGCCCGGCCTGCCCGAAGAACTCAGCCTTGCCCTTGGCGCGCTATCCGGGCTCATGCTTTACCTGCTTGCCGATGCCCTTTGGCGTCGGCTGACACCCTTCACCTGATTACCTGCAATCAGGCAGCCGGCCCGAAACCACCCCCGCCCGGAGTCTGAATGACCAGCTTGTCGCCGGCAGCCACTTCGGCTTGATCGGCACCTGCGAGCTTCAGTTTGTCGCCCATCTCATCACCCATTGCCCGCTCAATCCACGCCTGCCCGGTCTTGCCGCTTGCGCCGCCCTTGAGGCCCGAGGGCGCCACCCGGCGTGAATTGGCGAGAAGGGCCACCGTCATCGGTTCGAGGAAGCGGATGCGGCGCTCGGCGCCATGCCCACCCCGCCATTTTCCCGCTCCGCCCGAATCGGGCCGAATGCCAAAACCTTCGAGCAAAACGGGAAAGCGACTCTCAAGGATCTCCGGGTCGGTCAGTCGGCTGTTGGTCATGTGGACATGAACGGCATCACAGCCGTCAAAACCGTCTCCGGCGCCACCGCCACCACACAGCGTTTCGTAATGCTGATAGCGCTCGTTGCCGAACGTGAGGTTGTTCATGGTGCCCTGGCTGTTGGCCAGCACGCCCATGGCCGCCAGCAGGGTATCGGCGATGACCTGGCTGGTTTCCACGTTGCCGGCGACCACGGCGGCCGGGTGGGTCGGGTTGAGTAGGCTGCCTTCCGGAATCACCAATTCGATTGGCACCATGCAGCCATCGTTCAGCGGGATATCGTCAGCGACCAGCGTGCGCAGCACGTACAGTACACAGGCGCGCGTTACCGCAGCCGGTGCATTGAAATTGTCGGGCTGCTGGTCGCTGGTGCCGGAAAAATCGATCACGGCGGTGCGTTGCTTGCGGTCGACCGTGACCCGCACTTCGACCTGGGCCCCGGTGTCCATCTGCTTGATCCAGTGGCCGTCTTCGAGCCGATCAATCACGCGCCGAACCTGCTCAGCGGCATTGTGCTGGACATGTTCCATGTAGGCTTCCACGACGTCCTGCCCGAAGTGCGCAGTCATTTCCTTGAGTTCGCGGATGCCACGCGCATTGGCCGCGATCTGCGCGCGCAGGTCACTCATGTTCTGATCGACATTGCGCGCGGGGTAGGGGCCGGCGCTGAACATATCCCGCAGCGACTGCTCTCGTAGACGCCCCTCCGAAACCGCCAGGACATTGGTCAGCAAGACCCCTTCCTGGTCGATATGCTGGCTGTCCGGCGGCATCGAGCCCGGTGTGATGCCACCGATGTCAGCGTGATGGGCCCGGCTTGCGGTGAAAAACAGAATACGGCCATCATCATCGAAGCAGGGGCTGATGACGGTCAGGTCAGGCAGGTGGGTGCCGCCCTGGTATGGATTGTTGAGAAGATAAACATCACCCGCTTTCATGTGCGGGCCGTGCTCGGCAATAACGGCACGCACGCTCTCGCCCATGGAGCCGAGATGCACCGGGACATGGGGGGCGTTGGCGACCAGCCGGCCATCACGATCGAACAGGGCGCAGGAAAAGTCCAGCCGCTCCTTGATGTTGGCCGACCAGGCGGTCTTCTGCAGCGCCGTGCCCATGTGTTCGGCGATTGCCATGAACAGGTTGTTGAAGACTTCGAGCATGACCGGGTCGGCGGTGGTGCCCACGGCCACTCGATCGGGCAGGGCTTCTATGCGCTTCAGGACCAGGTTTCCGGATTGATCCAACTCGGCCTGCCAGCCGGGTTCGAGCACAGTCGTCGAATTGGCCTCGATGATCAGCGCCGGACCTCTCACTTTTTGGCCTGGGGCCAGCATGTCACGCTGGTAAACCGGTGTCTTTGCGAACCTTTCCCCTGCCATGATGCTGGTCACGTGCTCGACTGGCATGGCTGGCTCATTCGTGTCGCTCACGAAGGCTTGCGTAAGATTCATCGCCTGGCTCTTGCCTACCGCCTCGACCATCCCGGCCTCGATCACAACATCCCGATCATCCATGGTGAAGCCGAACTGCTGACGGTGCTTGTCCGTGAAATCGGCAAGCATCTGGTCCATAGATAAGAAGTCCAGCAGCAAAGTGGTATCGGTGCCTGCGTATTTGGACTGCACCTGTCGTGTCAGTTGGATCGAATCGACTGGCATACCCTGCTGACGCAGTTCATCGTGCACCTTGGCTTCGGCTCGGGTGAACTCGTCTTGCAGCTTCTCTACAAGTGCCGGATCCAAAGACTGCTCAACAGCGAACTCGTGCAGGGCAGTCACATCGGCCAGACCCATGCCATAGGCAGACAGGACACCGGCCAGAGGGTGGATCAGCACGGTGGTGATGCCAAGTGCGTCGGCGACCAGGCAGGCGTGCTGACCGCCGGCGCCGCCAAAGCAGTTGAGCGCATAGCCGGTGACATCATGGCCGCGCTGCACGGAGATCTTCTTGATCGCATTGGCCATGTTGGCCACGGCGATCTTGAGGAATCCCTCGGCAACCTCGGCCGGGGTTCTCTTGTCACCGGTTTGCTGATTGATTCGCCTGGCCAGTGCTTCAAAGCGTTCGACTACGGTTTCAGCATCCAGTGGCTGATCGGCGCCGGGACCAAAGACTCTGGGGAAGAGGGCAGGCTGAATCTTTCCCAGCATAACGTTGCAGTCGGTGACCGTCAGTGGCCCGCCGCGACGGTAACAGGCCGGGCCGGGATCGGCGCCGGCTGAATCGGGTCCGACCCGGTAGCGGCTGCCGTCGAAATGCAGGCAGGAACCCCCACCGGCGGCCACGGTATGGATCTCCAGCATGGGCACGCGCATCCGTACGCCGGCGATGACGGTTTCGAAAGTGCGTTCGAATTCACCCTTGTAGTGGGAGACATCGGTCGATGTACCGCCCATGTCGAATCCAATGACTTGATCAAACCCGGCCATGGACGCGGTGCGGGCGCAACCGACGATGCCGCCGGCCGGGCCCGACAGGATGGAGTCCTTGCCCGCAAATCGAGCCGCATCGGTCAGGCCCCCATCGGATTTCATGAACTGCAGTCGCACATTCCCAATGCGGTCGGCAACACGATCAGCATACCGGCGCAGCACTGGTGAGAGATAGGCGTCAACGACGGTGGTATCAGCTCGTCCAATAAAGCGAATCAGCGGGCTGACCTGGTGCGACACGCTGATTTGTTCAAAGCCGATCCTTGCCGCGACTTCTGCAATCAGCTGTTCATGGCTGTTGAAGCGGTAGCCATGGATCAGGGCGATGGCGATCGATCGGATTCCGTCGTCGTAGACTTGCTGCAGCTGCCGTCGAACATGATCTTGATCGGGCTTTGCCAATACCGTGCCATCGGATTGGATGCGTTCGTCGATTTCGACGACCTGCTCATACAGCAATTCCGGGAGCTGGATGTCGAGGGCAAAAATATCCGGGCGGCTTTGATGGCCGATGCGCAGCGCGTCGTGAAAGCCGCGGGTGGTAACCAATGCTGTTCGATCGCCACGCCTCTCCAGCAGGGCGTTGGTCGCGACCGTCGTGCCCATCCGCACATGTTCAATCCGCTGCTCGGGTATCGGTTCTTCCGGCTTCAAATCCAGCAGCTGGCGAAGCCCCTCGACGGCGGCATCATCGTATTGATCCTGGTTTTCAGAAAGCAGCTTCAGGCTTTGCAGCCGACCGTCAGGCGCCAGCGCCACGATATCGGTGAAGGTACCGCCGCGGTCTATCCAGACGTGCCATTTGTCTGCAGAAGTGATAAGTAAGTCCCAACGTCACGTATGCCTACAACATAACAAAAAGCGTCGATCAAAACGATGATCGTGAGAAGCTTGTGGCGGGCAGGATCTTGCGAAATGGGGTATGTTGTGTCGGCGGTCACTCTGCCACCTCAACAGACCGCATGCCCTCCAGCATGAACCAGCCAAGTTTCAAGTCAAGTGTCTCGCCAAGTGTCACGCTTAAAAGGAATCAATGAATCCTGTATTCGATAAAAAACCCAGTTATCTCAGGCTGTTGCTGATTCCTGTGCTGGTGATAACCGGTCTCGCACTCGCTATATGGCAACCGGTTGGTCTGGTGGAGTTGCTGCACTGGGGACAGATTGTTGCAGACAGGCCGCTGGTTATCGCCGCCATCGTTGCAACAATGATTGTCCTGTTCTCGTTTGGTTTGCCCGGCAGCCTGGGACTTTGGTTGATCGCACCGTTCCTGCCGCCGCTCATCGCAACGGCCCTGATGGTCGCTGCCAGTGTGTCCGGCGCCCTGGGCGCCTACGCTGTCTCCAGCAGGCTTGGTGCCGGCTGGCGCCCGACCGGCTTTGCGCTCCGAATGGTGGCATTTCTGGAAAAACGCGGCGACCTGTTTACCCAGACCGCCTTGCGCATCCTGCCGGGATTTCCCCATTCAGTGATCAATTTTGCCGGCGGCGTGCTATCACTGCCGTTGCTCGTGTTCACCACGGCCGCCGTGATCGGCCTGACCATCAAATGGGCGGTCTACGCCACGGCGATTCATGGCCTCGCCGATGCGGTTGAAACCGGCTCAGCCATCCAGGCCAGCACGATTGCACCATTGATCGTACTCAGTGTGCTGTTGTTGCTTGGTGCCTGGGTTCGGGGGCGGGTGAAGAAGGAGGGGGTTGAGGTGTGATGAGCGTGGGGAGACGGGAGACGGGAGACGGAAAGAAAAGACGGTGCCAACTGGCGGTCTCTGGCATGCGGCGAGTGGTGCAGCCTGCTGGCGAGCCGTGGGTCTGATCGGCTTGGTCGATGGGGCGGGTTTCCGGGAGCTTTGGTGTCACTGAAATGGCATCAGTGGCAACTGCAAGGGTTTAGGCTTCCGGATGGTTCAAGGGTCAGTTGGAGAAGCTGAGGGTTTGCGGCAGCCGCCGCGACCCACGGCTCGCCAGCAGGCAACACCACCCCCCGCTGACGGTTGGGTGCTGGGTCGAGGTCGGGTTGCACCAAACCATCAGCCTGCTGCAACGGGGGGGTTGTGCGATTGGGGTCGCACGCGAGGTAGAGGGATAGAGGAAGAGAAGGAAGAGGGAAGAGCACCATCTTTTCCCTCTCCCTTCTACCCTCTACTCCTCTCACCAAACACAGTGGCGTGCCGGGGTCGCTACTGCTCTCTGAGCCAGTTCAGCAGTTCTTGCTGCCGTGGGTGAGGTGTTGGGAGTCGCGAGAGTTCGTTTTCGACCACGGCCAGGTCGGATAGCTGATCAAGGTCGCATAATTCGTCCAGGGCAAGCCAGCGACCTGTTCCATCGAGGCTGTTTTGAAAGGCGGTAAGGGTGTCGGCCTGGCTGTAGGATACGGCCAGCCAGCGGTGTTGGGGGATGATGCGGTTGGCGCCGAACAGCCAGAATCCGCCGTCGCTGGCCGGGCCGGCGACCAGCCTGGCATCGTCGGACTGCAGCCAGTTAGAGGCCTGTTGCAGCAACGCCGGGGTCAGTTGCGGCGCATCGGCGCCAAGCAGGATGCAGGAGCCGTGTCGGCTGACCAGATCGCTGTGGATTGTTGCCATCCGTTTTCCAAGTTCACCGGGTCCCTGGGCGAGGGTTGGCAGATCGGACCAGAGTGGTTCCTCCATTGCCTGGGGCTCGGCGACGGCCCAATAGACGGGCCCAACTTTAGCCTGGCAACTGACTGCGGCCACGGCGAGTGCGGCGCGGCGGTGCCAGGATTGCGCGCGCCTATCCCCCCAGTCGGCGGCCAGGCGCGTCTTGACCGGAGAATGTCCGGGTGTCTTGACGAAAATGGCGATCGCCGTCATGAGCTGGCAGCCTGATCGCGGGCATTTTTGGACAGCCGCCATGCCGCGAGTTGATGTTGCCAGGTAGTCTTGAGCCAGCCGTTGTCGCGGTAGCGGCGCGCGCTGGTGGCGATCGTGGTGCCGATCGGGCGAATGGGTAAGCCCGCCAGGCGCGCCCGGACCACCAGATCCAGATCTTCCCCACGTACGAGATTTTCGCGAAATCCGCCCAGTTTCTCGAACCATGATTTGGGCATGCACAGGCCCTGGTCACCGTACGGCAGCTTGAACCAGCGCGAGCGAACATTGGCGCCCACGGCGTTGAGTGCGGTCAATTGCGGCCCGTCGTCCAGAAATTTCAGCCAACAGTAGCCGAGCGCATCTTCGGCTTGTTCAATGAACGTAATTATCCGACCGGGGGCATCGTGCGCAAGCTCGCAATCGGCATGCAGGAACCACAGCCAGTCGCCGCTGGCCTGCCGGGCCGCGTGGTTCTGTTGAAGCGCTCGGCCGGCCGGACTGGTCAGCAGATGACATTCCTCGGGGACGCGCCACTCGGGATGGTCAGTTGCGGCCACCAGGATTTGCCACCCCCTGTTCACGCCGGTCAATTGCTCAAGCACCTTCGGGCGCACGCGTTCGGTCGGGCCGACGGGTATGACGATCGTCAACGCTGGTAACATTCCGGGTTTATCGATTCGGGTACAAGCTCATTAGCGTACACCAGACCCCGCCAGCCGGGTTGCCGCCGGCAGGCCGATTCGCCCTGGCAGCGGCCCTCTGTTCCAGCGTCGGACAGACTTTTTTTATCGGCTTGTTCGGCGCCGATTTTCGCGCCGATTTTGCTCTGAGCGAGTCGGCGCTGGGCGTCATGTACGGGCTGGCCACGCTGGCCAGTGGTTTGCTGATGTTCTGGCTGGGTTCGCTGGCCGATCATTGGCCCATGCGTCTGGCAATCGGCTTGTCGATGCTGGTGCTGGCAAGTGGTGCGCTGATGATTGGGGTGAGTGGGCACGTGGCGCTGCTGTTTGCTGGCCTGTTTGTGGTGCGCCTGGCCGGGCAGGGGTTGACGGGGCACCTGGCTGTGGTCGCGGCTGCCCGCTATGCAACACACCGGCGGGGTCGGGCCGTGGCCATGGCCACCTATGGGTTCATCCTGGGTGAGGCCATTTTTCCGATTCTGGTTGCCTGGTCCCTGGGCTGGCTGGACTGGCGCGGCGTCTGGCTGGTGGCTTCGGCCGGCATCGTGATGCTGGCTCTGCCCGGGCTCTATCGGTTGGCGCTGCCGCTGGTTGGTCATGGGCCGGCGCCGGATGTGGGCTCCGATGAACCGACGATGGATCGTCGACGTCTTTTTCGCCACAGTGGATTTTTGCGCGTTCTGGCCGTGGTCCTGGTGCCGCCGCTGGTGGTCACCGCGGTTTTCCTGCATCAGGGCACGCTGGCTGAGCGACTGGGCTGGAAATTGGGCGACGTTGCCTACGGGTTCGTTCTGTTTGCCGCCATCCAGGGTCTTTTTGCCTTTGCCGGCGGGCGGCTGATCGACCGCTTCAGTGCCCGTCTGCTGCTGCGCTTTTCCCTCTTGCCGGCCGGGCTCGGCCTGCTTTCCCTTGCGCTGGTTTCGCCGACAACAGCGCTGTGGCTGATGTTTGCCGGTCTGGGCATGACTGCCGGGCTGAACGGTGTCATCAGCGGAGCGGTCTGGGTCGAGTTGTTCGGAACCGCGCAGCTGGGCATGATTCGGGGCGTCTACGCCGCCTTGATGGTGGTCAGCACGGCAGTCGGTCCGGTGGTCCTGGGGTTGCTGTTCGACTGGCAGGTGTCGCTGCTGTCCATCGCCCTGGG
This sequence comes from Wenzhouxiangella sp., assembly GCA_041747995.1. Lineage (GTDB taxonomy): Bacteria > Pseudomonadota > Gammaproteobacteria > Xanthomonadales > Wenzhouxiangellaceae > Wenzhouxiangella. Next base: position 34,012 of record JBGTEC010000117.1, read on the forward strand.
CTACCTTGCCTATGCCGTGGTGGTTCCAACTGTGCTTGTTCCCGGAATCCTTGGCTTCCGGGAAAAGCGCTCTGTCGGAATACAGTAGGAGCCTTAGCCTTCCAGTTCCTCCCAGCGTGCGTAAAGCGCGTCCAGTTCGACTTGCAGTGCCTGCGCCTCATTGGTCCGGCGGGTGATTTCCTCGGCGTTCTGGCGGTATAGCGCCGGATCGTTCATTTCCATCCCGAGTTCAGCCAGGCGCTTTTCAATTTTTTCCATCTTGCCCGGCAATTGCTCGAGTTCGCGTGCCAATTTGTAGCTCAACTTTGCCGGCTTGCCTGCTTTTTTCTCCGGTGCGGCCGAGGCGCCAGGTTTGGCGTTGGGTCCAGACGGGCCACCGGCCTGGTCCTGGCGCGATTTTTGTCGCAGCCAGTCGCTGTAGCCGCCGACATAGTCGCCAACCTGGCCATTGCCTTCCATGACCAGGCAACTGGTGATCACGTTGTCGATGAACTCACGGTCGTGGCTGACCAGCAGCAGGGTACCCGGGTATTCAGCGAGCAGTTCCTCCAGCAACTCCAGGGTTTCGGCATCGAGGTCATTGGTCGGCTCGTCCATCACCAGCAGGTTGGAGGGGCGTGCGAACAGGCGCGCCAGCAACAGGCGGTTGCGCTCGCCGCCGGACAGCTTGGTGATTGGTGCGCGCGCACGTTCGGGTGTGAACAGGAAGTCCTGAAGGTAGCCGACGATGTGCTTGCGCTTGCCGTTGATTTCTACAAAATCGCGTCCCTCCGCCACGTTTTCGGCCGCCGTCCAGTCATCGCGAAGCACGGCGCGGTGCTGGTCGTAATAGGCAATTTCGAGATTGGTGCCGGGC
>JBGTEC010000118.1:0-1759 GCA_041747995.1 Wenzhouxiangella sp.
GACAACCGCCTGACAGGCTCGCCGCGCCAGCAAGTAGCCGCCACTTGGCTCGAACACGGCCTGCTCGATGGCATCAGGATTGATCTGGGGATAACGCCGGGCGAGTTGATCCTGAGTCAAGGTCTCGAAGCGCGCCTGACGGTCAGTCATGGCCTGCGTGGCTTGGCGAAAAAAGTCCGCGGCATCGGCCTGACCCATGAACAGCACGCCGTTGGCAAACAGCAGGCTCTGGCCCCAGGCCCGCTCTGCCTGCTGCCACATGGCCAGAGAACGAATGGCCATGCGCACGTAAAGGGGATTGCTGTACATCGAGCGAATGACGCGCGTTTCACCGCCGGAGCTGGACCGGGGATGTCCCGCTGCAAAGCTTTCAAGCAGGATGACCTCGGCGCCCGCGCGCTGCAGGGCCAGCGCAGCCCAGCCACCAAAAGCACCGGCGCCGGCCACTACGATTCGTTGCCGTGCAAGCGGTGCTTTGCCCACCAGACCCATCGAGGACAGTGGCCACAGCGTCGGCAAGCAGATCATGGACTGCAGCAATCGGCGACGCTTGATCATCCCCTCGGCTCCGCGTGTCGGTAGTCAGGCAAGATTAGGCCACCTTATGACAGGTGGTCAAGCCGGCTCCCATGGCGATGGTGCCGTTGCCGCCATCATTGTTGACCACGATCACGGCCGAGTCGCCGGCGTTCTGCGCATTGAGTGCTTTGATCCCGAATTCACACGTTCCACGTCGCACCAGGGCAATGTTGCGGTGAACTGGGTGATGCAGGTGTCGTGTCAGCCCAGCGGCGAGGCCTGGGCGTCGGCCGGGTCGGTGACCAGAAGCGACTGTTCACGCTCCAAATCCGACCATCGCTGCTGATGTTGACGTTGGTCAGCGCCAGGGCCACCGGCAGGCCATCAACGCGCTGGCGCAGCCAGATATGCTCGATCCCGTTGTGGCGGCGAAGGCCAGCGCAAAAGCCGCCAACCATAATTTTGCTGGATTCATCGGGTTGAACTCCCTGGCGTGATTTTTATTGCGGCCGACCACACATTCGGGTTGACATTTTGCGAAGCATTCTACGTCATTTTGCGTTTTGCGATTTTCACGCCAGCCCGGCACTGATTGGGTCATCGGTTAAACTTGCGTTTTGACCTGTCCGACTGGAATCCTTATGATCCGATTGTTGTTGATCCTCCTGCTGCCGATTGCGGCCCTGGCGCAGACCCCTTACTCTCAGCCGACCCCGTCACCGCTGGAGGGGCTTGAGTATCCGGTTGGCATCTATCCGGCTGAGGCCGATCATGATTCTGCAATCCCGAACCCGGATGACTATCTTGGCTTTCCGGTCGGTCAGCGCACCGCAACCTCGGCCCAAATCGAGGCTTATGCGCGCTTGTTGGCCGACTCCTCGGACCGGGTCGAGCTGGTTGAATATGGCGCCACCTACGAAGGCCGCCCGTTGGTTTATCTGGTGATTTCGAGTCCTGAGAACCTGGCCAACGCTGAACGGATCCAGGAAGGCATGGCGATGCTGGCCGACCCGCGCGATTTGTCCTCCGGTGATCGGGATCGGCTGATCGACGGGATCCCGGCGGTGGCCTGGCTGGCCTATTCCATCCATGGCAACGAAAGTTCCGGCTCCGATGCCTCGCTGGCGGTGATGTATCATCTGGCTGCCGACCGATCCGGGGCGACCACCGAACTGCTCAACGAATTGGTCGTGATCATCGACCCCAATATGAACCCGGACGGCCGCGAGCGCTTCGTGAC
>JBGTEC010000119.1:0-2698 GCA_041747995.1 Wenzhouxiangella sp.
GGCAGATCGAAAGCTGACGGTTCTGGTCGACGCCTCGGCCTGTATCGGATTGAAGCTGGACTTGCCCGAAATGCCGGCAGGGCGGCTGCAACAGGCCTTGCGCTGGGCGGCCGAGGAACATCTGGCCAGCAGCGCCGAGGATGAGCATGTCGCCGCCGGCCCACGTGATTCGGCCGGCTTATTGTGCTGCGTGGTGATCAACCGGAATACCATGGCTGGGCTGCAGGACCGGTTCGGCGACGCGCCGGTCGAGGTCATGCTGCCCGATGCCCTGTGCCTGCCCTGGCAGCCGGGGCAGGTCAGCCTGGCCGCTGTCAACAATGTCGTACTGGCGCGCTGGGGCGACTGGGATTTCGGCAGCTTCGAGCCCGATCTGCTGATCGACATGCTGGCCCCCGTGGTCGACGAGAACGCCGAATGGGTCTGGCATGGCGGTCCCGTACCATCCGCCCTGGCCGGGCGTCACATGCGCACAAGCCCAGGCGACGGGCTCACGGCGCTGGCGGCCGGGGCGATCGATCCGCCGGTGAATCTGTTGTCCGGGCCATTCGAACCCAGCTCGGCTCGCGCGGCTCAATCCCTCTGGCGCTGGGCGGCCGGCCTGGCCGGCCTGGCGGTCGCGCTGATTCTGGCTGCCGCGGCTGTCGAGAATCATCAGCTCAAGCGTCAGTCCGAAGCCCTTCAGGTTGCCATAGATGCCCAGTTCTACCAGGCCTTTCCCGATGTCGGCCGGGTGGTGCGCCATCGCGAACAGGCAGAGCGCGAAATGGCGCGCCTGCGTTTCGGCCGCTCAGCCGGCTTGCTGGATCTGATGAATCGGACCGCCCCCATCATTGATGCCCAGGGCGGCATCGAGCTGGACGGCCTGAATTACCGTGACGGCCAGCTTGAACTGACCTTGCGCGCGCCGGATGTGGCCGCGCTGGACCAGTTCGAGCAACGCTTGCGCGCGCAGGAACTCAATGCCGTGGTGCAATCGGCGAGCATGGGCAGTGACGGCGCCAGCGGCCGGCTGCGGATCAGCGAGGGGCGGCGATGAGCGGGTACTGGAACAATCTGAATGTTCGACAGCAGCGCCTGTTGCTGATTGCCGCGCTGATCGTGCTTGTCCTGGCGCTGTATGTCTGGGTGTGGGAGCCGATGGCCGAAAGCCGTGTTACCCAGCGCGAACAGGTGGCCCAGCAACAGGCCCTGCTCGACTGGCTGACCGCGCTGACCCCGGTTGCCACCCAGATGCGACGCGAGACTGCACGCAATGCCGACCTGGCCGGTCGTTCCCTGCTGGGCCTTGCCGACGAAACGGCACGGGCGGCCGGGCTGGCCGGCTCGCTGAGCCGGATCGAGCCGGACGGCAACGCTCAGGTACGGGTCTGGCTCGAGGACGCCAACTTCGTCGCCACCATGGGGTGGCTGCAGCAGTTGTCCATTCAGCATCCCATCGAGGTCAGTCAGCTCAGTGTCGACCGTGCGCGTCAGGCCGGCCAGGTCAACGTGCGCGTCACCCTGAGTACCGATGCGTAAGATCATCATCCTGGCCCTGGTCGCCATCCCGATCATCGTTGTCCTGACTTTCCCGGTCAGTGTCGCGCTGCCGTGGCTGGGCGCGCCCGATGCCCTGGGTCAGGTGCATGGCAACGTCTGGTCAGGCAGTGCCCGCTGGAGCCAGCCGGGGCATGCGCCCATGAATCTGACCTGGCGCTGGGGTGGTGCTCGACACTGGAATTGGCGCGCTGGCGACGGAACGACAGAACTGACCGGCCGCTTGCAGGCCGGCAACGACATGATCCTGCAAGACTTGTCCGGTCGGCTCGAGCTGGGCCGCGTGGATATTGCTTACTGGTTGATGGGATCACGCCCGACCGGCTACCTGGAACTGGATATCCCCTCGGCACGCCTGGTCGCCGGTGAGGTGCCGCAACTGACCGGGCAGGTTATCTGGGAGGAAGCGCGCCTGGAAGGCGCAATCCATGAGTCATTGGGGCGGATATTAATCGAGCTTGAACCCGGCGCGACCCATCAACTGGCCCGGGTATCCTCGATGTCGCCGGGTGCGGTCGAGGTACAGGGGCAAATCGAAGCCGACGCCGAACGCTACCACGCCGACATCCTGCTCCGCGCCGATCCCAACCGCCCCGACGTCGACCGCCAACTCGACAGCCTCGGCGAACGCCAACCCGACGGCCAGGTCCGCCTGCGCCTCAGCGGCGCACTGGGCTGGTAAGGACAAGATCAAAAGCAAAATCAAACCTGATTATGTACATCCTTCAGCCATCGCGGCAGGCGGCGAGTGGCGTCATCTGCTGCTCGTGCCGTGGGTCGATCGGCATTGAATCAAGCCCCAGGGTTCCTGGGCGCTTTGGCGCCACTGAAACGGCTTCGAAGGGCGGCCGGGTTTGTAAGGCTTCTTGATGGCACACGGATGGGGATGGATGCGGAAGGGATCGTGCCATCTTCCGCGACCCACGGCACGAGCAGCAGCCAACGCCACTCCCCATTGACAGTGTCGTGCAATGGGCAGGTTTGGCCCTAAACAAACTCGCAACCTCCTGCATCGGGTGGCTTCGGCCCGGCCGGGGCGCGGAAATCTTACTGAACCCATCAGCCTCTTTGCCAACCAAAGAACTTTTTAGGAAACCCACTCCGCTGCAGTTTTACCAGCGGGTATTCGTGGGTCCCCGGCCCCCGAATGTCAGACCAC
>JBGTEC010000120.1:0-3110 GCA_041747995.1 Wenzhouxiangella sp.
CCGCTTTCAACCAGTGCCGCCAGCACGGCTTCGCCGATGCCGCCATCAGGTCGGCCTTCATCAAACACGACAATGGCAGAGCACTCGCCGGCATGCCGGGCAATGGCATCAGTGTCCAGTGGCTTGAGCCAGCGTAAATCCATTACCCGAACATTGATCTTGCACTCCTGTTCCAGCTTGCCCGCTGATCGCAACGCCATTGGCACCCCGTTGCCGTAACTGATGATCAGCAGATCGGCCGCTTCGGGTGCATAAACCCTGGGCTCCCATGGCGCCAGCGACTCATCCGGGGCCGGATAAGCGAAACACCACTGGTTATCATCTTTTTCGTACAGGTCCTTGGTCATGTACAGCGCAATTGGCTCCAGGAAGGCGCATACACGGCCATCCACCCGAGCCAATGACATCATGGTGCGCAGCATGTTGACCGCATCATCGCTGCGCGAGGGGCACCCGATGACAAGTCCTGGAATGTCGCGCAGCGCGGTAATCGAATTGTCGTTGTGGAAATGACCACCAAATCCACGCTGGTAACCGAGGCTGGCCACTCGCATGACCATGGGATTGCGAAATTGACCGTTGGAGAAAAACTGCAATGAACAGGCTTCACCACGAATCTGGTCGCAGGCATTGTGGAAGTAGGCCAGGTACTGAATTTCGGGAATCGGCAGGTAGCCCATGGCGCCGAACCCCTGGGCCAGCCCCAGGATGCTGGTTTCGTCCAACAGGGTGTTGAACACCCGACTGCGCCCGAATCGCTCCCACAAGCCGCGCGTCACGGTATAGACGCCGCCTTTGCGAGCCACATCCTCGCCGAAGATCAGGGCTTCGGGATACTTGAGCATCAGGTCGGCAAGACCTCGGTTGATCTGAATGGCGAGGTGGCGCGGCGGTTGGTTCTCGGGCAGCAGGCGTTCACTCCCGAACGCATCAACACGCTGCCCGATCGCCACCTGTCGGGCCGATTCGGCCTGGACGGCCTCCCGGGAACAGGGCCCCAAAGGCGCCATGACGTCCGCCAATGTGGTCAGGCGTGCGGTGCCATCGGCAATATCAGCCTGCTCAAGGCAATGCTGTCGCAACTGCTCATATCGCTTTCGGATTGCCCCCGGGCTCATCAGACCGCGCGCCACGACCAATTCAGCCGAGCGCAGCAAAGGATCCTGCGCTTCGGCGGCATCAAGCTCATGCTGAGGCCGGTACTCGATTTCAAAATCGGTCCCGGCATGGCCCATCAGGCGGGTGGTCTTCAAATGTAGAAACACCGGACGCCGGCGGCGACGACAACTTTCAACGGCCTGAGCCACCGGCGCGAATCCGGCGGCCAGATCCAGTCCGTCGGCATAGTGGTACTCCAGTCCATGGCGCCCTGCGATACTGTCCCGCACCCACCCGCTCGGAGTGGGCACAGAAATGCCGATACCGTTATCTTCACAGAGCATCAATATCGGCAACGGCAGGTTCTGGTGTCGTGTCCAGGCGCAGGTATTCAATGCCGCCTGGGCAGTGGCGTGATTGAGGCTGGCATCACCAAAACTGCACACCACGATGCTGTCATCCGGCACCGGCAGTTTATGGCCGCCGGAACTGCGTCGGGCAATGGCCAGGGCGGTGCCTACCGCCTTGGGCAGGTGCGATGCGATCGTTGAGGTCTGCGGCAAAACCCAGAGCGGCTTGCTGCCCCAGACCTTGTGACGCCCGCCGGAGATGGGGTCGGAACTGGATGCCGCGAACGACAGGCAGGTATCGCGAACGAAATCCATGCCATCAAGCTTGCCATAGCGCTCGGCCATAAACCCCCCTGACCGATAATGCAGGAAGGCCGGATCGGTATGCCGACTCAGGCGTCCAACCAGGGCATTGCCCTCGTGGCCGGATGAGCCGATGGTATAAAAGACCTTGTTTTCCAGACGCTTGACCCTCGCCATCAGGTCGATCTGACGCGAAGTCATCTGACTGTCGAACAAGGCCAGCAGATCGTGGTCAGGAATGCCGCTGGCATCCCGGAGCTTCACGGTTTCCGCAGCCAGGCCATCCAAATGATCGAGAAAGGCCTGATCCACCACTTCAGCGCGATTGATCTGCCGCGCGCTCCCTCTGCCAGCCAACTCCTGGGTCTTCACCGCTGTGTCCTTTTTGAAACCAGACCTAAAAAGCGTTCAGACCGGTCAACTCACGCCCGACGACCAACTGATGGATGGTCTCGGTTCCTTCGTACGTGATGACTGATTCCAGATTGAGCGCATGGCGGATGGCGACGTACTCCAGCGTGATCCCGGACCCGCCAAGGAGGTCACGACAGTCCCGGGCGATGTCGATGGCCATGCGCACGTTGTTCCACTTGGCCATGGAAATCTGGGTGGGGTGGATCCGACCCTCATCCTTGAGCCGACCCAGGCGCAGGCTCATCAACTGGGCCTGGGTGATGCGCCGCGCCATGTCGGCCAGACGAAGCTGCACGGCCTGGTTGGCAGCCAGCGGGCGTTTGAACAGTTCGCGGTCGGCGGTGTAATCGAGCGCCTCCTTCAGGCAGGCCACGGCCGAGCCGATCGGACCCCAGGTGATTCCGTAGCGAGCCTGGCTGAGGCAGGACAACGGTCCCTTGAGGCCCTTGACGTTAGGCAATCGATTGGCATCCGGCACCCGGACATTGTCGAAATACAGCTCCGAGGTCACTGACGCACGCAACGACATCTTGGCGTGGATGTCGCGTGCCTCGTAGCCCTTGAAGTCCTTTTCAACCACGAAGCCCTGAATGCCATCCTCGGTGCGTGCCCAGACGATGGCGATGTCGGCGATGGTGCCGTTGGTGATCCACATCTTGGCGCCATTGATGATCCAGTCGTCGCCGTCGCGCCGGGCGTGGGTCTTCATGTTGGCCGGGTCGGAGCCGCCGTGAGGCTCGGTCAGGCCAAAACAGCCGATGACCTTGCCTGCGGCCATGTCCGGCAACCAGCGCTGCTTTTGCACTTCCGACCCGAAGGCGTAGATCGGGTACATGCACAACGAGGACTGGACCGACACAAAGCTGCGCAGCCCGGAATCGCCCCGCTCCAGCTCCTGGCAGATCAAGCCGTAGCTTACGGCGTTGAGCCCGGCGCAACCGTAGC
>JBGTEC010000121.1:0-1721 GCA_041747995.1 Wenzhouxiangella sp.
ACCAAGCCGGTCGACAAAAATGCCCTGATTTCCGCCATGAACAATGCGCTGGGAGACTGACCGATGACAATTTCACCAGGTGATGCGGTTCCGGAAGCCACGCTGACGATCATGTCGGCCGAAGGGCCTTCCCCGGTATCCACAAAAGCGTTGTTCGGTCAGGGCCGCACGGTCCTGTTCGCCGTTCCCGGCGCGTTCACCCCGACCTGCTCGGCCAAGCACCTGCCGGGTTTTGTCGATCTTGCTGACGAATTGAACCGGCGCGGCGTCAATCGCATCGTGTGCATGGCGGTCAACGACGTCTTCGTCATGGATGCCTGGGGCGACTCAGCCAAGGTCGACGACAAGATCACGATGGCGGCCGATGGCAATGGCGAGTTCACCAAGGCCTTGGGTCTGGAGATGGATGCGTCGGCATTCGGCATGGGACAGCGCTCCCAGCGCTTTGCCCTGATCACGCGCAATGGCACGGTGGAAAAAGTGCTGGTCGAAGGACCGGGCGAATTCCGGGTATCCAGCGCGGAATACGTCTTGAGTCAACTCTGATGCTGTCCCTCTAATTCTCTCCGGGCCCGGTGTCCCGGGCCCGGTTCTCACGTCAATCTCCGGGGCCTGCCGGGTACCGGACTGGGTTGATGCCTTGCGGTTCGATGATCCCGAAATGAAATCCTCCCCACAGCAGGAGCAGCAAACCCAGCGAAAGGCCAACTCGCCAGCTCAGACGGCGCACCGTCCGATCACTATCATCCTTGTCGCGGACCAGGAAATAGAAGCTGGAAGCCAGGCTATACAGAATGGCCAGAAAGATACCGATAATCAAGACTTTACTTAACATGGGATTTTGTTCAGCATGGGGCTTTACTCAGCACGAACAGCGACTTCAAAAGTGACGGGCCTGCATTATAAATCCTGACTGTGATGACCAAGACCCGTTTTTTATCAATTCGTTTCTGGCTGCCTCACCTCGTCGCCCTGCTGGTGATTGCAGGCAGCATCCATCTGGCCGGCTGGCAAATGGAACGCGCCGCCGAAAAGGAGGCTTTGCTCAGCCAGTGGGATGATGCCCCTGCCATTTCGTTGAGCAGTCTGGGTCTGGAATCGGCGCCACGCTATTCCCTGGTTGCAGGCTCCGGTCATTTCAATGCCGACAGGCACGTGCTGCTCGACAACCAGATTCGCAACAATCATCCCGGCGTCCATGTCTTTACCCCATTTCGTCCGCAGGACAGCAATCAGGTCATTCTGGTCAACCGCGGCTGGCAACCCTGGGACCGCCGAGCTGCGCGGATGCCGGATTTCGATACCCCTGAGCATCTGGTCCATATCGAAGGCCGGCTCAATGAGCCACCGCGCGTCGGACTGCAGATCGGCCAGGCCCAGGCGCTCGATCCGGAAAACTGGCCCAACCTGATGACTTATTTCGAGCTGGATCGAATCCGGGATGCGTTCGACGATTCAGTTTTTGACCAGGTGCTGTTGCTGGACCCGGCGCACCCGGCTCACCTGACCGGCGACGACTGGCGCCTGATCAATATGGGGCCGGAACGCCATCGCGGCTACGCGTTCCAATGGGCCAGCATCGCCCTCGCCGTTTTTCTGATCTGGCTGATCCTGACGATCCGGAGTATTCGTCGAAAATGAACAAGCAGGCCCTGATTCTCATATTCGTCCTTTTCACCGCCCCCGTGGTGATTGCCACGCTCCTGCACAGCGACTGGATT
>JBGTEC010000122.1:0-7285 GCA_041747995.1 Wenzhouxiangella sp.
CAACCAACGCGGGTTGCCTTCCTCGTCATAGGTAAACCAGTACACCAGCGCGGTGTCCTCACTCAAAACTTCCAGCACCAGCCCCTCGCCATCGCGCTCAGGATTGAACCAGAGCGCACTGAGTCCGGAGTTGACTGCAAAGTCATCGGCGACGGCAGAAGAGAGAAAAAGCACCATCAGGAAGGCGCAAGACCAACGCAATCGGAGGCCGGAAAGGGGGGTTTTCAGTGACATTTCTATTTCCTGAAGGGCTCGTTGCCAGCACGCGCAAGCGCTGATTTATTGAACCGCCATCATAGCTGATTCTGGCTTAACCAGGTTATTCAGGAACTTGATGCGTGCGAAGCGGAATGTCGGGGGACTCGGCTCCGCGCTCAATCGAAGCCGGGCTTATTTCTGTCGCGCTGAATGACGACGGCCCTCTGGTCGCGACCCACATGGATCAAAGAGGACGACCACGCCTTCACCCTTTGACCTCATCGGTGACGCGGTAATTTACGGCAGAAGATTACGGATATCATTATTGGACTACTGAAGGTCGAGAAATACGGTCTTGTCGACCTGGCGATGCCAGGTGAGCCGAACGCGGCTTTAGGGTAAAGTGCTTTGGAGAACCATCGATCGCAAATAACAATAACGCCGGGTGGGCCGCATTGTGGAAGGCCAGTCTTTACATGGCATGAAAGAAAGAAAACGGCGCGAACTCTGGTCTGGTTAGATAGGGGGAAAAACGCACTCCCGGCAATAACGGATCTATGGAGAATGACAATGGGTTATCGAAATAAAATTATCACAACGCTTGTTCTGGGTTCGGTGGTCCTGTTCGGTGCATCCGATGTCGTCAGGGCGCAGTTGGACTTGGTCACCAACGCGCCGGGTTCGAACCTGGAACAGGTTAAAAGTTATCGCCATCTTGCCAACGGCGTCAGAGCCCAGGAGGCCGGACAGCACGCAGGTGCTTACAGCAGCTTCCATCATGCAGCTCGTGATGGCAACAAGACAGCCCAGTTCATGCTCGGCCTGATGTACCTCGACGCCACTTATCGGGAGGTCGATCCACTGCGGGCCTGGGCCTGGATGGCGCTGGCGTCCGAGCGGGGGTATCCGCAGTATGCAGAAGTGGCCGAGGAACTATGGCATCAACTCGGCAGCTCCTTCCAGCCTGCGGCTCGGGAGATTTACGAGCAGGAACTTCTGCCGGTCTACGGCGATAAAGTCGTCATTCCGCGCGTATCCCGCGCGATGCGGCGCGAGCGCAACATGGCAACGGGCAGCCGCCTCGGCACCATTGGTTTTGTTCATCTTCTGGACACCACTGCCTTCGTACCAGGCGGCAATACCAATGTGATTGCTGACACAAGACGGCGAGAGGGCTCAACATTCTACGCCAAGGAAAAGTGGGACTTTGAGCATCTCGTCACTGTCGAGACCCAATTCTTCCAGCGCATTGGCACGGTCACCATCACCGACGTCGACACTAGCGAAGCCCATTAAGCCAACATACAAAACTCAATTTGTACTGAACCAGATTGGATCAAAGCCGAGTCGTCTTCCCCTCCCCGCCATGCTTGGAGGGGAAGACCACCGCCCGCCCTTAAAGCCTTTTGCCTTCGCCACTCCGCACTTTCCCGTCTCCCGTCTCCCGTCTCCCGTCTCCCGTCTCCCGTCTCCCGCCTCCCGCCTCCCGCCTCCCGCCTCCCGCCTCCCGCCTCCCGCCTCCAAGCCATTTTCCTACCCCCCGCCAGGTAAATCTCCGATCCCAATACCCCACCCGCCTCCCGACAATAACCACTGGTTCCAATTCCAAGGTATCCCACATGAGTCTGGCAACAATTTTCTCCCGTGCCCAGGTCGGAATTGACGCGCCGTTGATCCGGGTGGAGGTCAATCTTGGGCCCGGCCTGCCCGGCTTCGGCATTGTCGGGTTGCCGGAGACGGCGGTGCGCGAGAGCAAGGACCGGGTGCGCGCGGCGATGGCCAATGCCGGGTACAAGCTGCCGTCGTGGAAGGTGACGGTGTCGCTGGCGCCGGCCGATTTGCCCAAGGAAGGCGCGCGCTTTGATCTGCCAATCGCCTTGGGCGTGCTGGCTGCCTCGAAGCAGCTCGAAAATGAAAACCTGACCGATTGGGAGTTCATCGGCGAGTTGTCGCTCAGCGGTGATCTGCGCGAGGTCCGGGGCTGCCTGCCGGCGGTGATCGGGGCACGGGCATCCGGGCGCAAGCTCGTGGTGCCAAGCGCCAATGCAGCGGAAGCGGGACTGGTAAACGGGGCCGAGGTTTTTCTGGCCAACCACCTGAGCGACGTGGTGGCGGCCGTCAACGGTCAGGCCCAGCTTGAACGAGCCAGACCATTACCTGAAGATAACCGCATCACCGGGCCTGACCTGTCCGATGTTATTGGTCAGAGCCGGGCCAGACGGGCATTGGAAATCTGTGCCTCGGGTGGTCATAACCTGTTGTTTGTCGGCCCGCCGGGTACCGGCAAGACTCTGCTGGCCTCGCGCCTGCCCGGCATTCTGCCGCCGATGAGCGAGGATGAAGCCCTGGAAGCGGCCGCCATTGCTTCGGTGGCCGGCATGGGCCTGGACCCGGCCACCTGGCGCCAACGCCGGTTCAGGACGCCTCATCACACCGCGTCCGGCGTGGCCCTGGTCGGTGGTGGCTCAAAACCGCGACCCGGCGAGATTTCCCTGGCTCATGCGGGCGTTCTGTTCCTTGATGAGCTTCCCGAGTACAGTCGCCATGTTCTTGAAGTGTTACGCGAGCCATTGGAATCGGGCCGGATTGTGATCTCGCGGGCGGCTTTGCAGGCCGAGTTTCCGGCGCGCTTTCAATTGGTTGCGGCCATGAATCCATGCCCCTGCGGTTACCAGGGTGATCCGTCCGGGCGCTGCCGGTGCACGCCGGATCAGATTCGGCGCTATCGTGATCGCATTTCCGGGCCGTTACTTGACCGCATCGACCTGCAGGTGGAAGTCCCGCGCCAGTCGTTGAATGGGCAGGATCCCGGCGAGCCATCAACTCCGGTCCGTGAACGGGTGATGGCGGCGCGCCAGATTCAGGCCGAGCGTGGCATGAGCAACGCCCAACTCGGGGTCGCGGGCGTACGTGAATTCTGCAAGCTGGAGAAAAACCAATCCCGACTGCTCGAACAGGCTTGCGAGCGCCTCAACCTGTCGGCACGGGCCCATCACCGCATCCTGCGCGTCGCCCGCACCATTGCCGACCTCGACCAGGCCAAAGACATCGACATCCCGCACCTCAGTGAAGCCATTGGCTACCGACAGCTTGATCGAAGATCCTGAACCGAACCCAGAGGTTTGGGCCATTAAGAGCCCATTCACCCCGACAAACTAAGCTAGCAGGTAGCATAATGGGCTGGTTGGTGTGAACAAGAGCTATCCGTGATCCGAAATTCCGCAATAATCGGCATCTTTGTCCTGTCCGTTCTGGCCACTGTGGCCAGGGCCGATACTGTTGTGACCGAAATCTCCGGCGTGGACGCAGAGCTGCTGACCAATGTGCGCGCGCACCTGTCGCTGGTTCGGGCCGAGCGCCTGGGTGATGTATCCGAATGGCGCCTGCGCCAGATGGCAACCGACGCGCGTGATGAAGTTCGCCAGGCCCTGCGTCCGTTTGGTTTCTACCGACCGCGAATCGATGTCCGCCTGGATGAGCCGGTCGGGCCGGGTGCGCCGTGGCGGGCACGAATCAACATTATGCGCGGTGAGCCGGTTCGGGTCGAGGATGTGAAGATCGAATTCAGCGGTGACGGGGAGCAGGACGAAACCCTGTTGTCCTGGCGTGATGACTGGCCGCTGACCGATGGAGATCGCTTCCGTCACGCCGAGTACGACGAGGCCTGGCGTGATCTCACCGATTTGGCCCTGGCACGCGGCTATTTCGACGGCACATTCCGCGAACGGCGGGTCACGGTGGACCCGGATCGCAGCAGCGCCCAAATTCGCATTCATTTCGACACCGGCAGGCGCTACGTCTTCGGCGACTATCGAGCGCCACAGGATACATTTTCCGAGCGCCTGATGGACCGACTGACCGTTGTTCAGCCGGGCGAACCGTTCTCTAGCGCCCGCCTGGACGAACAACGCGAGGCCCTGGTGCGCTCCGGCCTATTCGATCGAATCGCCGTCGAGGAAGAGCGCGATCGCGAAGAGGCCCGCGTCGATCTGACCTATTACCTGGAACCACGTCCACCCAACACCTACCGGATCACCGGCGGATTTGGAACGGATACGGGGGCGCGCGTGCAACTGGCCTGGATTCGTCACTACCTGTCCTCGCGCGGCAACCGCCTTGACTCGGGATTCGCCGCCCAGCAGCGCAACAATGAATTCATCCTGAGAAGCGAATACCAGCACCCTCGTGGCAACAAACCCTCTGACTTCTGGACCGGCGGGGTCACTTTACGGCGCGAACAGGACAACTTCCGCTTCAGAGACGAACAACGCGAAGCGGTGTTCGATCCGTTCAACGGTCGCCGTGAGCAGGCGGAGGTAACGATTGGGCGACTGCAGGAACGGCGTTTCCTGCCAGATTATTTTGGGCCCCTGGAGGAACGCGTTTTCATTGCCGGCCTGAACGAGTCGTTCAATGCCTTCCGGGAGGCGACCTTTACCCCTGAAAACGAGGCCTTGCTGGCCGCCAACCCCGAACTCGCACCGTTGCTGGAAACCAGCACCAATACCCTCGCCCTTGGCGCGCGCTGGCGCCTGCCGGCGATTCGGGGTACCGGTTTCACCGCCCAGGGTCACGTTTTTCAGGCCCAGTTGCTGGCGTCTCACGAAGCTGCCGGCTCGGATGTCAGCTTTGCCCAGGCCTATTTGAGTGGGCGCTGGCACCGGGTCGTGTCCGATCGGCACAAATTTTTGTTGCGAGGTGAAATAGGGTATACAGACGCAGACACAAGAACGGTCGACCTGGCCCTTGATGATCGCGAACTGCGGTTGAGCGTCACCGAGTTGCCCGAGCGCTATCGCTTCCATACCGGCGGAGACCGGACCGTGCGCGGCTACGGCTACGAGACCCTGAGCACCAACCGCAACGGCGCCAATCACATCCTGACCGGCTCAGTCGAATACGAATTGCGCGTGGCGGAAGACTGGTCGGTTGCCACGTTCTACGATATCGGCAACGCATTCAACAGTTGGGGCACGCTGCAACTCAAACGCGGCGTGGGCTTTGGCGTGCGCTGGTATTCACTTATAGGACCAATTCAGGTCGATGTTGCCCGTGCACTGGATGACATTGACCAACCCTGGCGGCTTCACCTGACCATCGGCACCCGCCTGCTATGAAGAAAGCCCTGATCGTTACCGGCATCATCCTGCTCCTGATCATCATTAGCCTGCTGGCCGGCTGGTGGTGGCTGACTTCAACCCGATCCGGGGCGGAATTTGCATTGAACCGGGCCGGTGCAGTCGTACCGTCGCTGCAATGGGAAACGCTGAACGGCAATTTTTCCCGCGGCCTGGAATTAACCGGCGTCTCTCTCGACGAAGCCGACACCCGGGTTCAGGTTCAGCACCTGGATCTGGCCGTGCGGATATCATTGCTGCCCCTGGCTGTGGACATTCCCTGGATGAGGGCTCGCGAAGTGGACGTCTATGTGCCGCAGCCCGGGCCGGAGGACCCCGACCCACCACCATTCGAGATGCCTGACCTCAGCAGCCCGATCCCGATAAGAATTGATGAGTTGCTGGTTGAGCGGGCGCGGATCCATCTGCCCGCCGTCGACGATGGGCCAGTTCCCGAGGCCCAGACCATTGATCGCCTGGTGCTGGCTGGCAGTTGGCACGAACGTCTAGACCTCGACCGGCTTGAGCTGAGCCGGCCGGATTTAAGCCTGGGGGCGCAGGGCCACTGGCAACTGAGCGATCCACACGACGGTGAGATGACGCTCAGTGCCGATTACAGGGTGGACGAGGAGACCCGTCAACACCTTGATATCCGACTGACCGGCCGGCTCGACCAATTGGAAATCGACTTCGAGGCCGACGGTCCGATCCGCGCATCCGGTCTGGCCGTTCTCGAAGAGCTGCCGGGCGATCCGCGTCTGCGTCTGGAGTTGACCGGCGCCTTCGAAAACCTGCCGGGGCTCGAACTGGCGGCGCGCGACCTCGAAATCGCCGCCTCCGGCAACCTCGCCGGATGGCAGGCCAATATCAGTGGCCGTCTGGAAGGAATGGAGCTGCCGGATAACCGTCTTTCGGCGGACCTCAGCGGCTCGATGCAAGAAATTGAGATCGAGCGACTGCTGGCCGAGGTCTTTGATGGCCAGGTCATAGCCCGTGGTCGACTATTACTGGACCCGGAGCTGACCGCTGAACTGCTAATCGACCTGGAACGGCTGGACCTGACCGCGTTGTACCCGGAGTGGCCTCAGCAGGCCCGGATCAATGGCCGCCTCGACCTCACTGGCGATACCCGGTCCGTGCGCCTCAACCAAGTCTCGCTCAATGCACCACCGACCAGCCTCAACCTGGCCGGCACCGGCACGCTTAATCTGGAAACCGACGACATCTCGCTGGATCTGAGTTGGCGCGACCTGACCTGGCCACCGGTCACCGACGACACCGAACCACTGCTGTCGAGCCAATCCGGAACCATTCGGCTGACCGGCGCGCTCAGCGCCTGGCAGTTGGAGCTCGAGGCCATGATTGCGGCGATGAATCTGCCCGTCACCAGCGTTGAAGCCAGTGCCCGGGGCTCCGAAGATCAGGCCCATGTCGAGCGCCTGCTGCTGGACGCAGGCGAGGCCGGGACCGTTGATGCCAGCGGCCAGGTTCGGTGGTCGCCGACTTTGGGTGGATCAATTCAGTTGGCGGTTACGGGGGCCAATCCGGGTCATTTTGTTCCGGAGTTGCCGGGAGCCATCAACGCCAGAATGGACCTCCGTTTTGACACCCTCGCTGACCTGGCGCTGGAGGTCCATGAGATCAGCGGCCAGTTGCGCGATCAACGGTTAAGCGGACGGGGGTCGGTCACCATCAGCGAAGAACAACCCGAATCCGGCGACTTCAACCTGACCTTTGGCGACAATCGACTGTCAGTCGACAGTCGGGATGGCGAAAACTGGCGATGGCAGCTGGCAGCTCAAGCACTGCACCAGCTCTGGCCGACCCTGGACGGCCAACTTCAGTTGCAAGGCCAATTCAATCCTTTCGCGCAGTCATTGTCGCTGGCCGGCGAAATTCGCTCGGCCGCGTTCGAGGAGGTCACCCTGGCGCATGGCGACCTCAGCGCAGACATCAACTGGCAGGATCCG
>JBGTEC010000123.1:0-3204 GCA_041747995.1 Wenzhouxiangella sp.
CTGAGCCTGTTGTACAAGGCCACACCGGATGATGTCCGCATCATCATGGTCGATCCGAAGATGCTGGAGCTGTCCGTCTATGAGGGAATTGGCCACTTGCTGACGCCGGTGGTCACGGACATGAAGGAAGCCGCCAATGCGTTGCGCTGGTGCGTCGCCGAGATGGAGCGCCGCTACCGGTTGATGGCCGCCCTGGGCGTGCGCAACCTGGCCGGCTACAACCGCAAGGTCAAGGAGGCAGCCGACAAGGGCGAGCCGATTGCCGACCCGATGATTGATCCCAGCATGTTGCTGGAGGGCTCGGAGCCACAGTTGCTGACCAAGCTGCCGTTTATCGTGGTGATCGTTGACGAATTTGCCGACATGATGATGATTGTCGGCAAGAAGGTTGAGCAACTGATCGCCCGCCTGGCCCAGAAGGCCCGGGCTTCGGGTATCCACCTGATTCTGGCCACCCAGCGGCCGTCGGTTGATGTGATCACCGGACTGATCAAGGCCAATATTCCGACCCGGATGGCCTTCCAGGTGTCCTCGCGCATCGATTCCCGGACCATCCTTGATCAGCAGGGCGCCGAACAATTGCTCGGTCACGGCGACATGCTTTACCTGCCGCCCGGTTCGGGGCTGCCCGAGCGCATCCATGGCGCCTTCGTGGACGACCACGAGGTTCACGCGGTGGTCGAGTGGCTCAAGCAGCAGGGTGAACCGAATTACCTGGAAGACGTGCTGGCCGAGACCCAGACGACTTCCGATGGCCAGACTATCGGCGCCAATGGCATGCTCGAAGCTGCGGCTGGTGATTCAGAAGATGAACTTTACGACAAGGCTGTGGCCTATGTGCTGGAGAGTCGTCGGGCCTCCATTTCCAGCGTCCAGCGCCAGCTCCGGATTGGTTACAACCGGGCTGCCCGGCTGATCGAGGAGATGGAAGCCCAGGGCGTGGTCAGTCCGCCTGAACACAACGGTCAGCGTGAAGTGCTGGCACCGGCGCCACCCCGCGATTGAGTCAGACCGCGTTCAGGATAGGGCGGGTAGTCTGGACTGACATTGCAACCAACGGAAACGAATAGAACATGGTTCGATATCTTGCCACCTGGCTTCCCGTCGTCACGCTGACCGTCGCGTTGACCGTCGCGTTGAGCAGCAGTGTGTTAGCTGATCCGCGTACCCAGCTTGACCGCTTCGCCGAAGGCCTGGAGTCCTTGTCGGGCGGGTTCTCGCAAATCACGCTTGAACAATCCGGTCGGGTGCTGGAACAAACCGAAGGGCGCCTGTATTACCAGAGCCCTGATCGCTTTCGCTGGAGCTACCTTGAACCGTTTCCCCAGGAACTGGTCGCCGACGGCGAACGTCTATGGCACTACGATGAATCCCTGGACCAGGTGACGGTTCGCGATCAGCCGCCGGCATCCGAATCGCCTTTGCTGGTGTTGACCCGGCCCGATCTTCTGGATCGTTTCTACCAGATCGAAGCCACCGGGGAAGCTAACATCCTGCGCTTCAGACCCCTGCAGGACGAAGCAGAGTTCGAGCATGCAACGTTGTATTTCGACGAGGGCCTGCCGGTCGCGCTGGAATTGAATGATCGCTTTGGTCAACTCACCCGGCTGGAGCTGTTTGATTTGACACGGAATCCGGATCTTGATCCCGATCTGTTCTCTTTCGTCGTTCCGCCAGAGGCCGATCTGCTCGAGGGCTACTGACTCTCATGGAACAAAAACCTTGACTCACCACAGAGGCACAGAGAGCACAGAGTGGAGTGCTTTAGAACGTTTATTGCTTTTATAAACAAATAGCTTCGATTCTTCTTTTCTCTGCGACCTCTGTGCCTCTGTGGTGAAACTTTCTTATTCCTTTCAGGACAGCAGGCTTTGTGCCGGCTTCCCTGTTCAGGGAAGCTGGCACTCCAGATCGCTCAAACGTGTGATGCGCTGTGGAAACATCGTGCCGCTTCCGAAGCCGGGCGCATCGGAGGCATAGTCGACGACCGCGCTGTTGCAGTCATTGAAAGTGAACGTCATCGAGC
This sequence comes from Wenzhouxiangella sp., assembly GCA_041747995.1. Lineage (GTDB taxonomy): Bacteria > Pseudomonadota > Gammaproteobacteria > Xanthomonadales > Wenzhouxiangellaceae > Wenzhouxiangella. Next base: position 2,027 of record JBGTEC010000123.1, read on the forward strand.
CCCAATGGTGTCGTTCGACATCGGCAGCTTCGAAGTCTTCCCCGAACCAGGTGCCACCGGTGGTCAACATCTGGTCAAACTGCAGCACATTCCCATTGACCGATCCCGTTCCGACCAGCCAAATTTGATTGGCGTTGTCGTCGTAGGTATACCAGGCGGCAAAGACCTGTCCGGGTCCGGCTTCCTGGATGAACCACCCCTGGCCATCGAGATCCGGATCTGACCATTGACCACTGACCCCGGGCGCGTCAGGTTGCGGCGCTGAGGCCGGGCTGCCGCAGGGCAGGCCGCGGATGCCGATCAATCGTTGTACCTCGCGCTTGCTGCTGCCAAAACCTGGCGGACCCTGATAGTCCATGATGCCATTGGAGCAGTTGGCAAACTCGAACTCCACGCTGCCCCAAGGCAGAAGTTCCAGCGAGGCTGGATCAAAAGAGGAGCCAAAGCCCTGACCGCGGGTGAGCAGAACGTCATCAAAAACGATTCGGTTTCCGGAAATCGCACCGACGCCAACCACCCACGCCTGCTCGCCAAAGTTGTCGTCCCCGACACTGCCGTCAAGCGGCGGGTAGGTGAACCAGCTCATGGCGGCAAAGTCGTCATTGAGGATTTCTATCAGCCATCCTTCGCCGTCCCGGTCAGGGTCGAAGTAGCTGCCGCTGTGACCGGGATGAACCTGATCAATGCGCGGCGCGAACACCAGACTGGACGGGCCGCTGAGCCCCGTCTGACCGCTTTCCGCCACAGCGCCCATTGGCGCACCGGTCTGGCCGTTGAACCTGAGTACCTGACTGGTTTGCTGGCAGGCAACGTACAGGTGCCCATCAGGCCCGAAGGCCAAAGCCCGGGCGAACGCCAGCCCGCCGGAGCCTGCTGAAATGAATTCGCCGGTAAATGAAGCGCTGGCGATATTGAAGCGCAACACGTTTCCGCCGGTCCCATTGGCGACATACAGGCTTCCGTTGTCATCGAATGCAATATCCCAGGGGTCGCTGAGATAGGGGTTGTTCGGGCCGGCGATGTCAGTCAGGCGGTTGCCCGTGATGGTGCTGAAAGCCATGATGCGGTTGAATCGCCCTTCGGTGACGAAGAGCCTGGACTGATGGAAGCCGAAGCCGCGCAAGGGCAGGTCCAGCAGGTCATTCCACGATACGGGGTTGGTCTGCTGCTGGTTTGTC
>JBGTEC010000124.1:0-2009 GCA_041747995.1 Wenzhouxiangella sp.
CGGCCCTGGTGGACCAAGCCGCCGAATCGGCGCGCACTCCGCAAGTCCTGGAGAGCCGCAGCTTCCTGATGTGGCAGCTTGGTCGAATCGACGAAGCCCTTGAATTGGCGCTCGATGCCGTCGAGCGCAGCGGTGAAAGGAACCACCATGTCTGGGCCGCCCAATTGGCCGCCGCCGCGGGCGAAATGGATCTGGCGCTGGACCTCTATCGCAGAGCGCGCGAGGAGGCGCCCGAGGACCGAGGGCTGGCGCTGGCGGAAGTCGAAGTGTTGCGTCAGATGGAACGTTCCGACGAAGCCATCAATCTTCTGAGCAACATGCCGCCGGACAGCGATGTGCTCTATACACTTGGAAGCTATCTGTACCAGGCCGAGCGGATTGAGGAGGCTGAAGATGTGTGGGGACAGCTCGCCGCAGTGGAAGATGCTGACGATGCCGAGCATCATGCCTTTCTTGTCGCGTTCCTGGCTGAGTTGCTTGAACTGGATGACCAGGCGCTTGAATGGTATGAGTTGGTGCAGTCCGGGCCGAATGTCAATCGAGCCCTGATGCGTCGTGCTGTGATTGAAGGTCAGCAAGGCAACCTTCTGGAGGCACGCAACCTCTTGCATTCGGTTCGGCTGGCCAATGAACGCGATCTGTCCCTCCAGGCGCTGGTCGTGGAGGCGGATTTGCTGCGCGAGGCAGGCCAGGCCAGCGAAGCGGTTCGCCTGCTCACGGGTGCCCTGCGGGAGCAACCGACCAGCGTCACGCTGCTCTACTCGCGCGCGATCTGTGCCGTTGCGATGGATGATATCGAACTGGCAGAGCAGGATTTTCGCCGGATTCTGCAAATCGAGGACAACAATGCCATGGCGCTCAACGCGCTGGGTTACACGCTGACAGACCGGACGGACCGTCATCAGGAAGCCTATCGCCTGATCCGCCGGGCGCTCGAGCTGGAGCCGGACAGCCCACCGATCCTTGATTCCATGGGTTGGGTCTATTTCCGCCTGGGCCAGCCTGAGCGGGCTTTGCCCTATCTGGAGCAAGCCCTTGAGGGCGAGGATAACCCGGAAATTGCGGCTCACCTGGGCGAGGTGTTGTGGCATCTCGGCCGTGAACCCGAAGCGCGGGACGTGCTGACCGATGCCATCCGACGCTTTCCGAACGACAGCTATCTCCTGGACGCCAAAGAACGCCTCGGTGTAATGAATGACTGACAGCCGCAAATCCGGTTTCGAGACATTCAAGGTCCTGGCCTTGATCGGCCTGGTTCTGCTGGCGTCGGCCTGTGCCGTTCGTGAGCAACGGCCCATGGGTGCCTGGATGGAGGAGCGTGTCGAGCTGTTCGCCGTGCACAGCGTCTGGTCGGTCAGTGGCCGGGTGTCATTGTCGGACGGCAACCGTGGCGGTCAACTGGCATTCGAATGGCGCGCCGCTGGTGACGAGCATGAGGTTCTGCTGCGGACCGTCATGGGCGGCAAGCAGTGGCGCCTGCGATTCGATCGAGGCAGCGCCTATCTGGAGGGTAGCGATGTAGGTGAGTTGTGGGGCATCGAACCCGACTCGCTGGTCGAAGCTGCTGTCGGCTGGCCGATCCCGGTCAGCGATCTGGTTTACTGGATCCGCGGGCTGATCCCGCCAGATAGTGGCGGGTCGATTCACTTTGCCGTCGACGGGTCGCTAGATCGGGCCGAGAGCCCACCATGGTTGCTGGATTTTCAGCGTTTCGAACAAACGCCGGAGGCCTTGTTGCCGTCACGTTTGCAGGCGGACAGTCCACCCTATCGCGTCAGACTGGTTCTCAGAAACTGGAATCTGTCGGCACCTGCGGTTACAAAATCGTTATAATACGCCGCGTCAACAGTTGACCAGGGGGCTTGGGCCTCCGGCAGCCGCTGACGACTCTGCTGGGACGTCGCCAAGTTGGTTAAGGCACGGGGTTTTGATCCCCGCATTCGCAGGTTCGAGTCCTGCCGTCCCAGCCATTTCCTTGCCGAAACTCAAGCGGATCAGGTGCATTGACT
>JBGTEC010000125.1:0-11522 GCA_041747995.1 Wenzhouxiangella sp.
CGAAGAATTGATGCCGATTGCCAACCCGGCCAATGAAGCCGAACAGTTCAAGGTGTTGGAGGTGTGGGGATTCATTTACCGCGGCCAGTACCGGATGCGGCTGACCTACTACCCGATGGATGGCGCTTGCGTCCTGATGGGCCAGGAAATTCTCGAGTACGCCAGTTTGAGCGGGGACAACGGTTCTGGCCCCGACCCCATGCCACCGGAATCCGGGGTGATTCGGGAGCTGACGCTGGGCGATCGGGCCTGCTATATCGCGATCGAGACGGACGGGGAAGTCAACCGAGTCATGGCTTTCATGGAATGGTGCGAGCGCGACGACCTGATTGATCAGTTCGCAAGCTTCGAATACGTTGCCGGCCAAGTCATCGCCCTTTCCTGCCAGGGAGACCCTGAATGCGCGGATTCCGAAACCGTTCTCCTGGTCAGCGACATCAAAATGTAGCTGGCCGGGTCCGCGTATCCACTCGCTGGACGGTCCGGGCTTGTTGAACGGCTGCGCGACTTGACAGTCGCCAGCCCAGGCCGGAGACTGGTCTGATGGGATGGGTCGCAAGAAAGTTCGACAACCTGGGCAGCGCCTTCAGTGGTGGCGCCGGTGGTATGGGTCTGTCGCAGGGCCCGGCATTTACCCACGCCTACCTGCAGCGGCTGGGAGGACATATCGATGAAGCTCGCCGTACGCTGGCCCTTGTTGAACGTGGTGACCTGTTGCCGCGTCTCAGCGTCGTTGAGCGGCAGGAAGCGGTTGCCGAGTTTTCCGGTCGGGTCCAGGATCTGGAACAGGCTTATGCGGCAATCGCCAATGCTTCACCGATGATGCAGCCGTTGGTCATGCTTCAGCATTCCGACAGTGATATCGCACGCCGCGCCTGGGAAACCTTTTCCCCGGCCATACCGGTAGACGCGGCTTCGCTGGTCTATACCGGTATTGGGGTGGTTCTTGCGCTGCTGATCTACGAACTGGTGAAGTCGCCGGCCGGCCTGTTGCACCGCAAAAAGCCCGAGCAGCGAGCGCGAGGCTGAACGGTCCGCAGTTTGCGGTAACATGGACACAAGGCGTGGCGGTTGCGCTCATCCCTTTGAGACAGGAGTGCGAAAATGGACAATTCACAAAAACCCGATGATCATGATGGTCTGCCAACACGGTCGAAGGTAAAACTCGTCAGCGGCATCGTGCTGGTTGTGCTGGCGATAATCGTCGCGATGCAGAATACCCGCGCCGTGGAAACACGCTTTCTCAACTTCACCTTCGTCATGCCCCAGGCCGGGTTGCTGGCCTTGACCCTGTTGATCGGTATCTTAATCGGCATTCTTTTTACTCTGGTGCTGTTGCGCCGCCGGTCGGCAAGATCAGGCGGCATTGACAAGTCAGGCGGGTATTGATCTGACTTTCCGCCAGGGCCGAATGACGCCTTCCTGCGCGCTTGAGGCAATCAATTCTCCGGCACGCGTATAGAACTCGCCGCGGTTGAAGCCGCGTCCGCCATGGGAGGAGGGGCTGTCACAGGCATACAGCAGCCAGTCATCGACTCGAAAAGGTCGATGAAACCACAGTGCATGGTCCAGGCTGGCCATCTGAACGCTCTTGTTGGTGAAGTTGAGGTCATGGGGCAGGGTGGCGGTACCCAGTAACTCGTAGTCGGACACATATGTCAGCAGGTTGCGATGCAGCTCCGGGTCGTCCGGCAGGCGGCTCCAGGCTCGCATCCAGATATGCTTGCGCGGGGGGCGGGGGCCGGGGTCGATGAATTTTGGGGGTTCGACCGGGCGAAATTCGAACGGCGGTTCATGGCTTAACAAGCGGCGCATCTTTTCCGGCACCTTGTCGATGATCGAACGCTGGATGTCGATGCTCCTGTTCAGCCCTTCAGGGCCGGGCACATCCGGCATGTTGGACTGGTGTGCATAGCCTTCTTCATTGGCATGGAACGACGCGGCAAGATTCAGGATTGGCTTGCCGTGCTGAATGGCGACAACGCGCCGATTAGCATAGCTGCGGCCATCGCGGGAGCGTTCGACCTGGTAGATCACGGGTAGATTGAAGTCGCCGGGGCGCAGAAAATAGGCATGCAGGGAATGCGGGGTGCGACCCTCAACGGTCTTGTGGGCGGCCGATAGCGCTTGGCCAAGAATTTGACCACCGAAAACCTGGGGTGCGCCAATATCGCGGCTCTCTCCGCGAAACAGGTTGTCGTCCAGTCGTTCCAGCTTCAGCAGACCGACCACATCTTGCAGGGTGGCGTTCACGGCGTCTCGAACATGTTCGGATGAACCGGCATGGTACTTCAGGTTCGATTTTGAGTGAGCAATACAAAAGCGCCTCGGAGGTCCTGGGGAGCCCCTGAATAAGCCTGCACGGGCGTTGCTCGAATCAGATGGCGGCCCTAGCCAGCCCGACCCCAGCACCCGTTTTTTCCGCTGCCGCTGCTCCCTTCCGGGCCTGACGGGGTTAACGGAAAAAACAGTGTGGGAAGACCAGCAAGGACCGCCATTAGTATTATCCCAGAGTCGCTCCGCTCGTGGCAACCGATCTGCGTTCTTTTGAGATGATCGTGTACACTGCGGTTTCGGCAGGCTGGCCCTCCCGCCGCCTATTCGTATCGTCCTAAAGGATTGTATTTTCGTGAGCTATCAAGTACTTGCAAGGAAGTGGCGGCCGCGCAACTTCGCTGAGCTGGTCGGTCAATCCCATGTTGTGAAAGTGTTGAGCAACTCCCTGGCCCAGGGCCGGGTCCATCATGCCTTCCTGTTTACCGGCACCCGTGGCGTCGGAAAGACCACCATTGCCCGCATTCTGGCCAAATCCCTGAATTGTCTGGAGGGGGTGAGCGCCGAGCCCTGCGGCGTGTGCGAGCATTGCGTGGCCATCGATGAGGGCCGTTTTGTCGATTTGCTCGAGATTGACGCGGCCTCGCGCACCAAGGTCGACGATACCCGCGAAATTCTGGACAACGTGCAATACGCACCGGCCCGTGGCCGCTTCAAGGTCTACCTGATCGACGAGGTGCACATGTTGTCCACCCACAGCTTTAATGCGCTACTCAAAACACTCGAAGAGCCGCCGGACCACGTCAAGTTCGTCCTCGCAACGACCGATCCTCAAAAAATTCCGGTCACGATCCTTTCGCGTTGTCTCCAGTTCAACCTCCGTCGCCTTTCGCCCGATCAGGTCGGCGATCAGATCAAGCGCATACTCGAGGCCGAAGGCGTCGAGTCGGAGCCCGAGGCGATTACCCTGCTGGGCCGGGCGGCCGATGGCAGCATGCGCGACGGCTTGAGTCTGCTGGACCAGGCCCTGGCCAGCGGCACCAAACTGCTGGAAGCCGAAGTACGAGACATGCTCGGCAGTGTCGAGCAGCGTCACGTGCATGAGTTGATCGAAGCCCTGGCCGCTCGTGAGGCTGGGCACGCTATCGCAGTCATCGGCGAGGTCTTTGCCCAGGCTCGGGACATGGGCCAGTTGCTGCTTGACCTGGCCGAGGGCCTGCAGCGGGTCGCACTGATACAGAAACTACCGGACTACCGGGATGATTCCCGCTCCGACTGGGAAAAGTTGCTGGCCCTGGCCGCCAGCCTTGATCCGGAAGATGTGCAGCTTTATTACCAGATCGCCATTACAGGACGTCGTGATCTCGAACTGGCGCCCAATGCACGTAGCGGTTGTGAAATGACGCTGTTGAGGATGCTGGCATTTCAGCCCGCCGCCGACAACAACAACGGTGGTCGTGGTGTTGACAGCGAGCGTCCGGCCGCCCTCGATAGCGAGGCTGCCGCGAGTTCGCGGGCGACTGCCGCACCGAGTGGGAAACCATCGCCGGCGCGAGAGCTATCGTCCGTGCCGGAACTACCGCCGGCACGAGAATCATCGCAGCCTGGGACCGCCTGGCGGGCTGGCCAGAACCTGAGCGCGGACAACTGGGCCGAAGTGCTCGGCCAGCTAAAGCTCAACGGTTCGGTGCGCTCGGTCGCGGGCCTGCTGCTTGTGCGGGAGGTGAGCGAACCCCAGATCACTTTCAAGGCCGCGCCGGACGATTTGATGCTGGTGACCGAGCGCTTTCGCCAGGCGTTGGAGAAAGCGTTGGTGGCTTACCTCGGTGGCCCGGTCAGATTGTCAATCAAGGCGGGCAAGAGCGCTGATATGGCGACTCCTGCCAGGCTGGAGCAGACGCGGGTCGAGCGCAGTCAGTCCGAAGCGGAAACGGCCATCGACAACGACCCTCTGGTCAATAAATTGTGCAAGCGGTTTGACGCCGAGGTGTTGCGCGAATCGATCAGGCCCACCGAATCACGGAGTCATTAGATGATGAAAGGCAACATAGCGCAGTTGATGCAGCAGGCACAGAAGGTCCAGGAAAACCTGAAAAAGGCGCAGGAAGAACTGGCCGCGATCGAAGTGGTCGGTCAGGCCGGTGGTGGACTGGTGGAAGTCGTCATGAGCGGCCGCCATGAAGTGCGCCGGGTCAGCATTGATCCGGACGTGGCCGATGATCGGGAAATGGTCGAGGATCTGGTTGCCGCTGCCTTCAACGATGCCGTCAATCGTGTCCAGAAGACAAGCCAGGAGAAAATGAGTGGCCTGACCGGCGGACTGCCTTTGCCGCCTGGCTTTACGCTGCCCTGAGGCTGCCGCTAGGCGATCAAGCCGTGGCTGCGGACCCTTTCGACGAGCTTATCGAGGCCCTGCGCTGTCTGCCGGGCGTTGGTGCGCGCAGTGCCCAGCGCATGGCGCTTCAGGTGCTGGAGCGTGATCGGGACGGGGGACGGCGCCTGGGCCGTGCGCTGGAGGCTGCTGTACGTGATATCCGTCGCTGCAACCTGTGTCGCAATTTCACCGCAGATGACATTTGTCGCATTTGCCGCAACGATCAGCGCAATTCCGACGTGCTGTGCGTGGTGGAAAGCCCCGCCGATGTGCTGGCCATCGAAGGGGCAACCGGATTCCAGGGGCGCTATTTTGTTCTTCTGGGTCGCTTGTCACCGCTGGACGGCATCGGCCCCGACGACCTTGGCCTTGACCTGCTCGAGCAGCGCCTGAATCGTGAAGACGTGAATGAAATCATCATCGCGACCAACACCACGGTCGAGGGCGAGGCAACCGCCTATTACCTTCAGGAAATGGCCGCTCGTCATTCGGTCAATGTCTCACGGTTGGCACAGGGTGTTCCGCTTGGCGGGGAGCTGGAGCACACGGATCGATCGACGCTGGCGCATGCCTTCAGTTCTCGGAGGCCTATGTGAGAGCGGGGGAAAGGTGAAAGGTTAAAGGTGAAAGGGAAAAAGCAGGGGGAGAGGGGAGACGGGAGGGAAAACATTATGATTATGGTCAGCTTTTCTCTGTGGCCTCTGTGCCTCTGGTGCGATTTTCTTTTTTGGGCGATAGCTAAAAAAAGGGCCGCCGGGGGCGGCCCTTTTGGCATCAGCGTCGGATTTATTCGATTGAGCCGATGGTGATGCGGTCGCGGTTGCGGTCGACGGTGCGCAGACCGATGCCGCGGACGTTGACCAGTTCATCGATGTGCTCGAAGCCGCCGTTTTCGTCGCGGTAGGCGACGATGGCTTCGGCCTTGGCTTCACCGACACCGTGCAGGGTTTCAGCCAGTTGCTCGACACTGGCGGTGTTCAGGTCGACCGGCTGCATGTCGGCGAAGCTCAGGCCGGTCAGGCTCAGGGCGAGAAAGAGGGCGGCGATGATGTTCTTGGTCATGTTCATGATGTTTCTCCTGTTGAAAAATGTGGTTTCTGGTTTGCGCCGAACGCTGCGTCCGACGTTGAGCACAGTTTAGAAACCCGTTTCAATTTGCGAATCAGAACATGCCCCCGCTCATGCCTAGGAAATTTGCCCGCCGATTCGGAGGAAATTGCATTCTCAGGTTTTGAGAAAATTTCATGTTCCAATCACTTTCAACAACTTGAACGTTTACTGGAGGTGGAGCATGAAAGCCAATATCAGCAGCCGGGAATTTCGTGACCAGATCGTGGGCAAGCGGATCAGCGGCGTTATTGCCAGACCGGGGCGGGCCGGGCAACCGCCCGTCGTCCTCCTGCTGAGTTTCGATGATGGCAGCGTGGCCGAGTTTGTTTCGCCGCGTAGCGATCAGATCTTGCGCCGGTCCGTCAGCAAGTTTTTCAGCGCGGGGCCAGCGGAGACGCAGCTTCCGCTGATGGGTCTGGTGTGAAAGGCGGGAGTGGGCGTAAAAATAGTGTGATTTGATTCACTTAACTGCTGCCGTTTAGAGTATTGGAATGTTTATCCACAAAGCCTGTGGATAAGCTTGTGAACAGTTGTAAGGCGCGCGATTGTCGTGAGGCCATCAGGCGGTTTGGTTAAATTTTATACACTTTTATTACAATATTAAAAACAATAACTTAAATAGTTTCACCAAGGGAGGGGGCCTTTCTAGGCTGTGATGTAAATGTCAAAACGGGAATCAGGCAGTTGTGTATAACAACCCAAGGCAGATTATTAGATTGTGGTGCTAAGTTATTGAAAGCTGGTTTTTGGGGCTGGCACCAGCCCGATTTCCGTCGGCCACTGCGCCAATTGCTCCAATAGCGTCACTTTTTCGGGCTGCGTACGCATCAAATCGGCCACGATAGTCTGATATTCGTCCCACCGGATCGATGCCAGTTCAGGGTCGCTGATCAGCCGCCGCTGGCAATCCGATTGCCATCGGTCGATTTCGCTTTCGTCCAAACTGGTTGGGTACAGGCGCGCCCGGTAACGAAACAGCAGCGTATTGAGCCGCTCGTCCGTGAATGGCGTACCCAGCCGGGTCAGACCGTCCGGGTCCAGTTCCCGAAGCCGGGGATAAAGTTGTTGATCGCCGCGCGGCACGAAGCCATCGTAAAGGGCGAGTTCGGCGTCGACCGGGCTGGTCCCGGCCTTGCCGCCGGTGTCGTTGAAGAGGGTGCCGATTCGTTTGATGAACTCGCCATTGGCTTTTAGAGCGGCAGCATGGGTGGTGATTGCGCTAGCGTCGATGCCCAGGCGGTCGGATGCGGCGGAGTCCAATGTCGACAGCGGCGCGAGCATGGGGCAGCGGTTGGATCGAATCAGCTTGAGCGGTAGCCGTTCTACATCCGGAGGCAACTCGCTGGCGGTGGTCCACATGCGGTCAACCAGGTCTTCCTGATCGAGATTGAAAAACGGCCGCGGATCAATGTTGAGATTCCACACAATCCACTGACCGGCAAAAACGGGATGGGGGGCGACCGGCAAGACGGGTGCGGTGCAGAACTGGCTGGCTGGAAAACGGGCCGAGCTATGCAGCAGCGGTTCTCGTTTTTGCAGCATGCCTGCGACGGCATGTTTCTGGCGCAGACTCAGCGCCCAGTCCCATAGTCGCGGCTGTTGGGTGCGCAACAGACGCGCCAGACTGATGGTGGCCTCGACGTCGGCCAGGGCGTCGTGCGCCCGGCTGGTGTCGAGGCCGTTGGCTGCAGCCAGATGCTCGAGTCGATAGCTCGGCGTGCCGTCTTCACGGTCAGGCCAGTCGATACCCTCCGGGCGCAGCGCGCGGGCCATGCGCAGCAGGTCAATCAGGTCAAATCGGGAGTTGCCGTTGGCGTACTCACGCGAATAGGGGTCAAAGAAGTTGCGCCAGAACAGGTGGCGGGTGACTTCGTCGTCGAAGCGAAAATTATTGAAGCCGACTGTGCAGGTGCCGGGGCGGCTCATCGATTCGTAGATCAGGGTGGCGAATTCGTTTTCCGGCACACCGCGCTCCAGAGCCATTTGCGGGCTGATTCCAGTGATCAGGCAAGCCATCGGGTGCGGCAGTACGTCCTTGGCCGGTTGGCAGTAGACCACCATTGGATCTTCGATCGGTTCCAGCGAGTCATTGGTCCGCAGCGCGGCGAACTGGGCCGGGCGATCGCGTCGGGGGTCGGCACCGAAGGTTTCGAAATCGTGCCAGAGAAAGCTGGATGTTGTCATGGGGAGCCATTGTAACGTTCCCGCGGGGACCCGCATAGCCGGTCTGATCAGCGCAATTCACCATCTGGTGCAGCTATTGGCGGCATACTATTGTCGAAGTTGGACGACCCGTGATGGATATGGGTCTTTTTTTCGATTCGAGCAGGTAGGAGTTTATGACGGAGAAAGCAACATTCGGTGCGGGCTGTTTCTGGGGTGTGGAAGTCCGGTTTCGGGAGCTTGACGGTGTGAACGACGCGGCGACTGGCTACATGGGCGGTCACGTGGACTCACCGACCTATGAACAGGTCTGCCGTGATGACACCGGCCATGCCGAGGTGGTCGAGGTTCAGTTCGATCCGGCCCGCATCAGCTATGAAACGCTGGTTCGTGAGTTCTTCAAACTTCACGATCCCACCCAGGTCAACCGCCAGGGACCCGACCGGGGCCGCCAGTATCGCTCGGTGATCTTCAGTCATGATGAAGACCAGCATGCAACCGCCGAGAGCGTTCGGCGGGAACTGGATCAGTCAGGGCGTTATTCTCAGCCGATTGCCACCACCATCGATCAGGCAACCACTTTCTGGCGTGCCGAGGACTACCACCAGCAGTACCTGGCCCGACGCGGTGGGACGTGTGCGATTTGAGGCGATGAACTGTGCGCGGAGACCGCGCAGAGTTGTTCAGAGATTCTTGAACCGAGTGCGCTAGCGGCGGCGTCGACCACTGCTCAGCGCGCCGACGATCAGGAGCAACACGACGGCGCCACAAATCGCCATGACCATTTGACCCAGCAGGCCGGCGACGCCGATACCCAGCACGCCAAAAAGCCAGGCACCGATCAAGGCCCCGATGATGCCGACGACAATATTGATCAGAATACCGTTGCCGCGGCCCTTGACGAGCAGGCTGGCGATCCAGCCGGCGATGCCGCCGACGAGCAGTATGACTAGTAGTTGTTCAAGTGACATGAATGGATCCCTCGTGGATACTGCAATGGGTAAACTGCCGCGGCAACATGCCCCGACTGCAAGAGTATAGGCGCTTTGAAGAGCTTCCCGCGTTTATGTCTCATTCGCCATGGCCAGGCCAGCCTCGGCACGGATGACTACGATCAATTGTCCGGGCTGGGAGAGGATCAGGGGCTGGCATTGGGGGAGCGGATCGGCGCCGAGTACGCAGGGCTTTGGGAGGTCTGGAGTGGCACGCTCAAGCGCCAGCGCCAGACCCTGGAGCGCGTTGCGCCGGGCCGGGCCGGGATCATCGATGCCGCGCTCAATGAATACATGGTCGATCAACTGGTGCGAAGTGCCGTGGAGCAGGCCGAAGGGCTGGAGCTGGCCTTGCCCGGAGAGGAGGCCTTCGCGGACCCGAAAGCCTATCTGGAGACTTTTCTGAAATGGTTTCCGGAAGTGCTTGGCCGTTGGCAGAATGCGACCCTCAATTGTGAGCGCAACGGTCTGTGGCATGAATTTCATCGCCGGGTTCTTTCTCCTGTCGAGCGCTGGCAGCAACAACTCGAATCCGGCAGCAGCGCTGTCGTGGTCACATCTGCAGGCGTGATCAGCACGATAACCGCTGAACTGTTGGGCGAGGATCTGGCCTGGCAGCGCGAACTCAACATCACCTTATATAATGCGTCAGTCACTGAACTGGTTCAGGACGAATCCGGCCAGTGGCAGATGATTCGAGTCAACTGCGTGGATCATCTGGCCCCGGAATCAAGAACGCTGGCGTGAGCCAGCGGCCTGTAACAATGACAATCAATGGACGACATCAATGACCAAGCCCGTCATCATCATCACCGGTTCCAGCCGCGGCATTGGCCGGGCAACTGCCGAAACACTCTCCACACGCGGTTATGCAGTTGTCGTATCCAGCCGCAACCTGGAAAGCTGCGAGGCCGTCGCGCAATCACTCCGCCAGGCCGGCGGTGAGGCTGTCGCAATCGCCTGTCATATCGGCCACGAAGAACAGTTGGCGGCATTGGTGGACAAAACGGTCGAACACTACGGCCGACTTGATGGCATGGTGATGAACGCGGCCAGCAATCCGGTTTACGGACCTTCGGATCAGGTTGACCAGAAAGCCTTTGACCTGATCATGCGCAATAATGTTTTCGGCGCCATGCGGCTGGCCCACCTCGCCCGGCCTCATCTGCAACAGGCGCCCGCTGCGGCGATTGCGCTGGTCTCCTCTATCGCCGGCCAGCTGGGCAACCGTTTCATTGGCGTTTACGGCATGTCCAAGGCCGCCGAAGACCAACTGGTGCGCAACCTGGCGCTGGAGTTGGGCCCGGAGGGAATCCGGGTCAATGCAGTCGCACCGGGCCTGGTCAAGACCGATTTCGCCCAGGCCCTGCTGGACGACGAGCGCATGGTGCGGTATTTTGAGTCGACCACGCCTTTGCGAAGGCTGGCTGAGCCGGACGACATTGCTCGCGTCATCGCGTTTCTGGTCGGGCCGGACTCAGGCTGGCTGTCGGGGCAGGTGATTACGGCTGACGGCGGTCTTTCTGTGACCGGAGGGTTCTAAGCGTGACAAGGGTAGTACTGATCGGGCTTGCCATGCTGGGGTTGTCCTGGAGCATGGGCGCGGTAGCGCAGATTTATACCTACGTCGATGAAAACGGCTTGACCGTCTATACCAATGTCAAACCTGAACCAAATCGCTACCGGGTTGAAAATATTGGCTGCTACGGCACTTGTCGCCAAGGGGTGGACTGGGATCTCACGCCGCTGAGAAATGGCGAATTTGCCGAGGAAGTTCAGGCTGCGAGCGAGATTTTCGGTGTCGATGCCGCCTTGATCAGGGCGATCATGCACGCCGAATCCTGGTTTCAGCCCGAGGCTGTCTCCCATGCTGGTGCCCAGGGTTTGATGCAACTGATGCCAGCCACCCAGCAGCGATTCGGGGTCGTCAACGCATTTGATCCGGTCGACAACATCACGGCCGGCGCCGCCTATCTGGCCTGGCTGCTCAACGAGTTCAATAACGACCTGACCAAATCCATTGCCGCCTACAATGCCGGTGAAAACGCCGTCAAACGCCACGCTGGCGTGCCGCCGTTTGCCGAGACGCGCGAGTATGTCAGGCGGGTCAATATTCTGTTGCAGCGGTACAGGCAGTAGTTGGAAAGGAGGAGAGGGGGAGAGGGAAGACGGAAGAGGGAAAAGGCATTAACCACAGAGGCACAGAGAACACAGAGGGAAAAATGAATTCGTCTTTTCTCTGTGACCTCTGTGCCTCTGTGGTGATCTTTATCTTTCCCGAAGGTGTCAGTCGGGATTCGGCATTTTCAGGCGTTCATGCCTTTCAGGTGCTGATTCAGGCGCGACTTGTGTCGTGCAGCCTTGTTGGCGTGCATAATGCCCTGGGACACGGAACGGTCAATGGCCGGGACCGCAGCCTTGTAGGCTTCGTCAGCGGCAGGCTTGTCACCCGCTTCAATGGCATTGATCACTTTCTTGATCTTGGTGCGAACGTGGGACCGCAGCGAAGCGTTGTGCTGACGATGCCGTTCGGCCTGGCGAGCCCGTTTGCGGGCAGAGACGCTATTGGCCACGTATTACTCCTGGATTTAGGTGTGGAAAATTAAGCA
>JBGTEC010000126.1:0-6581 GCA_041747995.1 Wenzhouxiangella sp.
CAGTTGCTCACAGTCGCATTCGAGCAGACCGCGCAAGCCGCCAAATTGATTGATCAGGCTCCGTGCCAGGTCCAGCGCCGAGCGTCCCCGCGAGCCTGTGCGCAGCAGGATGGCCAGCAATTCGGCGTCGCTGAGCGCCCGTGCGCCCTGTTCCAGCAAGCGCTCACGAGGGCGTTCTGTCTGTGGCCAGTCGGCGATTCGCATACAATTCCTTTGATGGTGAGTGATTGAGGGCTTATTCTGGTCACTGGATGTTTCAGGTCCCATAGGAAAACCACCCGACCTGAGGCAGGAAATCAACCCAAACAAATCGTGGTGACTGTTCTGGCGCACAAAAACATCTTGGTCGGTGTCACCGGCGGCGTAGCCGCCTACAAGGCACCCGAACTGGTTCGAAGGTTGCGTGAGACCGGCGCGGATGTGCGTGTGGTCATGACGCCGGCTGCAAGGGCCTTTATCTCTCCCCTGACCCTGCAGGCAGTCAGTGGCCATCGCGTGCACGAGGAGTTGCTGGACGGTGAAGCCGAGGCCGGCATGGGCCATATTGAACTGGCGCGCTGGGCCGACGATCTGGTCATCGCACCGGCCACTGCCCATGTCATCGCGCGGCTGGCCCATGGCATGGCCGACGATCTGCTGGCCACCGTGGTCCTTGCGACCGAAGCGCGAATCTGGCTGGCCCCGGCAATGAACCGGGTGATGTGGTCCAGCCCCCAGGTGGTCAGTAATTGCCATCGATTGTCGGAACTGGGCATGACCTTGCTTGGCCCGGGCACGGGCAGTCAGGCCTGTGGCGAGGAAGGGGCTGGCCGGATGCTTGAACCGATGGAAATCGTCTCGGAACTTTTCAAGCCGACCGCACTGCTGTGCGGTCGACATTTTGTGGTTACCGCAGGCCCCACCCACGAAGCGTTGGACCCGGTTCGGTTCCTGGGTAATCGATCGTCAGGCCAGATGGGCTTCGCTCTGGCCGAAGCCCTGGCAGCCGGTGGCGCAGAAGTCGATTTGGTCGCCGGCCCCGTGGCGCGGGCCACCCCCAGGGGAGTTCGAAGAACCGATGTTCAGTCGGCCGCCCAGATGCTCGATGCGGTGATGAAGCTTGTTCCAGGCGCAGACGGGTTTGTCGGGGTGGCGGCCGTTGCCGATTACCGGCCCGAACAGGTCGCTGATCACAAGATCAAGAAATCGCGCGAGGCGCTGGAACTACGCCTGGTGCCGAATGTGGATATTCTTGCCCAGGTCGCGAACCTGGACCAGCGGCCCACCCTGGTCATGGGTTTCGCCGCCGAAACGCGCGACCTGGAAGCCGCCGCACGCGCTAAACTCAGGGACAAGAATCTCGATCTCATCGCGGCGAACCTGGTAGGCGAGGGTTTGGCGTTCGATTGCCCCCAAAATGCGCTGGAAGTCTTTTCGCGTCAGCGTGAATGGACCTTGGCCCGCCAGTCAAAACAGGACCTGGCACGCAAACTGGTTGATATCATGGTCGAAACCATGGTGGAAACAACGAAACTGAGGGAAACCTGACCAGCATGAGAGAATTGCAGGTACGTATTCTGGACCAACGATTGGGTCAGGCATGGCCGCTGCCCGCTTATGCCACCGATGGCTCGGCCGGAATGGATCTGCGTGCCTGTGTTGACGCCCCAATTCTTCTTGAGCCTGGCCAGACCTCGCTGATTCCGTCGGGCATGGCAATCCACCTGGAAGACCCGAGCCTGGCAGCTGTGCTGCTGCCGCGTTCCGGCTTGGGTCACAAGCAGGGCCTGGTGCTGGGAAACCTGGTCGGCCTGATCGACAGTGATTACCAGGGCGAAGTCAAAATCTCGTGCTGGAATCGTGGACACGAACGGATAGAGATCCAGCCCGGACAGCGGATCGCCCAACTGGTCGTGGTGCCGGTTGTGCAAGTGACACTGAAAACAGTCGAAGTCTTTCGCCGCAGCGAGCGCGCTGACGGTGGTATCGGCCATACGGGAATTGACTAAAAAGCATGTTCAACAGTACTCCAGGCGACAATTCGGTCACCAGCCTGATCGGGGGCGGCAGTCTGTTGGCTGTGGCGGTGGGCTTGTTCGGGATCGTCCTCGGCGCGATTCTGCTTTACGGTGGTCTGCAGGGCCAGTTGGCAATGGAGCAGGCCAGCCGCGCTGCGGAAGACCAGGCCCGAAGCATTTCGGGTGCATTGGGCGCGATCCAGTCGGCCATGCGCGACCCCCAGGTCCAGGAACTGGCGACGGGCACGATCGATGAGCCGGGCGGCGTCAGTGAAAATCTCGGTCGTGCCATTCGCGGTCGCGGTGTTCCGAACATTATCGACCTTCGCGCTTTTCCGCTTGCTATCGAGGAAATCGAGCTGGGCGACTATCCCGAGCCGGACTTCACCGTAATCGAAATGCTGTTGGAAGCACGTCGCAGCAACCAGGCAACCATTCAGGTGCACTACGCCGGTACAGCCAACGAGAACCTGGCTTTCGCCGAGGCGATCAAGCAGCAGGATGTGCCGATCGGCGTCCTGTTTCTGAGAATCCCGATCAGTGCCGTGACCAGTCTGTTGAACGACGCAGGCCCGCTGGACCATATCGCCCTGGTCCAGGGACATGGCGGGCAGGCCAGGGTGTTGAAGGCATTGGGTTCGGGCACGCGATCAGGTCTGCACTCAATAAACATCCAAGGCAGCCACCTGTCACTGCAATGGTCGCGATCAATCATGGTCGGGCCGGTTGGCGGCCGGGGCGCGGTCATACTGGGCTCGGTTGGCGTGATACTCCTGATGGGCGGGTTGTGGTTGCGTCGACGAAGCCGCACGGTCGACGCCCCTGCAGCCAGCGCGATCGAACAGATCGAGCCTGTTATACCTCAGCGGCCTGCTCGGCCGCAGCCACCGGTCCCGCCCCCTGTAATCCGCGAGCGATCCGCGCCTGTCAAGCGCCAGGCGGCAACCGCAGCGGCTGGCAAGCAACCCGGTAAGCACGCAGCAGAAGACGACCTGGAATCGGTTTCCGACCTACCGGACTGGTTGCTCGATTCTGGCCAGGATGCAGCGCCGGAGGAGCCGTTCACGAAGCCGTCCCAATTGTCCCCCGAACTCCCGGACCTGGGTGGCTCTGGGGACGAAGCGATTGATGGCACCGAGCCCGACATCAATCTTTCGGAGCAGGATGCTGAGCCTGCTGGTGCTCTTGAGCTCTCCCGGGGGCAGGAAGAGTACAGTCTGAACGAGGAGTCGGCGGAAGCGTCGCTGGATTTCGAATTCGATCCCCAACCAGAACCAGGACTGAAGCCCGAATCGCAGTCGCCGTCGGAAGCGGAACCGAAGTCTGAGCCCGAACCGGGACTGGAACTTGAACCTGAAAAGATGCTGGAATCAGAACCTGCGCATGAACTCGGACTGGAGCCAGAGCCAGAATCCGAATTGAAGCCTGAGCCCGAGCCACAACCTGAGCCAGCAGACGCGCCGCGAGCCATGGCTCGTCCGCCACTGCTGGATCCGGCCCTGTTCGAGTCCACGCAGATTGCCGGAACCGTCGATGGCAATCTGGATGCGCGCAGTGCCACGTTGATCGGACAGGCCGTCGGTTCGGAGGCACGATCCCGTGGCATCGAAAAGGTTGTGGTTGGGCGTGATGGTCGATTAACCGGCGCCGTTCTTTTGGCGGCCCTGAGCCAGGGGCTACAGGCCAGTGGAGTCAGCGTCGTCGATATGGGCGCCATACCGACTCCTGTCCTGAATTTTGCCGCTGCGGAATTGACCGACGGGTCGGCAGTCATGGTCACCGGCTCGCACTATCCGCTCGATCGCAATGGCTTCCGTATCCGCCTGGCCGGACAAGCCCTGCATGATGACGGCATTCAGGATCTGTTCCGACGCATTCAGGATCAGGACTTCGACAACGGGCAGGGAAAGATCGAGGAACAAAACCTCAGCGCCCAGTATATCGAGCGAATCAGCATTGATGTTCAGCTTGAACGGCCACTGAAGGTGGTTCTGGATTGTGGAAATGGCATCGCCGGCGCCATCGCTCCCCAGGCGCTGGCTGCCATCGGAGCCGAAGTGATCCCGCTGTATGCCGACGTCGATGGCAGCTTTCCCAACCATCATCCAGACCCGAACAATCCCGAGAACCTCGAAGACCTTAAGCTGTGCGTTCGCAACTTCCAGGCCGATCTGGGGATTGCCTACGATGGAGACGGCGGCTGCATGGCTGTGGTTTCGGCCCAAGGCGACATGGTCTGGCCGGACCGTGTTTTGATGCTGCTGGCCCGCGATATTCTGAGTCGAAAAAGCTCGGCAAGGGTCGTCCATGATGTCGAGTGCAGCTCTCATCTGGCGGGCCTGGTTGAGGATGGCGGTGGCCGTGCCGTGCCAGCGCGCAGTGCCGCTGCCTACATATCCGAAAAGATGCGCGAAGAAGACGCCGATCTGGCTGGCCTGATAAACGGTCATGTCCTGATCGCCGAGCGGTGGTTCCCGTTTGGCGATGCGATTTACGCCAGCGCCCGGCTACTTGAAGTCCTGGCCGCCGATTCCCGCGCATTCGCAGAAATTCTGGCCGAATTGCCCGAGGTCAAGACGACGCCCCAGATCCGCTTGAAGATGGAGCGGGCCGGCCAGGCCCAGGATATTGTGATGGGCCTGATTGGAGAGGGTAATTTCGGTGACGCCGAAATTACGACAGTCGATGGCCTGCGCGTGGATTTCATTGATGGCTGGGGTCTGGTTCGTGCTTCGCATACCGGATCGGACCTGGTGCTGCGCTTCGAGGGGGACAACGCCAAGGCTCTCAATCGCATCAAGGCCGTGTTCAAAAAACAGATCAAGGCCCAGGATCCCGGTCTGAACCTGACATTCTGACCGGTCCCGTCCGAGAGACCATGCCAACGTTGTTGTTCAACAAGCCGTTCCGGGTGCTCTCGCAGTTCACCGATTCCGAAGGCCGGACGACGCTTGCCGACTTTATCGACGTTCCCGGCATCTATGCCGCCGGGCGGCTGGACTACGACAGCGAAGGTCTGCTGATCCTCACCGATGACCGCCTGCTCAAGGCGCGCCTGGCCGAACCGCGTCATGAGACCCCGAAAACCTACCTGGTCCAGGTCGAAGGCACACCCTCGGTCGCCAGCCTGACCCGCCTGGAACGCGGCATCACCCTGAAAGACGGCCCGACCCGTCCGGCCAGAATCCAGCTGTTGGCCCGAGCACCCGGCTGGCTGTGGAAGCGCATCCCACCCGTCGCCCCGCGCAAGGGCAAACCCACCACCTGGCTCGAAATCACCATCACCGAAGGCCGCAACCGCCAGGTCCGAAGAATGACCGCCGCCGTGGGGTTGCCAACCTTGCGGCTCATCCGTACCCGGATCGGACCGTACGAACTGGGTACACTAAAGCCGGGAGAGCGAGAAGCGGTGAAAGGTATAAAGGTGAAAGGTGAAAGGTAGGTCTGCCCCCTTTTACCTTTCACCTTTGCGCCTTTCCCCCTCAATAAGCAAACTCCCGAAACACCTGCCGCACATCGCCTTTCCAGCGACTCTCGTAAGCCGCCAGGCGCACTTCGGCCGGCGTGGTGCCGCGGTCGACGGTTTCTTCCAGGGGGTTGAGAAAACCGGCTTCGTGATCGCCGGCGGCGTTGAAGCGTTCGCGATTGGCCAAACCCCGGCGGGCCATGGCCAGGAGTTCGCGCGCGATGTCACGGACGCTACGGCCGCGGATTTTTGCCTTCAGGCCGATCCTGGCCACGTCTTCGCGCAGCTTCTGCCGCTCTTCCAGGGACCAGCCCCTGGTCAGTTCCAGGCAGGCGGCGACGTTGTCAGCCTCATACAACAGACCAACCCAGAAAGCCGGCAAGGCGCATAAGCGACGCCACGGGCCGCCGTCGGCGCCGCGCATTTCCAGAAAGCGCTTCAGGCGCACTTCGGGAAAGGCGGTGGTCATGTGGTCTTCCCAGTCCTCCAGTCGCGGATAGTCTCCTTCCAGACCGGGCAGCCTGCCGGCCATGAAATCCCGGAACGAGCGGCCGGAAACATCGACATAACGCCCGTTGCGGCGGACAAAATACATCGGTACATCCAGCAACCAGTCAACATAGCGCTCAAAGCCCATGCCCGATTCGAACACCCAGGGAAGCATCCCGGTGCGGTCCGGGTCGGTATCGGTCCAGACCTGACTGCGATAGCTCAGAAAGCCGCTGGGCTTGCCTTCGACAAACGGGGAGTTGGCGAACAGCGCGGTGGCGATGGGTTGCAACGCCAGCGAGGCGCGGAACTTGGCCACCATGTCCGCCTCGCTGGAAAAGTCCAGGTTGACCTGCACCGTGCAGGTCCGCTTCATCATGTCATGCCCCATCGTGCCGACTTTCGGCATGTAGTTGCGCATGATGACGTAGCGTGCCTTGGGCATCCAGTCGATGTCCTCGCGCCGAGCGGTGGGATGAAAGCCCATTCCGAGAAACCCGACGCCCAGCGGTTCGGCAACAGCCCGGACCTCGGCCAGGTGGCCGTTGACCTCGTTGCAGGTCTCATGCAGGTTGTCGAGCAGCCCGCCCGAAAGCTCCAATTGACCGCCGGGCTCGAGGGTGATGGAG
>JBGTEC010000127.1:0-9168 GCA_041747995.1 Wenzhouxiangella sp.
CCGCCAGTGTGTCAGGGTCCGGCTTGGCCGAGCCGATATCCAGCCCACGGTAGACTTGGGCCGAATCAACGCTGACCAGCCCGACCGGAAAGCGCCGAGCCAACTCCATGGCAATCGCGGTCTTGCCGGCGGCCGTGGGGCCCATCAGGGCGACAACCGGCGGCAGGGACGCGTCGGATTCGCTACTGACCACGCAAAAACAAACGGTCCAGCGATTTCATGTCGAGCTGAACCCAGGTCGGACGACCGTGGTTGCACTGATCGCTGCGCTCGGTTCGCTCCATATCCCGCACCAGGCCGTTCATTTCTTCCCGGTTCAGACGGCGATTGGCTCGCACCGAACCATGACAGGCCATGGTCGAGAGCAACTCATCGACGGCTGTTTCGACCCGGGCGCTGTCGCCGAGCTCCGCCAGGTCCGCCAGCACATCGCGGACCAGGCCCAGCGTGTCGGCGCGTGCCAGCAAAGTCGGCACGGCCCGGATCAGAACGGTTTCAGGGCCGGCCAGCCCAAGATCGAAACCAAGACGGTCAAGCCCTGTACCGTGAGCCTCCAGAGCATTGACCTCACGCCGGGAGACCGCCAGCCGCTCAGGAACCAGCAAGCGCTGGGACTTCACCCGGTCATCGGCCCAGGCCAGCTTGAGTTGCTCGTAGACGATGCGCTCGTGGGCGGCATGCATATCCACCACGATCAGGCCTTGAGCATTCTGGGCCAGGACAAACACACCGTGAACCTGCGCCAGCGCAAAGCCCAGAGGCGGAATGTCATCGCTGCTGACACTGCTGCCATTCACACTGCCAAGGTCAGGTCCGCTGGCGCTTGCCAACTGGCTATAGCGCGACATGCTGTCGGCCACGCTCAGGCCCAGTCCGCCCTGGACGAAACCGCGCGCGCCCGCCGGCCCTGCGTCGCTGCCGGATGCGTCCATTCTGGCCGGCGAGCCCGCCGAGTGGCCGGGGCGGGTATCGGCCAACGCGCGGTTGATGGTGGAAAACAGGAAGTCATGGACAAGCCGGCCATCGCGGAACCGCACCTCGGTCTTTTGCGGGTGGACGTTGACATCGACTCGATGCGGGTCGATATCCAGCTTCAGTACGAAGGCCGGGTGGCGCCCGTGAAACAGCACATCCCGATAGGCCTGCCGAATGGCGTGCGCTACAAGACGATCGCGAACCAGGCGGCCGTTGACAAAAAAGAACTGCAGATCGGTCTGGCTGCGCGAAAAGCTCGGACGGCCAATCCAGCCGGACAGACGCAGTCCGGCATGTTCACGTTCCACGCTCATGGCCTGATCGACAAAATCCTCACCGCAGACCTCGCTGACGCGCCGGATCGCACCGGTTTCACCGCCAGCCGGCGGCAGTCGGCGCACGGCGCGACCGTTATGAATCAATTCGAAAGCCACTTCCATCCGGGCCAGCGCCATACGGCGAACCAGTTCGTCAATGTGGTTGAATTCGGTTTTCTCGGTGCGCAGGAACTTGCGCCGGGCCGGCGTGTTGTAGAACAGTTCGCGAACCTCCACCACCGTGCCCACCGGCATGCCCACCGGCCGCGGCGCGCTGGAATTCCCGCCCTCGGCCTCGACCTCGACGCCACTTTGCTGGTCATGAGGTCGAGAAGCGATACGCACCCTGCCGACAGAGGATATCGACGCCAGGGCCTCACCACGAAAACCGAGGCTGGCAACACCCTCGAGGTCCTCAAGGCTGGAGATTTTACTGGTGGCGTGGGTACTGAGAGCGAGCCCGAGCTGATCCGGTGGAATACCGCCGCCATCATCACTGACGCGGATGCGTCGGGTTCCGCCCAGCTCAATCTCTATACGAACTTTGGTCGCACCGGCATCCAGGCTGTTTTCAATCAGTTCCTTGACCACTGATGATGGCCGCTCTACAACCTCCCCGGCAGCAATCTGGTTGACAAGATGGTTGGCAAGCTTCTGGATCGGCATGTGCGCAGTTTAACGCGGTAGGGGGTGGAAGGGGCGGTGCGGCTGGTTGGCTGGTTGGCTGGTTGGCTGGTTGGCTGGTTGGCTGGTTGGCTGGTTGGCTGGTTGGCTGGTTGGCTGGTTGGCTGGTTGGCTGGTTGGCTGGTTGGCTGGTTGGTTCGGTTTCCGGTTTCCGGTTTCCGTCTTCCGTCTTCCGTCTTCCGTCTTCTGACCTCAGGGCAATCAGGACCCGGCAGGGATCACCAGGACGGCGCCGGGGTGGATGACGTCGCCGTTGAGGTTGTTGGCTTCGCGCAGGCGGTTGACGCTGACCTGGTAGCGGCGGGCAATGACACCGAGGGTGTCACCGCGCTCGACGATATGGCGGTCGCTTGATCGATTGGCGGCGAACCAGCTCCCCTGGGGAGCTGAACGTTGAAAATGCCGGTAAACACCGTTGGCGATTGCCGAAGCAATCTGCCGACGATGATTGGCGGTATTCAGGTTCTGCTCGTCATCCGGGTTACTGATAAACCCGACCTCAATCAGGACGCTGGGCACGTCAGGCGATCTCAGAACAACAAAATTCGCCCGCTCGACCTGGGAGCGATGGCGGCGACCGACGGCGCCGAGTTGCTCGAGGATCTGCTCGGCGGCATTGTTACTGTACTCCAGCGCCGCACTTTGTGACAGATCCAGCAGAACCGAGCTGAGCATGTCGTCACCGCGATCAAGCTTGACCCCACCGACGAGGTCTGACTTGTTTTCGCTCTGCGCCAGCAGCCGGGCCGCTTCACTTGACGCACCACTGCGGGACAAGACGTAGACCGAGCTGCCGCGAACACGAAAATCCCGGAAGGCATCGGCGTGGACAGATATGAACAGATCAGCCTGAGCCTCGCGGGCACGCGCGTAACGGGCTTGCAAAGGGACGAAGTAGTCACCGGTACGGATCAGAACCGCCCTCATCCCAGGCAATTCATTGATGCGCCGCTCCAACTCCTGCGCAATCGCCAGGGTGACGGTCTTCTCGTAGGTGCCACCGGGTCCGATCGCACCGGGATCTTCACCGCCGTGACCCGGATCAATCGCGACGATCATCTCGCGTTCGCCCGTGCTGGCGGCTCGCACGACTTCCCGAATTCGCTCGGCGGGTGTTTCCGCATCCTCCGGGGTCAGGTCTATGACAAGTCGATAACCATAATCACCGGCTGGATCAAGCAGAAAGCTTTGTGGCTTGGAGTTGGTTCTGAGGTCGAAGACAACGCGCAGGTCGCCCCCATTGCGCACTGCGTGGCGCACATTCGTGATCACGCCACTTTTGTCAGCGTCGAACGGTAGCGAACGGGCCAGAGAAGTGGCATCGATGTCCACAACGACCCGAGCCGGGCTTTCAAGCGTGAACAAGCGATAGTCAACACGTCCACCGAGATCGAGAACCGCGCGGGTGTTGTCCGGACCTGCCCAGATTCGCAGATTTTCGACTTCGCCAGCATGCAGACCTGACGCAAGTACCATGAAAATCAATAATCTGCAGACCATGCGCATTGAAATATTCTTATTACGGCAATCGCCGCCCTTGCTGGACTGCCATCAATCATGCACGTTGTCTATGAAAATTTCAAGTTAAATCTATGAGATAGCCTCTCTTTCAGAGAAGCTGCATTGACTTTAGCTCCCAACCCCCAGTTTTGTGCCCGGTTCCGCGTCGGCAACCTTGCCTGAAATCGGATCCAGTTTCAGCAGTATGGCAATTTGCCTGCCATCGGCAAGGATGTCTGCCAAGCTGTATTCGTTGAGTACCTCAAGAAAACTCTCCCGCGCCCGGCTTAGCATGGTGCGCAGCTTGCAGGCTGGCGTGATGACGCACTGATTGCCGGAGCGCATGCATTCAACCAGCGCCAGGTCAGGCTCCATGTGGCGCACTACCTCACCTATTCTTATCTGATCGGCCTGTCGTGCGAGATTGAGCCCGCCACCGACACCGCGCGCCGATTCGACATAACCCAGGGCAGCCAATTGCTGGACCACCTTCATCAAGTGGTTCTTCGAAACACCATAGGCATCCGAAATTTGCCGGATGGTGCTGCGATCCGACTCACGCAGGGCAAGATAAACCAGCACCCGAAGCGAATAGTCGGTATAGCGCGTTACTCTCATCAATAAACCTCAAGGCTTTTTCATCATATCAAGCACCTTTATAAGCTGACCACAGCGGAAATAAGTTGAGCGATGTCAATCACCCGGCGTCATCGTGGCGGAAGATAACCCAGAGGGTCCTCGGCCTGGCCGTTGCGGCGGATCTCGAAATGAAGG
The DNA here is from genome assembly GCA_041747995.1 of Wenzhouxiangella sp. Classification (GTDB taxonomy): domain Bacteria; phylum Pseudomonadota; class Gammaproteobacteria; order Xanthomonadales; family Wenzhouxiangellaceae; genus Wenzhouxiangella. The sequence goes on from JBGTEC010000127.1 coordinate 4,251, forward strand.
ATCTGTTCATCGCGCTCGTTCATGCCCATTTCGGCGATAGCTTGCCCGCCACGCACCCGGGCGCCCTCCTCCACCAGTCGGCGGCGATTGTGCCCATAAGCTGACAGCATGGTTTCGGAGTGCTTGATGATAATCAGCTCGCCGTAGCCGATCAGCGCCGTACCACTGTAAACCACCTCGCCATCGGCTGCCGCCAGAACGTCCTGTCCGGCCTGCCCACGCACACCGATTCCACGTCGCGTCGCGGCAGGATCAAACTTGCGGACGACGTCACCCTGAGTGGGCCAGCGCCAGGTGACTCCGCCAGCGCTGCGGGTGGCCAAATTGGACGAGGACGAAGATGAGGGCGAGGGCGCGCGCGATGTGTTTTCGGGCACAGTCTGGCGCTCTGCGGGCGCGGATGATGTCGAAGGCGGCGAGGTTCCCGGCGCCGGTGTTGGAGCCGGTGTTGGCGTGCTTGCAACAGGCCTTGCCGCAGCGCTTGGCGGCGGGCTCATGCGCAGCTCCTGGCCGGGCCGAATGGTAAACGGCGCCTGGATTCGATTCCATTCGGCCACATCGCGCCAGTCCAGCCCGAACCGGAAGGAAAGCGAATATAGGGTATCCCCGCGCCGCACCTCGTAGATTGGGGGCGCGGTCCGGGTCTGCGTCGGGGGAGCAGGCCGGGCGGTGACAGGCCGGCGCTCATCAACGGGGGTCGGCTGCCAGGGCGCGCATCCTGCCATCATCCCCAGAGATGCGATCAGAACACCGGCCCGAAATTTCTGCATTACAGAAACAGCCACCAGACGAGTACCGCGATCATGGTCAGGGCAACGACGGCCCAGCCAATCACATCGACCCATTCACGCAGGCGCTCGGCGGCGAGCTCGCCGCCAGAATAAATAATGCCGGCCACCATGAAAAAGCGTGCACCACGACCGACAACGCTACCGGCAATGAACCCGAGCAGCGGCATCCCCAGCGCCCCTGCCGCTATGGTAATGATCTTGAAGGGAATCGGAGAGAACCCGGCCAGGATCACGAACCAGACCCCGAATCGCTCAAATGCCAACACGGCCTGTTCATAGGCTCCGAGATAGCCGGCCCGCTCTATCCAGGGCAGGGCCAGTTCAAGAAGCAGGGAACCGATCAGGTAGCCGATCAGCCCACCAACCACAGAGGCAAGCGTCGTTTTAAGAGCCAAGGCCCAGGCCTTCTTGCGATCGGCCAGCACCATGGGCGCCAGCATCACGTCCGGAGGCACTGGAAACACCGTTGCCTCGGCGATCGTCAACCCGATCAGGTAACGCTCGGCGTGGCGGTGACGTGACAGCCGCATGACCCAGTCGTATAGTCCCCGGAACACTGGCGGCACTATTCCAGACCTTCCAGCAACGGCACGAATATCACCATGCCCAGATCCTCGCACTCGAATCCGCTGGACGTTCGAGTCGTGCGAATCAAGCGCTGGTATCCGTTTTCCTGCTGAGGCGCTACCAGAACACCACCCTCGGCCAGTTGTTCAAGCAGCCCCTGGGGGATGACACCACCGGCGGTCACCACGATTGCGTCGAACGGCGCCTGGGTCGGCCAGCCCTGGAGTCCGTCGGCGTGGCGGGTATAGATGTTGTGGATACCAAGCGTATGAAAGCGCTGGCGCGCGCTGCGTACCAGTTCACCAATGCGCTCGGTGGTGAAGACTTGGGAGGCCAGGCGGGCCAGTATGGCGGCCTGGTATCCGGAGCCCGTACCAATCTCAAGCACTTTGCCCGGCGCCTTGTCACCGAGAATGGCCTGGGTCATCAAGGCCACCACGTGCGGCTGGGAGATGGTCTGGCCGCGCCCTATCGGCAGGGCGGTGTCTTCGTAGGCACGCGAGGACAGCGCTTCGTCAACGAAGAGATGGCGAGGCGTTTCAGCTATCGCCGCCAGGACCCGCTCGTCGGCGATTCCCTTCGCTCGCAGACGATCAACCAGCCGTTGACGCGTATTTTCCGAGGTCATGCCAATTCCCCGTTCGGCCCTCCCGCTGATCATTATTTTCCTCCGCGGCCCCCGGCATTCAAATTTTCGATCCAGTGACTGACCTGGTCGAGCGCCTGATAGCGGGTCAGGTCGACATGTATCGGCGTTACCGAAACATAGCCGTGGCGAATCGCATTGAAGTCCGTGCCGGGACCATTATCTTCCTCATCGCCCGGTGGACCAACCCAGAAGAAACTGCGGCCGCGCGGATCCTGAAGGGGAATGACGTTCTTGGAGCGGTGTCGATGCCCCAGGCGGGTGGTTTCAAACCCTCGAATCTGTTCCCAGGGCAAGTCGGGAACATTGACGTTCAGAATGGTATCGGCAGGCAAGGGTTCGGAAACAAGCTGTTTCATCAGGATACACGCTGCCTCGGCCGCAGTGTCATAATTGCGAACGCCGCTCTCGCCGTAGACCAGCGAAACGGCCATGGCAGGCAGGCCCAGAAAGCGCCCTTCCATCGCTGCCGCCACGGTCCCGGAGTAGAGGACGTCGTCGCCAAGGTTGGCTCCCGCGTTGATTCCGGACACCACCATATCGGGCTCGTCTTCCAGCAGGCCCGTAATGGCAATATGAACGCAATCGGTTGGTGTTCCGAAAACCTTGTAGCTGCCGTCTTTTTGCTGGTCGACACGAATGGGCTGATCCAGTGTCAAAGAATTGCTGGCCCCGGAACGATCCCGGTCTGGCGCCACAACGGTAACCCGATCGCTGTGTTCGGTCAGGCGGCTCGCTAACAGGCGAATCCCGGGCGCATACAGCCCGTCGTCGTTGGCTATGAGAATATGCATGCTGAAATTGGCTTCGAGAAAGACGCCACTATAAAGGAATCCAGCCAGTCGAGCAGCTTTCAGGAGAGAGTTTTCAATGACCATCAAGGATGACGAACGAGAGCTGTTCCGCGACGCCGTCGGTAGCGTGCGTCGAATTCGGGGTGAGCGGGTGCTGAACCGGCCAAAAGCGCCGCCGCCGGTGCCTGTGCAGCGGCAACGGGACGAAGCAGCGGTCATGGACGAGCTGGCCCACGCGCCGATCGACTTTGCGACGGTCGAGACAGGCGAAGAGCTTGCCTGGCTGAAGCCGGGCCTTCAAAACCGAATTCTGACCCGCTTGCGTCGTGGCCACTGGCGGGTACAGGATGAAATGGACCTTCACCAGATGAACACCAGCGCGGCAGCCAATTCAATCCGCGCCTTTTTGCTGGCGACCGAACGTGATGGCCTGAGTTGCGTGAAGATCATTCATGGAAAAGGATTGCGCTCCGGACCCGGCGGGCCGCAACTCAAGCGCCTGACCGCCAGGCTGCTGACCCGGATCGACACGGTTTGCGCATTTGCCTCCGCGCCGCCGCATGATGGTGGCACCGGAGCAGTCTATGTCCTGCTTGGGGCCAGAAAATGAGTGGCGCGCTGGACAGCGCTTTCGGAGGCATTTTGCTGCTGGGCTTTTTCATACTGTGGTGGTTTTCAGCGATCAAGGCCAGGGAGCGGGCGCGTGATGTGGCACGCAGGTTCTGTGAGCAGCAGGGCTGGCAATTGCTGGACCAGACCGTGGCGCTGCATTCGATGCGCCCTGCTCGGGCCGAAGACCGGCTACAGTGGCGCCGACGCTACCGATTTGATTTCAGCCCCGATGGTGGTCAGCGCCGGGGTGGCGAGCTGGTGCTGCTGGGGAATCAGCTCGAGCGAATCACAGCCGATCTGGATGACGGACAGCTGATCGAGTAGCCTGCGGAACAGGCTGCAGCGCTGGGTAATCGAGGTGGTTTTCACCGATCTGAGTGGCTCGCTTACTTGACAACCTTCAGGTTTGGCTTGCTCGGGCGTGGCGGCGTTTTGTCATTGTCCTTCGAACCGTCACCGTCGGAGGCTGTTTCGCCACCCAGGTCCTCATCATCGGGAAACATCATGCCGCGGCCATTCTCCCTCGCGTACACCGCCTGCACCGCAGTTGTCGGCACGCTGACTGCGCGCGAGACACCCCCAAAACGGGCAACGAACGTGACCAGCTCATTGTCCATGATCAGGTCGCGAACGGCCGACGGGCTGACATTGAGCACCACCTTGCCATCCTTGCGCGCCAGATCGGGCACCTCGACCGCCGGGTCCTCCCCATCGATGAGCAGGTGGGGAGTGAATCCGGAGTCGACGATCCAGTCGTAAATCGCACGCAACAGGTAAGGGCGGCTTGAAAGCATTGGGCTCAGGCAGTCTCGCGATGCAGGCGTTCGACCTCGGTCAGGCTGCGCTGAAAGGAATCACGCCGGAACATGCGATCCATGTACTTGTTGAGGTTGGGCGCGACTCGAGGTGTCAGGTCGATGTCGTAGGACGGCAAACGCCACAGCAGGGGTGCCAGGGCGCAGTCGGCCAGCGACAGTTCGTCATTGAGCAGATACGGCGTCAGCCCAAACAGATCGTCGGACGAGACCAGGCTGTCACGTAATTGCTGGCGAGCCGTTGCCACTTTTTTCTCTCCGCCCGACGTTTCAATGACGTGACCCGCATCCACCCAGTCGCGAAACATTCGGTACATCACCAGCCTCAGTCGGGATCGAGAAACCGGGTCAACCGGCATCAATGGCGGGTGGGGATAACGTTCGTCAAGGTACTCGGCAACCACCCATGTCCCGTAAAGCACCATATCCCGATCGACCAGGGTCGGCGTTTCACCATAAGGATTGAGCTCGGCCAGGTCGGCGGTTGCCGCTCGATCCTGTTCGACATGAATGATCTCAACGTTGATTCCCTTTTCAGCCAACACGAACCGGACGCGGTGACAGTTCAGGCAGTTTTCCGAAGAATACAATGCCATCATATTCCAGACCCTCTCTTCAATCGATTGGAGCCGGTTATGCCGGCACCGGACATCACTTTTTCACATCCTTCCAGAACTCTTCTTTCAACAGATA
>JBGTEC010000128.1:0-25133 GCA_041747995.1 Wenzhouxiangella sp.
AGATCGGGGCGTTGATCGGTGAGCGCAATCCGTGCCGTGTGGGCGTCGGGGGCTTCAATGACTTCAAACCCGGCACGTTCCAGGTTGAACACGATCATCCGTCGAATGCCTTCATCGTCTTCAACTACGAGAATTCGTTGCATGCTCATCTGCTGGCCTGGACATTGGACTGCGAGCTATTGGAACAGTGCTATATGACAATTGGATGAAGGCAAGGTCACAAAACCGTTACATCCCCGCGTCGGAGTAGATGGCGCGCGCCTGATCAAGCGCGCTGATTGTGGCTGACCGCAGGGATTCGGGCGCCAAAACTTCGACATCGCCACCGTAGCTCAGAATGTTCATCAACAACTCACGCTGGTGACCCAGCGGCAACTCCAGCTCCCAGCGACCATCGTCCAGCCAACGACCGGTCTGGTCCGGATGCCAGACCTCGTCGGCCGCCCAGCGCGCAGCCTCGGCATTGAAGCGCAACTTGGCAATATCCTCGGCCGGTCCGGAAAAAATGCCAAAGGCCTGGTCAAAATGGCGGCTGATCTGCTCGGCCGGCAGATCGAGCGAATCTTCGCCCAGCAAGGTCATGTCGCGGATTCGCTCCAGGGCGAAACTCCTGAAGCCATCGGCGCGATGGCACCAGGCCGCCAGGTACCAGCGGTCACGGTAGGAAATGAGTCTTTGTGGCGAGACTTCGCGCTCACTGACATCATCCCGTCGTCGGCCATGGTAAGTCAGCTTGAGCCGACGGCGCTGGAACAGCGCCTTGAACACGCTCTCGAACAGGTCGGCGGGTACGGGGCGACCGGCATCGTGGCGAATCAGGATACGCTCGGGCTGAGCCGAAAAGTCCAGCCCCTGCTGGTCAAGCAACTGGTTGATGCGCTGCTGCACGCCGTCAAGTTCGTCGACCAGCAGCCCAGGCTGCACGTTGCCAAGCACGTGTCTGGCAGTCAGCAGAGCTTGTAACTCGTCAGGACTGATCCACAGGCCCGGCAGTTCGAAATTGCCCGCGAGACTGCGATCATAGAAATACCCGCGCCCCTCTTCATCCTGCTCAAGGGGGGCGCCGAGCTTGTCGCGCAGTTCCGCCACCATGCGATAGAGGGTAGCCTGGCTGCAATCCAGCTCCTCCATCAATTCCTGGCGACCGATGGGCGTGCGCCGCTGGCGGAGAAGATCGTGCAGGTGATAAAGGCGTTCGCGTCGCGACATCAGCAGGCGCGGTTCATGTCATTGACTCAGGCTCATTGTTTCGGGCGATTGTCCCACGCCGACTTACGCTTCAACACAATCCTTGCAGACCCCATAGATTTCCAGCACCTGACGCTTTGGTTTGAAGGCATGATCCTGGGCTGCAACGCGCAGCTTTTCGGTCAGCGAATCATCGTGAAACTCGGCCACCGACTGGCAATTGTCGCAAATCAGAAACTGACCCTGGTGCTGGTCGTCTGGATGAAAGCAGCTTACAAAGGCGTTGAGGGTTTCCAGGCGATGAATGAAGTGATTTTCCAGCAGAAATTCCAAAGCCCGGTAAATCGTCGGCGGCGCCGCCCGTGGCTGCTCGGACTTGAGCTCGTCCAGCAGATCATAAGCTTTCACCGGCCCATCGGCTGCCAGAACCATCTCCAACACCCGCCGGCGCGTCGGCGTCAACCGCAAGCCCCGCTGCTTGCAGTGCTTTTCGACTTCGGTGATGACCTGGGTGGAGTTCATGGGGGTAGTTTAACGGAAGACGGGAGACGGAAACGGGGAACGGGAATAGGGGCTGCGGGACTACCCCCATCAAACCGTTAAGGTTTTTATGGAAAACGCCCGGAATTCTGCATCGCCCTAATTTTTCCTTCGATAACCATCAATCTCTTATCAAACTTCGTCGCGCTGGCGAGGTGGTACGACAACAACAGGCTGCACTCTGTTGTCAATAAAGGCCAGCGCTTTGTCGATTCGCTCCAAGCTGCGCTCCTGGCCGACCAGCCACAGGGTCTGGTTGATGGCGGGGGACTGGCCGTGGCCCATCAGGGCGACTCTCAGGGGCATGCCGATTTTTCCGAAGCCGATTTCCAGGGCATCGGCGGTCGCCTGAACCGCTTGCTGGAGATCGTCCGACTGCCAGTTCTCAACCGCGGCCAGGCGTTCACGCAAGGCACGCAAAGGCTCGGCAGCGACCGGCCGCAAATGTTTCTTGGCAGCACCGGGTTCGAATTCCTCGAAATCCTGGTAGAACGGGCGGCTTTGCTCGACCAGCTCGACCAGGGTTTCGACCCGGTCGCTCTGGACCGACAACAAGTCGGCCAGGGCCGGACCATTGACCGCGTCGAGCCCTGCCCTGCCCATGTGCCAGGCCAGCTCGGCCAGATTCTGCTCTGCATCGCCTTCACGCAGGTAATGCTGATTGAGCCAGTTCAGCTTCTCCGTATCGAAGCGCGATGCCTTGCGATTGACGTCTTCTATCCTGAACCAGTCGATCAGTTCATCGCGCGAGAAAACTTCGCGGTCACCATGCGACCACCCCAGGCGCGCCAGGTAGTTGATCAACGCCTCGGGCACATAGCCCATCTCGCGCCAGGCCAGCACGCTGACCGCACCGTGGCGCTTGGACAATCTCGCTCCGTCGTCTCCGAGAATCATCGGCACATGGGCAAATTGCGGTGGCTCGGCACCCAGGGCCTTGTAGATGTTGATCTGGCGCGGCGTGTTGTTGATGTGGTCGTCGCCGCGAATCACCAGGTTGATGGTCATGTCCATGTCGTCGACCACAACCGCGAAGTTATAGGTCGGCATGCCATCGCCGCGCATGATCACCAAATCATCAAGCTCGCTGTTGGCGATCTCGATCCGGCCACGCACGCGATCCTCGAACACCACCGTTCCCTCATCGGGATTGCGAAAACGAATGACCGGCTGAATCCCTTCCGGGGCATCCTCAAGGCCGCGACAGTGGCCGTCATAGCGCGGTTTCTCACCGGCCGCCATGGCTTCCTCGCGCAGTTTTTCCAGGCGTTCCTTCGAGCAATAGCAGCGATAGGCCTTGCCTTCGGCCAGCAACTGGTCAACGACCTCGCGGTAGCGCTCCAGGCGATCGCTCTGGTAGAACGGACCTTCGTCATGATCGAGCGCCAACCATGCCATGCCGTCGAGAATGGCCTGGACGGATTCCTGGGTCGAACGTTCGCGATCGGTGTCTTCCACACGCAGGATAAACTGCCCTCCCGTGGCGCGAGCGGCCAGCCAGGCAAACAAGGCCGTGCGGGCGCCACCGATATGGAGAAAGCCGGTCGGGGATGGGGCAAATCGGGTGCGAATGGGATGATCTGGAGCGGTCATGGTCACAGGGTGCTGAAAAAAGTCGTTTAGTTTAACAGAGCCAAGCAACCCGAAATCCGCCTCAAATCGGCTATAAAGTAACCTGAGAGCGCGGCCGCGAAGAGAAAAAGCAAAAGTTAATTCGCTATTGATGAAACTTAAAATCTACGCTTACAGCGCACCTGATGAAACCGGCTTTCGTCCGCGCCTTCCGGGCTTTCGGCTGTGTCTGGTCGCCCTGCTGATTCTGATCTTCGGCACCTCGGGCAACAGCCTGGTCACGCATGTCGAACGGATCGAGGCACGCGGCAGCCTGGTCATGCTGACGCTTAATGGCGCAACCACCTATTACATCGGCGCCGAGGGCGAGACCGGCTTCGAATACGATCTGGCCCGCGCCTTTTCCGATTACATCGGTGTTCCATTGGAAGTCATCACTCTGCCCACTCTGGCCGAGCTGTTCGACGCACTCGGCCGCGGCCGCGGCGATTTTATCGGCGCAAACCTTTCCCGCACAGTCGAACGCCAGGCCAGGCTGCGCTTCGGTCCGCCCTACGAGTCCGTTGCGCCGGTCGTGGTTTATCGTCGGGGCGCCCGACGCCCATCCACCCTGGACGATCTGAACGAGGGTCGGTTGGCCATCCTGGCCGGGACCAGTTATGAGCCTCTGCTGAGGAAGATCGCACCAAACTTGACCTGGGAACTCGATTCCGAAGCCAGTATCGAGGACCTGTTTGATGCAATCACCAACGAGGATATCGATTACACCATCGTCGACTCCAATATCCTGGAGTTGAACCGACGCTTCTTTCCGGCCATACGGCCCGCGTTCGAGCTTCACGACCCACAGGAACTGGCTTGGGCCACCCTGCGCGGCGATGATGACTCCCTTGCCCAATTGATGCGTGAGTTCTTTTTTCGTTCCGGGGAGAACGGCTCACTGGCCGCATTGCGTCAGCGTCACTACGATCATGTGGAAAACTACGAGCCGATCGGGACCTTTACCTTCATGCGCCAGATACGGGAACGCCTGCCGCCTTTGCGACCCTGGTTCGAACAGGCCGCGCTGGACAATGATCTCGACTGGCGCCTGCTGGCGGCGGTCGGCTACCAGGAATCACACTGGAATCCGGACGCCGTATCCCGGACCGGCGTTCGCGGGGTCATGATGCTGACCCAGCGCACCGCCCGCCAGCTGGGCGTCGAAGACCGAACCGATCCCAGGGAAAGCATCGAAGGCGGCGCCCGTTATCTGCGCAGCATGATCGACCGGCTTCCCGAACGAATCGAATACCCTGATCGCCTGTGGCTGGCCCTGGCCGCGTACAACGTCGGCCTCGGCCATCTGGAAGACGCCCGAATTCTTACCCAGCGCGCCGGTCGCGACCCTGATCGATGGCTCGATGTTCGTGAACACCTCCCACTACTGACCCAGGAACGCTGGCACAGCCAGACCCGCTTCGGCTACGCCCGCGGCTACGAGCCCGTCCACTTTGTTGAAAACATCCGCACCTATCAGGAGATTTTGATGTGGATGGATGGGAGGGAGCATCCGTTGCTGGCGGCGGTGGATGAATAGGGGAGATCAGACGCGGCGATGCCGCCTGCTGGGGAGAGGAGTAGAGGGGAGAAGGGAGAGGGAAAAACGGTGCCGTCGCGCTTGAGTCAGCCGCGCGGCTCACCAGGCACCAGAGTAAAACTATCGGCGTCCTGGAGGAAAGGGAAGCGTTGCCGGGTTTGCTGTAGTTGTTCCAGGTCGAGAGAGACGAGGCTGGTCGTTTCCTGATCATTCAGTTCGCTTAGGCATTCGCCCATCGGGTTCCAGGCTGACGAGCAGCCCGGGTAGCAGATCTTGTTGCCATCCGTGCCGGTGCGGTTGACGCCGATGACATAGCTTTGGTTCTCGATCGCACGGGCCTTGAGCAGACTGCGCCAGGCTTCAACGCGCGGTGTTGGCCAGTTGGCGACGAAGATCTGCAGGTCGAAGGCGTGGTCGGGGCTATTTCGACACCAGACCGGAAAGCGCAAGTCATAGCAGGTTTGCAGGTCAATCCGCCAGCCCTTCCAATCCAGCACCGTATGCGAGTTTCCAGCGCGATAGCGTTGGTCTTCGCCACCGAATGTAAACAAATGCCGCTTGTCGTAATGGGCCAGAATCCCGTCCTTGGTAACAAACAGGAAGCGATTGAAGCGCTCTTCGCCTTCGGCCAGGGCCAGGCTGCCGGCGACGGCCGCCGAGCGGCTGGCGGCCTGCTCTCGCATCCAGTACACAGTGGCACCATCCATGGCTTCAGGTTCCTGCCCAACGTCCCCCAGAAAGCCAGTGGAAAAAGTCTCCGGCAGCACGTAAAGATCTGCCCTTGGCCCGGCGTCCATCAGGTCGCTCAAATGGTCTCGGTTTGCCGCCGCGTCCTGCCAGCACAATTCGGCCTGGACGAGCATTACCTTCAATGGATCCATCGTCTTCAGCCTCCCATCGCTTCCAGGTTCTGCAACTCCGGCTCGGTAAAGCCTGCCCGGCGGCGAGCCGGGACGTTGAAGGGGCCACGCATCTTGCCGTTGAAGTAGCGGATCAAGAGGCTCTCGAAAGTCGAGTCGGGATCCATATTCCGTTCCTGACACAGGTGCCGGAACCACCGCGTGCCAATCAGAACGTGGGCTTCTTCCTCTTCCAGAATAACCGTCAGCAAGGCAACCGTCCTGTCGTCTCCAGCCTGCTCCAGACGTTCGATCATGCCCGGCGTAACATCCAGCCCACGGGCTTCCAGAACTCGGGGTACCAGAGCCATGCGCACCAGGGGGTCATGCGCGGTTTGCTCAGCCATGTCCCACAAGCCGTTGTGAGCCGAGAAATCGCCGTAGCTAATGCCAAGTTCGGCCAAGCGTTGGTTCAGCATACTGAAGTGCCGTGCTTCATCGGCCGCGACCGACAGCCAGTCCCGATAATAGTCATCGGGCATGCCGGCAAAACGCAACGCGGCATCGAGGCCCAGATTGATGGCATTGAATTCGATATGGGCGACCGCATGCACCAGGGCCTGACGCCCCTCCAAAGACCCCAGGCCGCGCTTGGGAAGGCGCGCCGGGTGGACAAGTTTCGGTCTTCCGGGGCGTCCGCAGGCAAGCAGACCGGGTTCGCCGGGACAAGAAGGGTGCCAGTCGCCGCCGGTCACCGATGCCCATAAACGTTCGACCCGATCGCATTTTGCGACCGGGTCGGTTTCGGCCAGTGCCTGGCGCGCGTCGCGCCAGTATCCCGGGCTGACTTCAGGCACGGGCAATCGCATCGACCAGTGCATCGGCAAAGCCGCTGGTCGGTACCTTGTTGGCATTGTCCAGCAGGCGGGCGAAATCGTAGGTGACCGTCTTCTCGCCGACCACCTTTTCGAAGGCGTCCTCGATCAATTTGCCCACTTCCGGCCAACCGATATAGTCGAACATCATCACGCCGGAAAACATCAGCGAGCTGGGGTTGACCATATCCTTGCCGGCATATTTCGGCGCCGTGCCATGGGTCGCTTCGAACACGGCAATGTGGTTGGCCATGTTGGCGCCCGCGGCAATGCCCATGCCGCCGACCTGGGCCGCCATGGAATCGGACAGGTAATCACCGTTCAGATTCATGGTCGCCAGAACGTCGAATTCCGCCGGGCGCAGCAGCATGAGCTGGAACATGATGTCGGCAATGCGGTCCTTGATCACGATCTTGCCTTCAGGCTGCTTGCCGTCGTACTTTTCCCACAATTCATCTTCGGTAATGGTGACATCAGCAAACTCTTCAGCCGCCAGCTCGTAACCCCACTTGCGGAACGAGCCCTCGGTGAATTTCATGATGTTGCCCTTGTGCACCAGGGTCACGCTGGAGCGCTTGTTATCGATCGCGTACTGAATCGCCTTGCGAACCAGGCGCTTGGAGCCGAACGCTGAAATCGGCTTGATGCCGAGGCCGGCATCTTCAAAGAACGATGCGCCCATTTCCTCGCGCAGGAATTTCGCCAGCTTGCGGTTCTCTTCGGTACCGGATTCGTACTCCAGGCCGGCATAAACGTCCTCAGTATTCTCACGGAAGATAACCGCGTCGACCTCCTCCGGCCTTTTCATCGGTGAGGGCACGCCCTGGTACCACTTGACCGGACGGACGCAGGCATAGAGATCCAGCGTCTGACGCAACGAGACGTTCAGTGAACGAAAGCCCTCGCCCACCGGCGTGGTCAGCGGGCCCTTGATGGCCACGGTGAGATCCTTGATGGCCTCCAGGGTCTCTTCCGGGAAATAATCACCGTCATAGACGCCAGCTGCCTTTTCGCCCAGGAACAATTCTGCCCAATGGACGCGACGCTTGCCCCCGTAGGCTTTCTCGACGGCTGCATTCCAGACCTTCATGCAGGCCGGCGTGATATCCACACCGATGCCATCACCCTCGATAAACCCGAGGATCGGTTGATCCGTTACTACCAGGCGGTCATTCTCGATCCGGATCTTGTCGCCCGAATCCGGCATCTTTACGTGCTGAAAAGCCATCTTGCATCCTTTTAACGGTCAAACCGTTAGTTTATCACCGGACCGACCGGGGGAACCCGCGAGGTTCATGATGCTTTCCGGCCGAACCAAAGTGAATGGCAGAGAAAATGGGGAAACAAAGAACGGCTCTCTGGGCCGGCCTGGCGATTGGCGGTTCGTTGCTGATCCACGGGTTCATTCTGTTGCTACCGGGACTTCGAGTACCGAGCCCGGACACCAGGGACGGTCTGGATGTCACGCTCGCCGTACTCCCGCCGAAGACTCCCGAACCGGTCGAACCTCAGCCGGAGAGAACGCCCGATGCCACAGACTCGGAAACATTGACCGAATCCGAGCGGACACAGCGCCCGGAGCCGCCAGTGCGCTTGCTCGTGATTGAACCTGATAGCCCATCTGTACCTGAGCCGCCAAGCGTTCCACAAACGCGACTCACCGGCCAGCAGATCCTCGACAGCATCCGCCAGGATGAAAGCTGGCGCAATGCGCCCGATCAGACCGATTCATTCAAGGCCGCTCCCGTACCTGCCCTGCCCGCCTCCCCGGGCTGGATCAACGACTACGTCGGCACGGTCACCTCGTCCAGCGATCGCTGGCAGGCCAACGACGGCAGCAGCGGAACCCGCACCGTTCTCGCCTCCGGACAGATCATCTGTGGCCAGACCCGGGCGCCGACAATGGCCGAAATCTTCAACCCGTCGTTCTCCGTCAATATCGCTACTTTCTGGGCATGCGGCCGGGAACGGCCAGAGCCGGTGGATCGATCCAACCCCTGGATCCGGGCTCCCCAGTCAGACACTGGAGCCCGAAACGCTGCCGAGCAGTGAAAACTGTGGCCAGCAGCCTATGCATGGTTTAAAATGGCGGGCTTGATCAAAACGCCGCAGGGTGTTTTGCCACCAGGTTTACGGAGAGGTGCCAGAGTGGTCGAATGGGCTCGCCTGGAAAGTGAGTGTACGGGTTAAACCGTACCGAGGGTTCGAATCCCTCCCTCTCCGCCAATACGAAAGAACACCGTAAACACCGGTGTTGATAAGATGGAAAAGGCCGGAGCAGGAGGGGTTCGAACCTCTCCGCCCATGGTCTTACAATTTGTTTCACGGAGAGGTGGCAGAGTGGTTGAATGCACCGGTCTTGAAAACCGGCAAGGGTGAAAGCCCTTCGTGGGTTCAAACCGAGCGTCAGGCGAGTTCGATGTGCAGTCCGCAGAGCGGACGGAGCAACCCGGAGCGGTAGCGGAGGGCAAGCGCCAAAGGCGCGCAGTCAATCCCACCCTCTCGCGGTTCGCCAGAACCGCCCGCCGCAGGCGGCCCTGGGCAGGATAGAAGTAGTTACAATTCAGTTTACGGAGAGGTGGCAGAGTGGTTGAATGCACCGGTCTTGAAAACCGGCAAGGGTGAAAGCCCTTCGTGGGTTCAAATCCCACCCTCTCCGCCATTAATAGAGAAGCCCGCCTTGCGCGGGCTTTTTTATTAATGGCGGAGAGGGTGTCCTGGATTGAACCCCGGTTCAAACCGAGCCGCCGGCGAGCTCACTACCCCCCCCCCCAAGCGGCAGTCCGAACGGCAAGCCCCGCTCTGCTCCAGTCAAGTTGATTGCGGCAGTTGATGCCACTCCTTTAGGTTATATTGGATGACAAGGTCAATTACAGGGCTTCATCAGGCGTCAGATTGGCGGGAAGACTTGGCCACGACTACTGCCGTAACAACAATCTCTCAAAGGGAACAGGCTTGCGGTGGCGTTCTTGGCTGGTGAGAAATTCCGGAAAGGACGACCCAAAAGCCGACGGAATCAAAAACTCAAACCAATAAAGGCAATTCCAACGCAGAATGATTGCAGATCACTTCGCTGATATCGACCAGTTCGACGCCGACCTCTGGAAGGTGGCCGATGACCTCCGGGCCAACTCAGGCTTGGCTTCGAATGAATACTTCATGCCGATCATGGGCCTGTTGTTCCTGCGCCAGGCGACCAACCGCTATTACGAGGCGCTGGCGGCGATCGAGGCTGACCAGGCCGCCGGCCAGATGCCGGAGCGGGATCTGGTCGAGGCTGATTTCACTCGCCGCCGGGCGATGATGTTGCCGGAAGCTGCGCGATATGACGTGATTTTGGACCAGCCCACGGACGGTCAGTTGGGCGCCGCACTGACCGCGGCCATGGAGGCTGTCGAGGACCACTTTCCGCCGCTGGCCGGCCAGTTGCCAAAGGACTACGAGCGCTTCGAGGATGAACTGCTCGAAAGCATGATGCGCAAGTTCGATACCGAGGCGCTGCGCGAGGCTTCGGGCGATGTTTTCGGGCGCATCTATGAGTACTTCCTGGCCGAATTCTCCAAGCAGGGCGCGCACGACAATGGCGAGTTCTTTACCCCGCCGTCCATCGTCCAGACCATCGTCAACGTAATCGAGCCCGATCACGGCATCGTCTTCGACCCGGCCTGCGGCTCCGGCGGCATGTTCGTACAGTCCAGCCACTTTATCGAGCATGAAGGCCTTGACACCATGCAGCGCGTCACCTTCTACGGCCACGAAAAGAACGAGACCACTGCGAAAATCGCCCAGATCAACCTCGCCGTGCACGGCCTGCAAGGCGCCATTCGCGCCGGCAACGAGTCCATCACCTACTACAAGGACCCGCACGAGCTGTTCGGCCAGTGTGATTTCGTCATGGCCAATCCGCCGTTTAACGTGGACGAGGTCGACGCCGACAAGGTCAAAGGCGACCGGCGCCTACCCTTCGGCCTGCCGGGGGTCAACAAGAACAAGAAGGTCTCGAACGCCAATTATCTCTGGCTGCAATACTTCTACAGCTACCTGAACGAGAACGGTCGCGCCGGCGTGGTGATGTCCTCACAGGCCTCCAGCGCCGGCCGCGATGAGGCCAAGGTGCGCCAGAAACTGATCGAGAGCGGCGCGGTGGACGTGATGATCGATATCCGCGGTAACTTCTTCTATACCCGCACTGTGCCCTGCCAGCTCTGGTTCTACGACCGGGCCAAGGAACGCGACCCCGAGCGCGCCGACCAGGTGCTGATGCTCGATGCGCGCAATATCTTCCGCAAGGTCTCGCGCTCGATCTGCGATTTCTCGCCTGAGCAACAGAAAAACATTGCCGCCATTGTCTGGCTGCATCGCGGCCTGAGCGAACGCTTTCTGGCACTGGTCGAATCCTACCTGGCCGAGGCCGTGGCGCGGGGACAAGTCGCCGCCGGACCGCTGGCCGTATTCGAAGACGGCCTGACGGCACTGATTGACTTGATGACGCCGTTTGCAACCGAGCAGGGTGATCCTGACCCGCTGACGCAAAGCTGGAACGAGTTGACCGCAACCCGGGCCACGATGAAGGGCGACCTCGCCGCATTCAACAAAGAGGTGGCCAGGCGGGTCGAACGATGGACAGGAAGCGCCAACGGCGACGGGCGCGACAACACCACCTTGCACGCCGCCCGCGAAGGCCTGCACGGCACCGCTGAACTGTGCCGTGACCTGACCAAACAAATCGACTTGGCCGCCAAGCTGGCTGGCCGGGTTGTCGATATCTCAGTTAAGGAGCTCAATGCTCGGAAATCCGAACACTGGACCAATTTAGAGGTTAACAAAGCGCGCAAGGCATTGGAGGCCGCGCGGGCCGAAGCCGCCGAGGCGCTGCGCAAGGTACGCTACTTCGTCAAGCAGGCCGACTGGCTCCAAGAGCGTTTTCCTCAGGGTGAACTGCGCGATGTCGAGGGCCTGGTCAAACTCGTTAATCGGGCCGAGATCGCCGAACATGACTGGAGCCTCACGCCCGGCCGCTATGTCGGCGTGGCGCCGGAGGAAGTGGATGAGGATTTCGACTTCGAGGAGGCGCTACGGGTCATTCATATTGACTTGAAGGGTTTGAATGAGGAGGCGGCAGAGTTGGCGCAGCGGATTGAGCAGAACTTCAAGGAGCTTGGGGCGTGACAGCCTATTTTGGTGCTAAGCACTGGAAGCCTGCGATATTGCAGGACTTGGTCCATCTCCAGCGTGGCTTTGACATCACGAAAGCTCAACAGAGCGCGGGTGAGGTGCCAGTTATTTCATCATCGGGAGTGAACAGTTGGCACAACGAAGCAAAAGTCGATGGGCCAGGCGTAATCATTGGCCGCAAGGGCACGCTTGGTTCGGTTCACTTCTCGGAGAGCGATTACTGGCCGCACGACACAACACTTTGGAGCAAGTCGCTGAATGGCAACAGCTCTCGCTTTGTGTATTTTGCGCTGAAGTGTTTGAACCTTGAGCGATTCAATGTCGGCGGAGCAAATCCGACACTCAATAGAAACCATATTCATGGCCTCCCAATCTATCTTCCTGATCGAGATACTCAGGATCGAATCACCGAAATCCTGTCCACCTACGACGACCTGATCGAGAACAACCGGCGGCGGATTGCCTTGCTGGAGGAGGCGGCGCGGCTGCTCTACCGCGAGTGGTTCGTCCACCTCCGCTTCCCCGGCCACGAACACGCCAGGATCACCGATGGCCTTCCCGAGGGTTGGAGGCGGCGACACTTGATCGATTTGGCGGAAGTTGTCATGGGCCAGAGCCCGAAATCAGAGTTCTACAACGATGCGGGCGATGGGCTGCCGTTTCATCAGGGCGTGACCGAATATGGATTCCGCTTTGTCAGTCACCGTAAGTACTCGACCAGTGTCACCAAGATTGCAGAGGCCGGCGATATTCTCGTCAGCGTTCGTGCCCCAGTAGGACGCATCAATACCACGCGGGACAGGATTGTGTTGGGGCGTGGGCTCGCCGCCATCCGATCAAGAACCAAGCAGCAGTCTTTCCTGCTCTACGCGCTGAAAACCCATTTTTACGCTGAGGACATCATTGGCTCAGGTGCAATTTATGCCGCCACCAACAAGAAGGAACTTGAGGGGCAGGAATTGTTGGTGCCGGCTAACCTGTTGTTGACAGAGTTTGAAGCCTCGGCCTCGGCTATCGATGAGCAGATCGCAAACCTGACGAGTCAGAATGAAAAACTCGTCCAAGCCCGCGATCTCCTCCTCCCCCGTCTGATGAACGGAGAACTCGCAGTGTGAGCCAACACAGCAGACAGAGCCGGGTCGGATGGCCGTAACCGGCGTCAACAGCGAGGATCGCCTGGTCCAGCAGACGTTTGCCGAGCACCTTGAGCACAAGCTCGGCTGGGACAGCGTTTATGCCTGGAACACCGAAACCTTCGGCCCGAACGGCACGCTGGGCCGAAACGATCCTTCCGAAGCCGTCCTGACCCGCGACCTGCGCGCAGCCCTCGAACGCCTCAATCCTGAACTGCCCGCAGCGGCCGTTACCGAGGCCGTTCGCAAGCTGACGGTCTACGATGTCAGCCGCTCCATGGTCCAGCACAACCGCGATTTCCATCGACTGGTTCGCGGCGGCGTGCCGGTCAGCTATCGCGATGCCCAGTGCCGGCAGAAAAACGCCCGCGCCCGGGTGATCGATTTCGATACGGCGGCCAACAACCGCTTTTTGGCCGTGCGCGAACTGAAGCTGAGCGGCCTGCGCACACCGCACTACAACCGCCGCGCCGACCTGGTCTGCTTCGTCAACGGTTTGCCGCTGGTTTTTATCGAGCTCAAAGCGGTCTATAACAACATTCGCTCTGGCTTTGACGGCAACCTGGCCGACTATAAGGACGAGCACGTTATCGCTCATGCCTTCCACCATAATGCTTTCCTGATCGTCTCCAACGGCGACCGGGCCCGGTTTGGTTCGATCACCAGCGAGTGGGAGCATTTCAACGAGTGGAAGCGGCTGGACGAGGCCGACGCGGGCAGCGTGGATGCCGAGCGGCTGTTGAACGGCATGCTCGCCCATGACCGGCTGCTGGACCTGGTCGAGAACTTTATCCTGTTCGACGAAAGCAAGCCGGGGGCAACCCGAAAAGTGGTGGCTCGCAACCATCAGGTACTGGGTGTGAACCGGGCTGTGGATTCCGTGCGGCGACAGGAAATGATCAAGGCGGAATTGCCCGATGGCCAGCGGCTCACCAACCGGGTGGTCGAACTGCCGCTGGAGCGCCGCAAGCCGACCAAGCGTCGGAGCAAGTATGAAGAGCCTTTGACAGCCGTCGCCGAGACTCAGTCTGAATATATCCCGGCCGGCCCGGTAGATATCATTGAACGCGCCCATCCCGACCTCGGCCGCCTGGGTGTGTTCTGGCATACCCAGGGCAGCGGCAAGTCCTATTCCATGGCTTTCTTTACCGAAAAGGTGCGGCGCAAGGTGCCGGGCAACTTCACTTTCCTGCTGATGACTGATCGGCAGGATCTGGATGGCCAGATCTACAAGACCTTTGTCGGTTGCGGAATTGCCGGCAAGAAGGCACCACGTGCGGCATCGGGCGATGACCTGGAGCGGGTACTGCAGGAAAACCACCCCTACGTCTTCAGCCTGATCCACAAGTTCAACAAGGACGTGAAGCCCGACCAGCCCTACAGCGCGCGCGACGACATCATCGTGGTCTCCGACGAGGCCCACCGTACTCAGGCCGGGCGGCTGGCACGCAATATGCGCCTGGCCCTGCCCAATGCCGCCTTCATCGGTTTTACCGGCACACCGCTGTTCAAGCAGGACGAGCTGACCCGGCGCATCTTCGGTAACTACGTCTCGCGCTACGATTTCAAGCGCTCCGAAGAAGATGGCGCCACGGTCAAGCTGGTCTACGAGAACCGTGGCGAGAAACTCGGCGTGGCACGTACCGACCTGAACGATCGCATCGCCGAGAAGATCGCGCAAGCCGAACTCGACCCCGACCAGGCCGCACTGCTCGACAAGTTGCTGGGCAAGGACTACGAGGTCATCACCGCCGACGAGCGCCTGGACCGGATTGCGTCCGATTTCGTCGAACACTGCGCCACGCGATGGGAATCGGGCAAGGTAATGTTCGTTTGCATCGACAAGATCACCTGCGCCCGAATGCACCAGTTGATCTTGCCGCACTGGCGAGCGAAGCTCGCCCAGGTGCGCGCGGCCGAGCAGGCGAAGCGGGCCTTGGCGGCTGACATGACCGACGCCGACCTCCGGGCGGAGCGGTTGACCGAAGCCGGCCGGCTCAAAGCCCAGGCCGATTGGCTGGATGAGACTCTGATCGGAATCATCATCAGCGAGGCTCAGAACGAAGTCGCGGATTTCGCAAAGTGGGGTTTCGATATTATCCCGCACCGCGCGTTGATGAAGCAGGGCTTCGAAACGACCGGTGGTGAGCGCATCGACGTGGAAACCGCCTTCAAGAACCCTGAGCACTCATTCCGTGTCGCCATCGTCTGCGCCATGTGGCTGACCGGCTTTGACGTGGAATGCCTGTCCACGCTCTACATCGACAAGCCGATGAAGGCACACACCCTGATGCAGGCGATCGCGCGCGCCAACCGCGTCTACCCGGGCAAGGATTTCGGCCTGATCGTTGACTATAACGGTATGCTCAAGAGCCTGCGTAAGGCACTGGCCCAGTACGCACTCGGCGATGACGGCAGCGGCGAGGCGGACTTCATCGCACCCATCGAGGAGCGCGTACAGGCCCTGATCGAGGCCATCGAAGCGACCGAGGCGCATCTGCGCGTTCTGGGTTTCGACGCCTCAGCGTTGATCGGCTCGACGGGTTTTTCCCGCATTGGCCTTCTGAAGGACGGCGTTGAAGCCGTCTATACCAGCGAAGACGCCAAGCGGCGCTTCGAGGTGCTCGCTCGCGAGGTTTTCAGTCGATTCAAGGCCCTGCTGATGGAGCCTTCGGCCTTCGCATATGGCGAGCGTCATGACAACATTGAAGCCATCTACAAGAAACTGACCGAACGGCGCGACACGGCCGACGTGACTGAGCTTTTGAAAGAGCTGCATCGTATCGTCAACGAGGCCATAAGTGCGCACGCTCCGGGTGCGGACCAGGCCGACGATTTGACCTTCGACCTGAGTCAGATCGACATGAAGAAGCTGCGCGACGAGTTCGCAAGCAAGGTTCAGCGCAAGGCCACCGCGGTTCAGGACATTCGCCAGATTGTCGAAGCAAAACTGGCCCGAATGCTGGCGCGCAACCCCACCCGCATGGATTACCAGCAGAAGTACGAAGACATCGTCGCTTGCTACAACGATGACAAGGACCGGGTGACCATCGAAGAGACGTTCAAGCAGTTGACCGATCTGTTGGCCGGACTCGATGCGGAGGAGCGGCGAGGCGTCGAGGAGGGGCTAAGCGAGGATGAGCTGGCGTTGTTCGACCTGCTGAAAAAGGATCAATTGAGCAAGGCGGACCGCGAAAAAGTCAAGCAGGCCAGCCGGGAGCTGCTCGCTGCCATCCAGACCCAGCTCGCCCAAATCGATCGTTTCTGGGAAAAGGAACAGACCAAGGCTGACATTGAAGTGTTCGTGCTGAATCAGGTCTATTCCAGTTTGCCGTCGCCACCGTTCTCACGTGAAGAGAAAGCCCGGGTGGCAAAAGCGGTTTACGGGCACATCTGGCAGCAGGCGGTGCGGGGGTCTTATGGCGCAGCACAATAATTTCACTTGACGAATTTATATCTAGGTAGATATATTGTTCTCTCTATTCATTCACGACGATGCCAGCCAGGATCTGCGGGAATTGTGCCAGACTGATCCGGTATCTGCAGGCCGAATTGTGGCCCTGCTGGAGCAAATTTCTGGTGATCAGGGCCTTCTGGAAAGCTTGACCGATCATGATTTCGGGGTACGCGGTTCAGAAGATTTTCATGTCAGCAGATGGCAGAGACAATGGCGACAGGGGCACGACCTGTGGCGACTGAAGGTTTGGGATCTAGATCAAGCCGGTGTCCGTTACCGGATTATTTATGCCTATCTGCCCGGAAAGCGGAATTATTACGTACTGGCGATAGCGCCACGGGATTTTGACTATGACGAAGACCACCCAATCGGGCGCCGCATCCTCCGCGCCTATCAAGACCTACACGGTTAATTTTGGCGAGTTAGGTGAGGCGACAAGTCAAACACGCTGCCAGATTGTTGCTTTCGAGGACTTTCAGGCTCCGGGTGAGCCGCCGCCGGCTCGTTATTCCACCATCCAGGATCTGATTTCGGAATGGGAGCAGGACCCGACAGGGCGCGCAGAACTTGAAACAGGCCGGGACTGGGTTGCGGATCAGTTCTATGGCGAAGATGGCGAAACGGTGCGAACACTGCGATTGCGTAAGGGGTGGTCGCAGACCCAGTTGGCCGATGTGCTGTCTACAAGTCAGTCGCACGTCGCCCGGATCGAAAGGGGTACGGAGAACTTCACCATCGAAACCTGCCGCAAGTTGGCCAGGGCCTTGGAGATCGACATGAACCGGCTGGATCAGGCGCTGCGCCGCCGGGAGGCCTTGTTCCGGAGTCGCCAGGAATGAGCCTGCGTCATGTAGAAACCCTTTTCTGTGATGATATCCGCCAGGAAGTTTCCGGCAAGGTGTCTTTTATTGGTGCCTATTCGACGAACCTGTTTGTTCCAAAATTTCCCACAATACTTCCCAAGCTCTGCCTGGCTGTCAAAGTGATTGTTCCGGTGGCCGAGCCTATCGCCGCCATGAGCTTGAAGGTTTATAGAGACAATGAGGTGCTGCAAGAGGTCACAGTGGATGAGCAGCAGTTGCGTGCAGCCTCTGATTCTGCTGATGATGATTCAGGTCCATCTTTCCCAAGCAGGGCTCAAGTCATCCAATTCATGCTCGTTTTTTCACCCATCAATTTTGATTCATCCTGCTCTCTCAGGGTTCGTGTGCAAATTGACGGTGAGGAGTTGCGGGGGCTAGGACTTACTGTAGGAAAGCTGCCTGAGGCCTAATCTATCTCGGCACCGCGTTGGCTCCAAATATCCGGGTTTCTAATCGTCTCGAATTGACAATATTCGCTGTCACTTCGCCGAGCTTTGAGGCTGCTTTGGGCTTTATTTATTAATGGCGGAGAGGGAAAGTTACTCATGACCCCTTGCCGATCAGATCCTGGTGCCGTTCCGGCCGATGAATGCCGTAACCCTGGCCATAATGGACGCCCATTTTTCGCAGCAGCTCCCGGGCCTGATTGGCTTCGACGAACTCGGCAATGGTCTGCTTGTGCAGGGTGAGGCCAATCTCATTGATGGCTCGGACCATGGCCAGGTCTGTTTGGTCTTCGACGATGTCGCGGACGAAGATGCCGTCGATCTTCAGATACTCGACCGGCAGACGACGCAAATAGCCGAACGATGACAACCCGGCACCAAAGTCATCCAAGGCGAAGCGGCAGCCGTGCTTGCCCAGGACATGCATGAAACGCACCGCGTCACCCAGGTTCCTCATCGCTGCGGTTTCGGTGATTTCGAAGCAGAGCTTGTCGGGCGGTATGGCGTAATGCTTCAATGTATCGAGCACAAAGCCCTGAAATTCTCGGCGGTCGAATGAGCGACCAGAAATGTTGATATGGCAGGCCCCGAGTTCAGCCAGATGGCCCGGACTGTCCGCCAGCGTTCGGCATACCTGGCGAATCACCCAGCGATCGATTTCATGGACAGTACCGAAGCGCTCGGCCGGCGGCAAAAAGGCGCCGGGCAGAACGTTCTTGCCGTCTTCGTCAATCAGCCTGACCAGCACTTCGTAGCGAACTGGCTCGGAACGCTGCAGGGGCACAATCCGCTGGGCATCAAGATAGAGTCGGTCTTCAGCCAGGGCGGCCCGAATGCGGCTCAGCCATTCCATTTCACCACGCCGTCGTGCCACCTGCTCGTCGCCGTCACTGCTGACGTGGACCCGGTTGCGTCCTTTCTCCTTGGCCAGGTAGCAGGCAATATCTGCCGAGCGCATGACGCTGCCAATGTCGACCGAATCCGGAGTCACGGGCACCACACCCATGCTGCACGAGACGTTGAAGGTCCGATCCTGCCATTTGAAAACAAACTCTTCCAGTGCCCGGCGCAGCTTTTGGGCCACCCGCCCGGCGGTGGCCAGATCACAGCCTTCGAGCAATAGCGCAAACTCATCGCCTCCTGGCCGCGCCAGTACGTCCCCTTCGCGCGTCTGGGCCCGTAGGAGCTCGGCGACCTGGCGCAGCATTTGGTCACCGGCGGCGTGGCCGCAGGTGTCATTGACTACCTTGAATTCATCCAGATCGATGAAGCACAAGGCAAATGATGATTTGTTTTCCCGCACTGCGTGCAGCGCACTGGCCAGTCGTCGCTCCAGCGCGCGGCGATTGAGCAAATCGGTCAGGCTGTCATGAGAGGCCTGATAACTGAGCTCGATCGACAGGCGATGAGACTCGGAAATATCCTCTATGACTGCAATCAGGGCTTGTGGCACCGCTCTGCTTTCCTCAATCACGGAGGCGGTCAATCGTCCCCACACCACGCCGCCATCGCCACGAATGAAGCGCTGCTCAAGGGTAATGTCCTGTCCCGTTTCCGTAAGCAGGTCGCGACCGCGCTCGAAACCAATGTCCGCATCTTCCGGATGGGCCACGTCCTGGTAGCGTTTTGTCAGCAGGGTTTCTCGCGAATGACCCAATATCCGGCAAAGCGCTGAATTGACCTGGTTGAACTGGCCGTCGGGACTGAGTTCGGCCATGCCAACGCCCGCCTGTTCGAAAATGGCTCTGAAGCGGCGCTGCGAGAGACCGATCAGCCTGATCAGGCGCCAGGCGGCAAGCACGGCCAGTAGCGACAAAATGATCATCACCACGACAGCGGCAACGTAGAGGATATTGCGCATCAACAGCGTGGCTTCGGTAAAGGCACCGACAAAACGCTGACTAAATTCGTAGTTACTCGCATTCGCCCTCTCCAACCGCACCAACGCCTGCTGGCGGGTCGCTTGATCAAGCGCACCCTCGGCCCAGGCCAGTTCCAGTGCGTTAGCCACTTCAACCAATTCCAGAATGGGCTGATCGGATTCACGCCAGATGTCAATTGCATCCCGCAGCTTCGGCAACCGGCAAAAATTACGAAACAACCAGATCATGCCATCCACATCGTCGGGGTGGTTGCCACCCCGCAGCAGGCCCTCGCGAGCAGCCTCCCGGTCCAATACGGGCGCTTCCATGGCCAGTCTGGCGTCGCGGTCGCCCAAGGGTATGTCAAGCACGGCCCGCGCAGCCGCCAGTTCGGCCGGATCGCCGCTGTCCGTGTAACGATAAAGGGCGAAAACACTTGCAATCTGGGCACGCGACCAGTGGCTGTTGCCTGCCATATAGGCGGTTGCTGCACTCTGCAAATGAACGATAAACAGGGTAAAACCGATTGCCGTGCCCATGATCAAAACCAGGGCCCCGATCAGCGCTGTGACCTCCAGGCGCCGCCACTTCACCGGCGCACCGACAGCTTGATGTGTTGTTTTGCTCGTTGGAGAACGAGCCTGAATAGAGGGTGGCGTCATTGGTTGCTGCGCTCGATTCGGATCTGGCCACTTTCACTCAGTAAATCGGTGTCGGCCTTGATCCGGGCGACGAATTCGGCACTGCTTTCGATATCGGCGTGCTCGGTGCCATGGATGGCAACCCAGCGATCACGACCTTCACGCTTCGCCATGTAGACGGCGGTGTCGGCGATATCGATGACCTGCTCCCAGCTCAAGGCATCAGGCCGGCCCGGCATGAATGGAAACTGGGAAATGCCGATCGAGCAGGTGCAGGACAATGGCTCTTGTCCTTCGTTGGGAATAAAGCGCGCTTCCCGAATCGCCTTCATGACCCGGTCGGCAACGACGCTGCAACAAGACGCCTCGGTCTGACGCGCAACGATGAGAAACTCCTCACCTCCCCAGCGCACCATGTAGTCGGATTCACGAAGCTCCTTGCTGATCAGTTCGGCAAAAGACCGCAACACATAATCACCCACAAGGTGACCGTGGATATCGTTGATCTTCTTGAAATGATCAAGATCGCACATCATGAACAAAATATCACGATTCGGAAACAACGCCGTGCCGGAATAGGCGCGCAGGGTCTGGGCGATATCCTTGGTGATCTGGTTAAGCAGGAAGCGTCGGTTGTGCAGCCCGGTCAACGGGTCGGTGATTGCCGCATCCTTGAGCTGTCGATTGGCTTGCTTCAATTCGCGAGTACGCTCTTGTACCAGCTGTTCCAACTCACGACGATGCTGCTCGCCACGCCTCGACTGCCAGCGCATCAGCAGCAGCACAATGACGATCAGCATAATGACCACCAGTGACCAAAACCAGATGGTCTCCCAAAAGGCCCGGTGAACAGTGAATGCGAATGCACTGACCGGAGCATCATCCCACCTCATTCCCGGCAGGATGGCCTGGACTTCGAATACGTAGCTACCGCTACCCAAGCTGGCAAACGTGATCGGGCGATAGCGAATCGGCTCCGACCAGATATCGCTGATTCCACGAAGACGGAAGCGATAGCGCAGATCGGTCACGGCACGAAAACTCAGCGCCGCATAGTGAAAATCAATTGTGCCCGGGCTGTACGGCAAGATGGCTCCGGCCATGATCGGGCTGCCATTGAGATCGACTTGTTCAAGGATTGTTTTCGGCGGCGCCGGCAGCGCGACGCTGAGTTCTGGATCGTAGCGCATGAGACCATCGGCAGAGGCAAACCACAATGTGCCGTCATGACTTTCCCAGGTGCCGGTGGCACCGCCTTCCATGTGGAGCAAGCCATCATAGCGATTGAATCGAACAAACTCAGCGCCGTCGAACCGGGTCAGTCCGCGGTTGGTATAGGTCCAGACCTGACCTCGGGCGTCGACCAGAACCTGCCAGACGAAGTCATCAGTCAGGCCCTCAAGCGTCGTGAACTGGCGAATGTCGCCATTGGCGCTGATGTGAAACAGCCCGTCACCGTTACTACCCACCCACATGCCCGAATGCGGATCCGGGCTCATGTCCCAGAGGGTGGCATCGCTCAGGCCATCGGCACCGGCCAGTCGGGTAACCGAACCATCGGCTTCATGGATAAAAAGACCCGTGCGAGCAACGGCCCATACCCGGCCCTGCCCATCCTCTCTGAAACGATAGACATAAGCTGCGCCCAGGCCCGGATCATCAATCGGCTTGATCAGGCCATCCTCGAGCACAACCGTCCCATTGTTGGTGCCGATCCAGGTCCGGCCAGCGCTATCGGTCAATACGGCCTGAGTCTGATTGACCGGCAAGCCATCGACATCGGTATAGATCCGGGTCACCCCCCCATCCTGCTCCCATTGCACCAGTCCATGACCGGTCGCGATCAGCGCTACCCCAGGGGCTGGAAAATCAATCGCGTAAACGCGCTCATCAACGAGACCATCGGCGCTGGTGATCAACTCGGATGCAGCGAAGCTCCAGCCCTTGTCAAAGGGCACGATCTGAATACCCGATCGGGTACCAAGCCATAGCCGTCCGGCCTCATCTTCGTTGATCGTACGCACGAATGAATCATGCAATCCATGTGCTCGACGGTAACCGGTAAAGGCGGTCGGCACCCATTTGCTCAAGCCGCCATCATGGCCAAACCAGATCAGACCATCCCGATCGGTACTGATACTGAAATGTATGTCATACAACAGGCCGTTGGCGGTGGTCAGCAACTCGAAATCATCATCCCGTTGCCAAAGCAGACCCAGACTGGTTGCGGCCCATAACCTGCCACTGCCGTCCAAGGTCAGGCCAGATATGGCCGCCTGCCTTGCTTCCACCGGCAAAGGCATGCTCTCGACGGCGTCGCCCCGGTAACGGAACAGTCCACGTTCCGTTCCCACCCACAACTGCTGTTCGTCAGCCAGCAGCGCGGTGATCATGCGGTCCGCGACTACAGGGAGGGCAACGGTGTCGAACGATTGCCGCGCCGAATCATGGCGAACCAGGCCGGCGCTGGTACCTACCCATAGCTGGCCAAGGTGATCGCGGGTAATGCTGCGGACAACGTTCGATGGCAGCTCCGGTTGTTGAAAGCGGGCATGCACCTGACCGTCCATGAGATGAAACAGGCCCTGATCCGTGCCGACCCAGAGACCATCGGCCCCACCGTACAGGGCATGGATGCGGCTATCCTGCAATACCGGCTCATCCACGCATTCAAAGCGGCCCTGCTCGGAAAGATATCGACACAGACCGCGACTCGTTCCGACCCAGACCTGGCCGTGACGATCGCTGGCAATGGCTTCTACTACATTATCTGACAACCCCTGCTCGGTGGTGTAGTTGTAGAAAGTGTGACCGTTGTAACGGCTGACGCCACCATAGCTTCCCGCCCATATATGGCCAACCTGATCCTGGTGAACGGCAAGCACCTGAATCTGCATCAGCCCATTATCGGTATCGTAGTGATGGAAATTATGTGACTGTGCTGCTACTTCGAGACTCAACAACATCCCCCCGGCCAGCAGCATCAGGGCAATCCCGATCAGAATCCTGAGACAAGCACCTTTGCCGGTCATATCGACTTTCAATGTGCCCTGACCCATATTGACGCTCCCTGATGATGTAACAGCTAGTTCATGAACCGTGCCAAACCTGCGATTCTTCAGCATTGGCGGAGTTAATCAGACCAAAATGCGACGCGAATCAAAGTCCCGCGCCTTCCCTGCCGCAAAGACCGGCAGTTTGAGTCCCGACTGGACCAAGTCGCTCCATGGCGCTGAATAAGGATCACCCTCTTCATGACCCACTGATCTGAACTGGCACAAAGCCTAACTCCTTTTTTGCGATTAGTCCCCTGGTTTCTCTGCAAAAAAACTCATGCCGCAAAACTCATCACGTTTTCATTGCAAGCCTGCAACACCCTGAGTTCCTATTTCCCGTTCCCCTCTTCCCTATAACTGTAATTTAATATAGTATTGAGTCCCGGGGGCTCTCTCCGGGCGAACTCGCTGAGCCGGAGCGCATGAACCATGAGCAAGCCCCACCAACCGCTTGAGCAATTGCTGGATTCCCGCCCGGATCTGTGGCGGGGACGCCAGCGGCCGGCTGGGACGGCACTGGCCAGTGGACGCCTGGATCTGGATGCCTGGCTGCCTGCCGGAGGCTGGCCATGCGGACGCTTGAGTGAGCTTTTGCCCGTCCGCTTCGGTGTCGGCGAACTGGCGATCCTGTTGCCCATGCTGGCCGAACAGACTCGCCAGGGACTCCCCGTGATCTTTGCCTCGCCACCGTTGATTCCCTGCCCTCAACACCTCTGCCAGGCGGGTATTGCACTGGAACGACTTGTCGTGACACATGAGCCCAGGCAGGCGCTCTGGGTGGCCGAACAGAGCCTGAAAAGTGGTCTTTGCGGGGCGGTCATAGTCTGGCATCCGCGTGGCCAGGTTCAGCCCCGGGCCATTCGTCGTCTGCAACTGGCGGCCGAAAGTGGTTCGGCGCCGGTCTTTGTCTGTTATCGCCCCGGCCAGCAACCACCTCCATCGCTGGCTGCCCTGCGCCTGAGCATTCATCCGGGCCCGGAACTGGTGCTGTTGCGCGGCAATGGCAAATCCAGGCGCCTGCACCTGGGTCGTGGCAACATCGTCCCGCTACGGTCGAAGCAGGCAAGGATCAAGGGGCCATGAATAGCCCTGCCCAGGCACTCTGGGCCGCGGTGTGGTGCCCCGCTTTGCCGCTGACTGCCGTATGGCAGCTTAGCCGGGAACAGGGACCTGTTGCCGTGCATGAAATAGTACGAGGTCAGGCTCGCATTCTTCAGGCCGGACGATTGGCGCGTGCACAAGGTATCCGGCCAGACCAGGCCTTGACCAGCGCACTGGCCATCCTGCCGCAACTGCAAAGCCGGCCACGCAATCGTCGGGCCGAAACCCGGGCGCTGGAGCAGATTGCCCTGACGGCTTATGGCCACAGCCATCAGGTGGTGCTGGCGCCACCTGATACCGTGTTGCTTGAAGTCGGTGGCAGCCAGTGCTTGAGTGGCGGCATCGAGCCATTGCTGAACCGCCTGTGCAAACAATTGGCCGAACAGGGTTTTGGCGTGCGCTGCGGACTGGCCCCGGCGCTGGCGCCGGCGCGCCTGCTGGCCCGGCTGAACCAGCGTATCACCGGCCTTGACGAACTACGTCGTTACCTGGCTGGCCTGGCGCTGACGAACCTGGAACTGGCCCCGGAACAGACCCGATCACTTGCCGGCTGCGGCCTGGAAACCGTTGGCCAGTTGACTCGCCTGCCCACAGCGGAAAGAGCGCGACGGTTCGGCAAACATCTGAACACCTGCCTGGACGAGCTATTCGGCTACCGCGATACGCCCCTGGCCGGCTGGCAGCCACCCGAGAACTTTGCCCTGCGTCTGGAATTACCGGTCGCTACCGATGCGGCCGAGGCCCTGATGTTCGTGTTCAATCGCGCCCTGGATCACCTCGGTTCCTGGCTGGAGGTTCGCGACCAG